>NZ_JBHXMP010000006.1:70287-107465 GCF_042720415.1 Agromyces sp. NPDC058484 | reverse complement strand
CAACGAGAATGTTATCCCTGGTTACCCGGGGGCCCACCCCGCGTTTCCCGGGCGCGCCCGGCCGCGGGGGCGCCAGCCCCGGGGGTAACCGCAACCCGCGCCGCACTCGTCTGCGCGCGGAATCGTGCCTCGTCGGCTTGTCGGGAATACCCACCATGGGTATGCTGTTGCGAGAAGTACCCCCTAGGGGTATCAGTTCAATCACCGACGAGGAGTCCGAAATGAACGAACGCGAGTACCAGGTGACGGGCATGACCTGCGGTCACTGCGAGCTGTCGGTGCGCGAAGAGGTCGCGCAGCTCGGCGGTGTCGACGTGGTCGAGGTCACCGCGGCATCCGGCCGGCTCATCGTGACCGCCCCGGCCCACGTCGACGACGCGGGCGTGCTCGCGGCCGTCGAAGAGGCCGGGTACAGCGCGGTGCGCGTCTGAGATGCGCACCGCGACACGGCTCGGGCTGTTCGCCGTGGCGACGGCGGCGGTGTTCGCCGTCGCCTTCGGGGCCGCCCGGGCGTTCATCCCGGCCGAGGTCTCGGCCGCCCCGACTTCTGATTCCGCGGAGGACGCGATGCACGCCCACGACACCGCCGAGACGGACGGCGACCAGGCCGCCACCGCAGCGGGCGACGACGTGCGGGGCCTCTCGATCTCGCACGCCGGCTACCGGCTCAGCGAACTGCGCGCACCGGATGGCACGGGCGCATCTGGTGACCTCTCGTTCACCCTGCTCGGCCCGGGTGCCGAACCGCTCACCGGCTACGACCGTGCGCATGAGAAGGACCTGCACCTCATCGTGGTGCGCACCGACGGCGCCGAGTTCCGGCACGTGCACCCGACGACCGACGGCGCGGGCGCCTGGACCATCCCGTGGAGCTGGGCCGCCGCGGGCACCTACCGCGTCTTCGCCGACTTCGTGCCCACCGCGCTCGGTGACACCGTCACGCTCACGAGCACCCTCGAGGTGGCGGGCGACTTCGCTCCCGCACCGCGCGGCGCCGACACCGCGACCTCGACCGACGGCGAGGTGACCGTGGAGCTCGACGGCGAACTCGTGGCCGGCGCTTCGAGCGAGCTGACCTTCGCCGTCACGCGCGACGGCGAGCCCGTCACGACGCTCGAGCCGTACCTCGGCGCCTACGGCCATCTCGTGGCGCTGCGCGACGGCGACCTCGCCTACCTGCACGTGCACCCGATGGGCGAGCCCGCCGACGGCGAGACCGAGCCCGGCCCCGAGATCACCTTCATGGCGCAGGCGCCCACCCCGGGTCGCTACCTGCTCTACCTCGACCTGCAGCTCGACGGCCGGGTGCACAGCCTCCCGTTCGTCGTCACGGCGGACGAGGCGGATGCCGCGGCATCGCGCCAGTCGGACACCGACGACGGCCGCGACGCCCACGGCGACGAACACTGACGCGAGCTTCGACACGAGCCCACGAGGAGCACCATGACCAGCCCCACCGGCACGACAGGCGGCGACACGGCCGCCGGCGCAACCGCCAAACCCGCCGCGAGCGCGAGCACGAGCACGAGCACGAGCACGAACACCGTCGAGCTCGAGATCGGCGGCATGACCTGCGCGTCGTGCGCCATGCGCATCGAGAAGAAGCTCAACAAGCTCGACGGCGTCACCGCCTCGGTGAACTACGCCACCGAGAAGGCGCGCGTCGCGGCTCCGGCCGACGTCGACCCGCGGCGGCTCATCGCGGTGGTCGAGGAGGCCGGGTACACGGCGACGCTGCCGCCGCCGCCCGCCGCGGCCGGGACCGCCGGCGGACCGGGCGACGGCATCCCGGGCGAGTCTCGCGCCGACGCCGAACTGCGCTCGCTGCGCCGGCGCCTCATCGGCAGCATCGTTCTCTCGGTGCCCGTGATCCTGATCGCGATGGTGCCCGTGCTGCAGTTCACGTACTGGCAGTGGGCGTCGTTCGCCCTCGCCGCGCCCGTCGTGGTCTGGGCGGCGTGGCCGTTCCACCGTGCCGCATGGATGAACCTGCGCCACGGCGCCGCCACGATGGACACCCTCATCTCGATCGGCACGATCGCCGCGTTCCTGTGGTCGACCTACGCGTTGTTCCTCGGCACCGCCGGGGTGCCGGGCATGACGCACGGCTTCGCGCTCATGATCGCGCCGACCGACGGCGCGTCGAACCTCTACCTCGAGGTCGCCGCAGGCGTCACCATGTTCGTGCTCGCGGGCCGGTACTTCGAGAAGCGCTCGAAGCGACAGGCGGGTGCGGCGCTGCGCGTGCTGCTCGAACTCGGCGCGAAGGACGTCGCGGTGCTCCGCGGGGGCGTGGAGACGCGGATCCCGCTCGAGCAGCTCCAGGTCGGCGACGAGTTCGTCGTGCGTGCGGGCGAGAAGATCGCCACCGACGGCGCGGTCGTCGACGGACGCAGCGCCGTCGACGCCTCACTCCTCACGGGCGAATCCGTGCCGGTCGAGGTCGCGTCGGGAGACGCCGTCGTGGGCGCGACCGTCAACGTCGGGGGGCGGCTCGTGGTGCGAGCGACGCGCGTGGGCGCCGACACCCAGCTCGCGCAGATGGCGAAGCTCGTCGAGGACGCGCAGTCGGGCAAGGCCGAGGTGCAGCGCCTCGCCGACCGCGTCGCGGGGGTGTTCGTGCCCGTCGTCCTCCTCATCGCCGTGGCTACCCTCGGCGCCTGGCTCGGCGGCGGCTTCCCCGCCGAATCGGCGTTCACCGCCGCGGTGGCGGTGCTCATCATCGCCTGCCCGTGCGCGCTCGGGCTCGCGACCCCCACCGCGCTCCTCGTGGGCACCGGTCGCGGCGCGCAGCTGGGCGTGCTCATCACGGGCCCAGAGGTGCTCGAGTCCACCCGTCGGGTCGACACGATCGTGCTCGACAAGACCGGCACGGTCACCACCGGGCGGATGTCGCTCCACGGCGTCCACTCGGCCGACGGCGTCGACGAGGCCGACCTCGTCTGCCTCGCGGGTGCCGTCGAGCACGCCTCGCAGCATCCCATCGCCCGCGCGATCGCGGCCGAGGCGGAGCGCCGCTTCGGCACCCTTCCCGTTCCCGCGTCGTTCGAGGACCACGCGGGCCGCGGCGTGCAGGGCATCGTCGACGGACGCCTCGTGCTGGTGGGCCGAGCCTCGCTGCTCGAGGACTGGGCGCTCGCGGTCGACCCGTCGCTCGCGGCATCCGCTGCCCGTGCCGAAGCCGAGGGACGCACGCCCGTGTACGTCGCCTGGGACGGACGCGTACGCGGCGTGCTCACCGTGGCCGACGCCGTGAAGCCGACGAGCGCCGACGCCGTGACGCGCCTGCGCAGGCTGGGGCTCACCCCGATCCTGCTCACGGGCGACAACGAGGCCGTGGCGCGCAGGGTGGCCGCCGAGGTCGGCATCGACGAGGTCGTCGCCGAGGTGCTGCCGGCCGACAAGGTCGCCGTGGTCGAGCGCCTGCAGGGCGAAGGGCGACGCGTCGCGATGGTCGGCGACGGCGTGAACGACGCGGCGGCGCTGGCGCAGGCCGACCTGGGCATCGCGATGGGCACCGGCAGCGACGTCGCGATCGAGGCATCCGACATCACGCTCGTGCGCGGCGACCTGCTCGCCGCGGTCGACGCCATCCGGCTCGCGCGGCGCACGCTCGGCACGATCAAGGTCAACCTGTTCTGGGCGTTCGCCTACAACGTGGCCGCGATCCCGCTCGCCGCGCTCGGTCTGCTCAACCCGATGCTCGCCGGTGCGGCGATGGCGTTCTCGAGCGTCTTCGTCGTCGGCAACAGCCTTCGGCTGCGCGCGTTCCGTTCCGGCACCTGATCATCCTCCACGCACGCCGCGATGGGGTTCCTTCCCGTGTTCGAACTCGGCACGATGGGAGCATGGACAACGACACTCGCCGCTCGAATCCGACCGCCTGGTGGGCCTTCTGGATCGGCCTCATCGGTCTCGTGCTCATGCCGATCCCGCTCTTCATCGGCCTCATCGTCGGTGGGGCGCTTGGCGCGATCGCCGCGATCCTCGCGGTGATCGGGCTGCTCAAGTCGCGGCACACGGGTGGGCGGGGCATCGGCCCCGCCGTGTTCGCCATCGTGTTCGTGCTGCTCATCTTCGGCGGCATCTCGGTCGGCGGCGGCACGATCTGGTAGCCGCGCCATGTGGCAGCGACCGCGGGTAGGGTCGAAGCATGACTGACGGGTCCATCGACGAACGGGATGCCGCGATGAGCGAGCTCCTCGGCATCCGTTCGAGCATCGACAACATCGACGCGGCCCTCATCCACCTCCTCGCCGAACGGTTCAAGTTCACCCAGCAGGTGGGGCGCCTGAAGGCCCAGCACGGACTGCCGCCGAGCGATCCCGACCGGGAGCGCCGCCAGATCACCCGGCTCCGCGCGCTCGCGACCGACGCGCACCTCGACCCGGCGTTCGCCGAGAAGTGGTTCAACTTCGTCGTCGCCGAGGTCATCCAGCACCACGAGGAGCTCGCGGGCGGGGCGAACGGCATGTCGGGCGAGTTGTGAGCTGGTATCCGATCACGCTGCGGTCGCAGGCGGGGCGCCGCTACCTCGTCACGGGCGCCAACCGGGGGATCGGCTTCTTCACCGCCGCGCGGCTCGCGGGCGCGGGGGCACACGTGGTGCTGAGCGGGCGGAGCCGCGAGCGGCTCGCCGCGGCGGCTGCCGCGATCCGCGGCGCGCGCCCTGCGGCATCCGTCGACACCCTCGTCATGGACCAGTCGTCGCTCGAGTCCGTCGACGCCGGGGCCGAGCGACTCCTCGCCGGGCCGCCCCTCGACGGCGTGGTCGCGAACGCGGGCATGGTGCACACGCCGCACATGCGTCTCGAGTCGGTCGACGGCAACGAGCTGGTGCTCGCCACGAACGTACTCGGGCACTTCGCGCTCCTCGGAGCCGTGCTGCCGCACGTCGTGCCGGGCGCACGCATCGTGTCGCTCGGCTCGCTCTCGTCGCGGCTCTCGACGTTCCGCGTCGACGACCTGCAGCTCACCCGCGGCTACGACTCCTGGCTGGCGTACGCGCACTCGAAGATCGCGTCGCAGGTGCTCGGGTTCGAGCTCGACCGGCGGCTGCAGGCGGCGGATGCGCCCGTCGCGAGCATCGTCGCCCACCCCGGTTACGCGATCGGCGGGCGCACGCCGACTGTGCCCGGCGTCATGGAACCCGGCCGCGGCGCCCGCTTCACCGACGCCCTGCAGGCCGCGTGGGCGCAGGGCAAGCACCGCGGCGCCGAGGTGGTGCTGCACGCGCTGACCGCGCCGGGCGTCGAGGGTGGCCAGTACTGGGGTCCGCGCTACGTGACCCGCGGCGTGCCCACGCTCCAGACCCCGACGCGCGTCTCGACCGATCTCGACGTCGGCGCCCGCTTCTGGGCGTTCGCCGAGGACGCGACCGGCCGGTCGTTCACGGTGAGCGGATGACGCAGCGCACACGATCCGGCTGGTCGTCCGCGCCGCGCGTGCGGCGGGTGCTCGCCCGGGTCGTCGTGGTCGTGGGCATCGCGCTCGCCGCGATCGGGCTCATCACCGCGCGATACGGCCTCCTCTTCGCGGGGATCATCGTGGTCGGCCTCGGAGCCGCGCTGGGGCCGGCGCGCATCCGACAAGACTGAGCGCCCGTCCACCGGCGTCATTCGGTCCCGCGGCACGGCCCGCGCGACATAGGCTGGTCGGAAATGAGAGTGATCAGCTACAACCTTCGCAAGCACCGGGCGAGCGGCGAGCTCGTCGGGCTCGCCGAGCGGCACTCGCCCGACATCCTGTGCCTCCAGGAGTGCGACACCCGTGAGCTGCCGCCGCAGATCCACGAGCTGCATCTCGCGGACTCGACCTCGCGCAACCGCCTGGGCCTGGCCGTCTACTACCGCGACGACCGCTTCCGCGCACTGCGCGGGCAGTCGTTCGTGCTCAAGAAGTCGCTCCACGATCACATCCTGCGGCCCGCCCACGAGCGGCTCATCGGCGTTCGCCTGCTCGACCTCGAGGAGCAGCGCGAGCTGATCGTCGCCTCGTTCCATGCCGCGCCCCTGACGGCGCTCAACTCGCTGCGGCGACACCAGATCAGCTCGGCGCTCGGCGAGCTGCAGTTCCTCGGCCCGGGGCTCCCGACGCTCATGGTCGGCGACTACAACTATCCGATCTTCAAGGAGAACCTCGGCGAGAGGGTGCGCGACTCGGGGTACGAGCTCACCCTGAGCGACAAGCGCACGTACACGCGCTACAAGTTCTTCCGCGGTCACTTCGACCTGGCGACATCCGTCGGGCTCGAGATCCACGGCATCGAGACGCTGCCGCGCGGGTCGTCCGACCACATGCCGATCATGGTGGACGCGAGCTACAGCGAACTCGCGCAGGCCGGCGTCGCCGAGGGGCCGTGACCCGTGATCAGCCGGGAACTGGCGCTCGCGCTCCGGGAGGCCGGCCTCGGCTGGCACCCCGAGTCGGGTGACCGGTTCCAGCTCGACCTGCCCGAGTCGGTCGAGCCCGAGATCGAGGCCGACGTCTTCACCGTGAGCGAGATGACGATCGAGCCGCGCCGGTACGCGAGCGGCACGATCCTCGGCTTCAACGGCACGACCGAGTGGGCGCTCGACTCGGTCGCCCTCGCCGACGCGGTGTGGCTGCCGCGCGAGGACCAGCTGCGCGAGCTGCTGCGCGCGACGTTCCGGTCGCTCACCCGGCTCGACGACTCGTTCGAGGTCGAGGTCGAGATCGCCGGCGAGCGGCGCCGGTTCGAGCATTCCGATGTCTCGGAGGCATACGGGCTCGCCCTGCTCGAGCTCGTCGGCAGGTCGCGATGAGCTCGCCCGGGACGAGGTGCGTGCGGTGAGGTGCGCATGGTGACCGATTCCTCGGGGCCGGATGCCGCGGGGCCGGATGCTGCGGGGTCGGATGCCGCGGGGCTGGATGCCGCGGGGCTCATCGCCCGCGTGCACGAGCTCGTCACCGCGGCCGCGGCCACCTTGGGCGCTGCCGCCGCGCGCGAAGAGGCCGTCGCCGAGTTCGTGCCCGAGCGCCGAGTGCTCGGCGTGAGGCGTGCAGCTCGCATGACCGCGACCGGCCGCGTCTGGCGGCTCGGCGTGCTGCTCGTCGGCGCCGACGGTCGTCTGTACGCGACGGGGCGGGTCGTACGGGCCGAACGTGCCACGCGACGGAGCATCCCGGCGAACGCGATCGCCGAGCAGCGCGCCTTTCGCGCGGCTGCCGTGAAGGGCGGGCTTCCGGTCGGCGAGACCGTGAACTTCGGCGCGGACCCGATCGATGTCCGCGAACTCGTGCGGGCCGGGGCATCCGGACCTCTCGTACTCCGTGGCGGCGTGGTGCTCGTGCGTTGGAATCCCACTCAGCCCGATGCGCTCACCCCGCTCGATCGCTACCTGGCCGATCGGGTCGAGTTGCTCGTGCATCCGCCGGGCGGTGCCTGAGCAGCCGCCCGCACCGGTCGGTGCGCGTCCCGGGGTGCGTTCCGGCCAGGTGGACCGGGTCAGCCCTGCGAGTCTGGCCGGAACACACCCCGGGAACGAAGCGACGTCACTCCGTGACCTCAGACCAGCTCGACCGTGGTCGGGACGGGGTTCGCGAACAGGTCGAGCACGGGGCAGTGCTCGTCGACGACCCGGCGGAGCTCGTCGTAGCGCTCGGACGACTCGGGACCCGTGAGCTTCACCGCCAGACGGACGGCGTTGAAGCCGGGGCGCACCGTCGCCTCGATGCCGAAGAGCTTGCGGGCGTCGAGGTCGCCCTCTGCGCTGATCTCGACGTCGTCGACGACGATGCCGAGGGCGTTGGCGTAGAGACGGTAGACCACGATCTGGCACGAGATGAGGGCGCCGAGCGCATACTCGACGGGGCTTGCCGCGACGTCGTCGCCGGCAAGCGCGGCCGGCTCATCGACGACGAAGCGGTGGCGTCCGGCAGTGATCTCGCTGGCGACGGAGCCCGAGCCGCGCCCGTTCACCCGGTAGGTGAGGTGCGCCGACGTCGGGTCGGCGGCGATGCGCTCCTGCCAGGCGGTGCCGGCAGCGCCGAGTCGAGCAGCGCGTTCGGCGGAAGAGGAATCGGGAACGAGGGTCGTGTCTGCGAGCGTCATGCGGGCACGCTATCGACGCCCGTCCCGCAGATCCAACTGATCACGTCACAGTTCGACCGCGGGCGCCATGCAGAGACTCGGTGGTGGCGGGAGAGTGCACGCCCGCCACGCGAGCGGCACGGCGTCCGCGGTCAGAACCCGAATGCCGTGATCGGCCGGAGCGTGCCCGCGCGCCACGCGTCGAGCACGAACCGTTCGTGGTGCACGACGTTCTCGGGCAGCGCGGCGAGGTCGAACCACCGCAGGTCGGCGGCCTTCTCCTCCTGCAGGGCGGGCGCGCCGTTCCACGAACCGCAGGCGAAGAAGAAGTCGACGCGCTGGTCGACGGCGAGTCCGGTGGGCGCGGTGCGGTGCATGGCGGTGAGCGCTTGGAGGTCGCCCTCCGCCACGGTGATGCCGAGCTCCTCGGATGCCTCGCGCACGGCGGCCTCGACGACCGACTCGCCCGCTTCGACGTGGCCGGCGGCCGACGCCGCCCAGAAGTCGTCGTAGTAGCCGGTGTTCGCCCGGAGCTGGAGCAGCACGCGGTCTTCGTCGACGAGGAGGACGTACGCCGCGGGCACGACGCTGAACCCGCCGTGCTCGGCCGCGTACAGGGCCGGGTAGGTCTGCCGTGCGTCGGCCGGGTCGCTCATGGCGTCGCTCGTGGTCCGCTCGGTTTCGTGGTTCGCCCGGCTTCGTGGTCGGCTCAGTATCCGACGATCGGGCCGAAGGCGTCGGCGAGCGGCGCGCGGTTGACGGTGCGGAGCTCGTCGACCGGCACGGTGAACAGGCCTTGTACCTCGAGGGAGGCGGATGCGGCATCCGTCACGCCGATGCGACGTACCGGGTAGCCGCGTCCCTCGCAGAGGCCGCGGAATTTCACGTCGTCCTCGCGGGGAACCGAGACGATCACACGGCCGGTCGACTCGGAGAACAGCGCCGTCGCGGCGTCGATGCCGGCGTCCTGCAGCACCTCGTCGAGCACCACGCGGGCGCCGACGCCGAAGCGGCCGATCGCCTCGGCGAGCGCGACCGCGAGGCCGCCGTCGCTCAGGTCGTGCGCCGAGTCGATGAGACCCTCGAGTGCCGCGGCGGCGAGGAGTTCGGCGAGCGCCTTCTCGCGGGCGAGGTCGACCGCCGGCGGGCGTCCACCGAGGTGGTCGTGCACGACGCCCGCCCAGGCCGAGCCGTCGAGCTCGAGCGCGGTGTCGCCGAGGAGGTAGATGTTGTGGCCGTCGTCCTGCCATCCCGAGGGGATGCGGCGGGCGACGTCGTCGATCACGCCGAGCACGGCGATCACCGGCGTCGGGTGGATCGGCACGTCGCCGGTCTGGTTGTAGAAGCTCACGTTGCCGCCGGTGACGGGAATGCCGAGCTCGAGACATCCGTCACTCAGGCCCTCGACGGTCTGCGAGAACTGCCACATGACCTCGGGGTTCTCGGGGGAGCCGAAGTTGAGGCAGTCGCTCACGCCCATGGGCACGGCGCCGGTGACGGCGACGTTGCGGTACGCCTCGGCGAGCGCGAGCTTGGCGCCCTGGCGCGGGTCGAGCTGCGAGTAGCGGCCGTTCGCGTCGGTCGCCACCGAGACGCCGAGTCCCGACTCCTCGTCGACGCGGATCATGCCGGCGTCGTCGGGGTAGCTGAGCGCGGTGTTGCCGAGCACATAGTTGTCGTACTGGTTCGTGACCCACGCGGCATCCGCCTGGTTCGCCGACCCGACGAGCTTCAGGAACTGCTCGCGCAGCGCCTTGGGCTTGTCGGAGCGCTTGAGATCGGCTGCGGTGTCTGCCTGGAGTGCGTCGATCCACGTGGGATACGTGACCGGGCGCTCGTAGACCGGGCCGTCGACGGCGACGGTGCGCGGGTCGACGTTCACGATCTCCTGGCCGCGCCACATGATCGAGAGGCGACCGGTGTCGGTGACCTCGCCGAGGACGCTCGTCTCGACGTCCCACTTCTTCACGACCTCGAGGAATCCGTCGAGCTTCTCGGGGCGCACGATCGCCATCATGCGCTCCTGGCTCTCGCTCATGAGGATCTCCTCTGGCGTGAGCGTGGGGTCGCGCAGCAGCACGTCGTCGAGCACGATCGACATGCCGCCGTCGCCATTGGAGGCGAGTTCGGACGTGGCGCACGAGATGCCGGCTGCTCCCAGGTCTTGGATGCCCTCGACGAGGTCGTTCTGGAACAGCTCGAGGCAGCACTCGATGAGCACCTTCTCGGCGAACGGGTCGCCGACCTGCACCGCCGGGCGCTTCTTCGGAGCGGCGGTCCCTGAGCCTGTCGAAGGGGCGAACGTGTCGGATGCGAGAATGGATGCCCCGCCGATGCCGTCGCCGCCGGTGCGGGCGCCGAAGAGCACGACCCTGTTGCCCGCGCCCTTCGCGTTCGCCAGATGCAGGTCCTCGTGCCGGAGCACGCCCACGGCGAGCGCGTTCACGAGCGGGTTCGCCTGGTACACCGGGTCGAACCAGGTCTCACCGCCGATGTTCGGCAGGCCGAGGCAGTTGCCGTAGAACGAGATGCCGCTGACGACGCCGTGCACGACGCGGGCGGTGTCGGGGTGGTCGATGGCGCCGAAGCGCAGGGCGTCCATGACTGCGACGGGGCGTGCGCCCATCGAGATGATGTCGCGCACAATGCCGCCGACGCCGGTGGCCGCGCCCTGGAACGGCTCGATGTACGACGGGTGGTTGTGCGACTCGATTTTGAAGGTGACGGCCCAGCCCTCGCCGATGTCGAGCACGCCGGCATTCTCGCCCATGCCCACCATGAGGTGCTGCTTCATCTCGGGCGTGACCTTCTTGCCGAACTGGCGCAGGTAGATCTTCGACGACTTGTACGAGCAGTGCTCGCTCCACATGACCGAGTACATCGCGAGCTCGGCGCTCGTGGGTCGGCGGCCGAGGATGTTGCGGATGCGCTCGTACTCGTCGGGCTTGAGGCCCAGCGCGGCGTACGGCTGCTCCTTCTCGGGCGTCGTCGCGGCGACCTCGACGGTGTCGAGCACCGGCGTCGAGGTCGCGGGGGCAGCGGCGGTCCCTGAGCTTGTCGAAGGGGCGGGGGCTTCAGCAGTCACGTGTGGCGAGCTCCAAGAAACGGCGGCGAGCGGATGCCGCGGGCGAATGCCGGACCCCGCAAGTCTACCCGGCGGCGCTCATGCGAACGGTGCTCGCTCTGCTCGCGGGGGTCAGCCCCGGTCGAGTCCGAACGTGTGTTTCACGAGGGCCTGCACGTCGCGATCGAGCGCATCGATGCGGGTGTTGACGGCGTCGAATCGCGCGTCGACCGCCTCGAAACGGGCGTTCATCTCGGCGCGAAGCGAACCGATCTCGCCGCGAACCTCGGCGCGAAGTGAGCCGATCTCGATGCGGAGCCCGCCGATCTCCGACCGCAGGACCCGCACGAACAGCGTCGAGATGATCGTGAGCGTGCCGAACATCAGCGTCGTGAAGACGCCGATCATCGTCCAGACCTGGGCTTCGGTCACTGCGAGCACCTCTCCATCTTGACGCGTTCCACAGCAGAATGCCACGGGGCTCGGCGCCGCCGGCGGAGTTCGTGCAACGCGACGCAAGCTGGAGGCATCCGTCGGGCTGCCGAGGACGAGTCGCGGCCGATGCCCAGGGTCCCGCTTCTGGTGCGCTCGGGCCTCCCCCCTTGTCAAGGAAGCCTCACTTATGACATACTCTGTGTCAGGAGAGCATGAAGGGACGCAAATTGTCTGACATCGTGCCGCGCGATATCCATCCGACACTCCGAGACCGCCAACGGGAATCAACCCGTCGACTGCTCGTCGATGCCTTCACGCAGGTCATCCTGCGCGACGGCATCCACGACTTCTCGATGCAAGCGGTCGCCGACGAGGCGCGCTGCTCCCTCCGCACGCTCTACCGGTACTTCCCGAATCGTGAAGCGCTCATCGACGGCCTCGACGCGGAAACCGACGCGTTCGTTGAGTCCTGCTTGGATCGTGCACCGGAGACCGGAAGCGAGGAACTGGCCGAACTCATGGAGCGCCTCGCCGTACTGTACGACGAGCGCAGCGACCTCGTCAGGGCATGGGCGGCCGCCGATCTCGACACGCGACTCCGAACCTCGGTCCACCAGCGCGTCCGCGCACTCATCGACGCGGCTGTCGACCAAGCCGCGCCGGCGCTCTCGGCCGACGAGCACGCGCGCGTCTTCAGCGCACTCCGACTGGTGGTGTCGCGGCGATCCTGGCTGTCACTCACCGACCACCTGACCGCCGACGACGCCGCGATGACGGCCGGATGGATCATCCGCACCCTCCTCGCCGACCTCGCGAACGGCGGCGGACCGAAGCGCGATTGATTCACGTCTACGAAGGAGTGAACGATGGACACCGCACTGCTGGAACCGATCCCGCTCGAGCACGCGGCCCGTCTCCCGGTCGAGGTCGCCGGTGGCAAGGCGTCGCGTCTCGCGACCCTTCGCGCCAGGGGCTTCATGGTGCCCGACGGATTCGTCCTGACGACGGCGGTCCACGACCGGGCGACCCGTACCGTCGGAGCGGAGCGAACCCGAACCGTTCCCACGTTTCCCGAACAGCTCCGCGCGTCCTTCGTCGCCGCCTGCGATCGGCTCGGGTATCCGCTCATCGTCCGGTCATCCGCCGTCGCCGAGGATCTCGCCGCCGCCTCGTTCGCCGGGCAGTTCGAGTCGGTGCTCCACGTGCGCACCGCCGACGACGCGATCGCCGCCGTCGAGCGGTGCTGGCACGCCGCCTCGAGCGAGCACCTGACGGACTACCGCCGAGCCCACGGCACGGCCGACGGCTCGGTCGCCCTGCTCGTGCAGCGTCAGCTCGCGCCCGGCTCTGCGGGAGTGGCGTTCGGGCGAGATCCGGTAACGGGTGACGACCGCGTCGTGATCGAGGCCGTGCCCGGTCTCGCCGACCGCCTTCTCGAGGGCGAGGTGTCGCCCGAGCGATGGACCGTCGTCGACGGTATGGCTGCTCGTGACGCCAGTGGGTCGGGGGCTCCTGCGCTCCGAGAACCGGAGGTGCTGCGCATCGCCGCGATGGTGCAGCGGCTGGGCGAAGTCTTCGACGGCCCGCAGGATGTCGAATGGGCCTTCGTCGGGGATGAGCTCAATGTGCTGCAGAGCCGCCCGATCACTACGTTGGCGGCATCCGCGGTTTCCGGCTCGCGCGCTCGACCGTCGGTGCCGGCGGCATGGCTGCGCGACTCGACGCACTGGCCCGATCGGTTGTCGCCATTCGGCGCCGCCGTCTGGGCGAACATGATGCGCAACGGGACTCGACACGCGGCCGACGTCTTCGGCCTGGTGATTGCGACGGGCGAGCTGCACGTCGTCGAGCACCGGGCCTATCTCGAGGTGATCCCGTTCGGGGCCGGCAAGCTGCCGCCTCCACCGCCCTGGCTATTGCCCGTCCTCCTCCGGATCGTCCCGCCGATCAGGAGGCGCATCGCGCGCGCCGTCGAGGCGGTTCGCACCGACGTCGCCGGAGACGTCCTCGAGCGATGGATCTACGCAGACGCTCCTCGTCTCGCGGCCGAACTCGAGACGCTCCGCGCCGTCGACCCTGCGGTGATGGATGTCCTGGCCGTCGTGGATCACCTCGACGAGACGCTCGGGTTCCTCGAACGCGCATGCACCGAGCACTGGGTCGTCGAGTTCGCCCAGTCCCAGGTGCTCGGCGACTACGTGTTCCTCGCTCGGGACCTCCTCAACTGGGATCCAGGTCACGCATTGTCCGCGCTCAACGCGCGCTCATCGACTTCGACCGACGCTGCCGTAGCGCTCGACGAACTGGCGAAAGTCTTCGTGGCCGCGCCCGAGGAGGCCGCCGGCAGTCCAGGATCGCGCGTGACGGCGACGCTGGCCGACGATACCGAGGCCTCGGCGGCGCTTCACCGCTACCTCGATCGATACGGCGGACGGATGCTCGGCGCCGATCCGATGGATCGAATGCTGGCCGAGCAACCCGAATCGCTCGAGCCGGCACTCGACGCCGCGATCGCCCGCCTCCGCGCCGCATCGACGCTGGACGAACCCGCACGAGGTTCCGACTCCGGTGTCGCATCCGATCCACCCGACCCGGCGTCCCAGGACGTCCCTGACCGGGAGCGCGCTCGCTGGCAGCGAGCCGTCGCGCGTGCTGAACGCTACTACGGAATCCGCGACGAGAGCGAACTGCTCGGCTTCGGCGAACCGCTCGGGCTGGTGCGCCGCGCCACGCTCGAACTCGGCCGGCGACTCGCCGATCGCGGTCTGCTCGAACGCCCGGACGATTGCTTCATGCTGACTCCAGGTGAGCTCCGCGAGGCGGCGGGAGGCGAGAGTCGGCTGCTGCACGTCGCGTCGACCCGGCGGCGCGAGTTCGACGCCGCGGCGCTCCTGCCGGACGTGTCCGCTGTCGGCACGCTTCCCCCGCAGCCCGACCTTCGGGCACTGCCCGTCGAGGCGCGCTTCGCGAACGAGGCATTCATCTGGTATCTCGGCTCGATCGTGGGTGAGGCTCGCGATGCGCCGGAAGGAGCGCTCGTCGCCGGCACGGCCGCGTCGGCCGGACGATACCGCGGGCCGGTGCGCGTGATCCGTGGATCCCAGGACTTCCATCGGGTCCGTCAGGGCGACGTGCTCGTGTGCCCGACGACCGCGCCGTCGTGGAGTCCGATCCTCGGCCAGGTCGGAGCGGTCGTGGCCGACCACGGCGGGATGCTCTCACACCCGGCGATCATCGCGCGCGAGTTCGGCATCCCCGCGATCGTCGGCACGACGGACGGTACCTCGAGGCTCAGGGACGGCGAGGTGGTGCTCGTCGATGGCGCCGCCGGCATCGTCAGTCGCTGAGCGAGCCCACAGTGCGTGGTCGTCAGTCCCGATCGAGGCCGAACGTGTGCTTCACCAGCGCCTGTACGTCGCGGGCGAGCGCGTCGATGCGGGTGTTCATCTCATTGCGAAGGCTGACGATCTCGCCGCGGAGCCCGCCGATCTCGCTGCGGATCACCCGCACGAACAGCGTCGTGACGAGCCCCAGCGTGCCGAAGAGCCCGGCCGCGAACACACCGATCAGTGTCCACACCTGCGGTTCTGTCACCTCGAGCACCTCTCCATTGTCGGTCGGATGCGACGATCCTGCCAGTGCGGGTTCGGCCTTGGCGGGCGCGACAGCGAGAGTGCGAGTGGGGTCGGCCCCGTGTCGGCTGTGGAGGAGACTACGCCTCGCGACCTCCGGGCGGCCCGATCACGAGCAGCGTCGCGAACACTGCGGCGATGCCGATCACCGCGGCCACGGTGAGCAGCACCGGACGAGCGAGGAACCAGCGCAGCATCCGGTTCACCCAGTTGCCGTCGGCAGGGTGGTCGCTGTGCTCACGTCGCCAGTCGCCGTCGAGGCGCCCGCGCCCCATCAACCAGAGCTCGAACGGTATCGTCGCGTAGGGCACGATCGCGGTGAGCACGGCGAATGCGATGAGGCCGACGCTCCAGCGTTGGTTGACGCCCACGAGCACCGCCTGGAACGCATACGCGAGGAACACGAACCCGTGGATCGACCCGCCGACGAGCACCGCGGCATCGACGCCGGCCGCGTACTTCAGGATCATGGCGACGATGAGGATCGTCCAGGTGACGGCCTCGGCGAGGGCGAGTGTGCGGAAGAGACGTTTCGGTGACACGGATGCTCCAGGGTTCGGGTTCCTCCATCGTCTCAGGCGCCGGCTGGGAGACGCATCGAACGAATGGTTGATCCACTCGCCACAGCCCTGTCAGCGCGTGACCGAGACGATCAAGTGGCAGGCCCCGACGTTCGTGTACAAGGGCAACATCGCGCCTGCAGCGGCTCATCCGGTCGTGGATCGCCGACCGCGACGAGGGTCGCTGACGACCACTGGCAGTTGTCTTGACTGAATCAAAACAACTCCGCTACTCTCGGGGCATGGCCGCCGAGACCCGCACACATCGCGACGAGGCATCCGCTCGTCTGCGCGCCGCGGGGCTCAAGGTCACCGAGTCCCGCCTCGCCGTCATCGACGCGTTCCGCCCCGGCGAGCACCTCGACGCCGACGAGGTGTTCCGGCGCGTGCAGACCACGCTGCCGACCACGTCGATGCAGGCCGTGTACGGCGTGCTCGCCGCGCTCGCCGCTGTGAACCTCGTGCGCAAGTTCGAGCCGGCGGGCTCGGCGGCGCGTTACGAACGTCGCATCGGCGACAACCATCACCACCTCGTGTGCACCGACTGCGGCAAGGTCACCGACGTCGACTGCGTGATCGGCGAGGCGCCCTGCCTCACGCCGAGCGACACGCACGGCTTCCAGCTCGCCACCGCCGAGGTCACCTTCTGGGGCCGCTGCCCCGACTGCCAGGCCGCCGGGTAGCCCCGGCCTTTCGACGACCGCCGACTCGGCGGTGTTCGGCGTGCCCGCACGCCGGCGACCACCCACAGGAAGAGGAGATCCATGACGGAACCCACCACCACGCAGACCGGAACCCCGGTGGCGAGCGACGCCCACTCGCTCACCGTCGGCGCCGACGGCCCCACGGTGCTGCACGACCGATACCTCGTCGAGAAGCTCGCGCAGTTCAACCGCGAGCGCATCCCCGAGCGCATCGTGCACGCCAAGGGCGGCGGCGCGTTCGGCCGCTTCGAGGTCACGGCGGATGTCTCGGCCTACACCCGCGCGGCCGTCTTCCAGCCCGGCGCGCAGTCCGAGACCCTGCTGCGGTTCTCGTCGGTCGCGGGCGAGCAGGGCTCGCCCGACACCTGGCGCGACGTGCGGGGCTTCTCGCTGAAGTTCTACACGACCGAGGGCAACTACGACCTCGTCGGCAACAACACCCCGGTGTTCTTCATCCGCGACGGCATCAAGTTCCCCGACTTCATCCACTCGCAGAAGCGCCTGCCGGGCTCGGGCCTGCGCGACGCCGACATGCAGTGGGACTTCTGGACCCTCTCGCCCGAGTCGGCCCACCAGGTGACGTACCTCATGGGCGACCGCGGCCTGCCGAAGTCGTGGCGCGAGATGCAGGGCTACGGCTCGCACACGTACCAGTGGATCAACGCCGAGGGCGAGCGGTTCTGGGTGAAGTACCACTTCCACTCGAAGCAGGGCGACCTGCACCTCGACGCCGAGACCGCCGAGGCGATCGCGGGCGCCGACGCCGACTACTACCGCCGCGACCTCTTCGAGGCGATCGAGCGGCGCGAGTTCCCCGCGTGGGATCTCTTCGCGCAGGTCATGCCCTACGAGGACGCGAAGACGTACCGCTTCAACCCGTTCGACCTGACGAAGGTGTGGCCGAAGACCGACTACCCGCTCATCCCGGTCGGCACCCTCACCCTCGACCGCAACCCGCAGAACTTCTTCGCCGAGATCGAGCAGGCGGCGTTCTCGCCGGCGAACACGGTGCCGGGCATCGAGATCAGCCCCGACAAGATGCTCATGGCCCGCGTGTTCAGCTACCCCGACGCGCAGCGCTACCGCGTGGGCACGAACTACAACCAGCTGCCGGTGAACGCGCCGCACGCGGCATCCGTGCACAACTACTCGCAGGACGGCGCGGCGCGACACCACTTCAACGCGCCGACCGCGCCTGTGTACGCGCCGAACTCGTTCGGCGGTCCCGCGGCATCCGCGGCGCTCGCCGCCGAGGGCGGCTGGGAGGCCGACGGCGAGCTCGTGCGCACCGCCTACACGCTGCGCGCCGACGACGACGACTTCGGTCAGGCCGGCACGCTCTACCGCGAGGTGTACTCGGCCGAGGCGAAGGCGCGCCTGCTTGCGACGCTCACCGGCCAGGGCGACGCGATCACGGTCGACGCGATCCGCGAGCGGTTCTTCCAGTACTGGACGAACGTCGACGCCGGGCTCGGCGCCGCGCTTCGCTCGGAGGTCGGCAGCGAGCAGGCGGCCGCCTAGCAGCAGAGCGGATGCCGCCGCGCATGTCCTCCGACGGGAGACGTGTGCGGCGGCATCCGTCGCTTCGGGACTCGCGTCGGACCGACGCGGGTCAGCCGCGGTCGATCCCGAAAGTGTGCTTGACGAGCGCCTGGACGTCGCGGTCGAGCCCGTCGATGCGTGTGCCGACCACATCGAAGCGCGCGTCGAACTTTGTTTCGAGGCGACGAACCTCGGTGCGCAGCACGTGGATGAAGAGCGTCGACACGATGGTGAGCATGCCGAACATCAGCGCGATGAATGCGCCGATCATCGTCCACGTCTGGGCTTCGGTCACCTCGAGCACCTCTCCATCATCGCCGGGTGGTTCCGAGAATGCCAGTGTCGCTGGATCGTCGCGTGTCGATGAGCGAAGACACTGGTGGTCCTGGAATCCACTTGGATGTGGAGGAGGAGTCGATCGGATGTCGCTGGCGGCGTCGGGTCAGCCGCGGTCGAGCCCGAAGGTGTGCTTCACGAGCGCCTGCACATCGCGGTCGAGGCCGGTGATTCGCGAATCCACGGATTCGAAGCGCGCGTTCATCTCCGCATGGAGGGAGTCGACTTTCACCTCGACCCTCCCGATCTCGGAGCGGACGCCGCCGAGCTCGCTGCGGAGGACGCGGACGAAGAGCGTAGAGACGACGGTGAGCATGCCGACCATCAGCGTCGTGAAGACGCCGATCATGGTCCAAACCTGAGCCTCGGTCACCTCGAGCACCTCTCCATCATCGCCGGGTGCATCCGAGAATGCCAGCGATGGCGGGCCGGAAAGGGGTGGAATCCGGAGGAAGTGGACGCCTGTGGCATCCGCTCGCCTGTGGAGGAGGAGCGGCGGACTACGCCTCGACGAGGGCGCGGCGCACGACGCTCGTGAAGAACCCGAGGCCGTCGACACCAGACCGCATGGCCGCCGCGGCGTCGGGACCGAAGCCCGGCTCGACCGCGTGCTCGGGGTGCGGCATGAGACCCACCACGTTGCCGCGCTCGTTCGAGATGCCGGCGATGTCGCGCAGCGACCCGTTGGGGTTCACGTCGACGTAGCGGAACACGACGCGGCCCTCGCCCTCGAGTCGATCGAGGGTCTCGTCGGACGCGATGAAGCCACCCTCGCCGTTCTTCAGCGGGATCGTGATCTCCTGGCCGGCCTCGAACCCGCTCGTCCAGTCGGTCGAGGCGTTCTCGACGCGCAGCACCTGGTCGCGGCAGATGAACGAGCCGTGGTCGTTCCGGATGAGTCCGCCCTCGAGCAGGTGTGCCTCGGTGAGCATCTGGAAGCCGTTGCAGATGCCCAGGACGGGCAGCCCCGCGTTCGCGGCATCCACGACCTCGGTCATGATCGGACTGAGGGAGGCGATCGCGCCGCAACGCAGGTAGTCGCCGTAGCTGAAGCCGCCGGGCAGGATGAGCGCGTCGACGCCCTCGAGGTCGTGCGAGCCGTGCCAGAGGGCGACGGGCTCGGCACCCGCCAGGCGCACCGCACGCTGCGCGTCGCGGTCGTCGAGCGAGCCGGGGAACGTGATGACGCCGATGCGCATGTCGCTCACTCCGCTCAGTGCGTCTCGCCGGCGGGCGCGACGTAGCCCTCGTCGGCGTGCTCGGCGGCCGTGTGCGCGGCTTCCTCGGCGAGCTCGGCGTTCGAGAGTTCGTAGTGGATTCCGACGACGTCTTCGATGACCGAGTTCGAGAGGATCTCCTCGGCGATCTGGTGCACGCTCGCCTTCAGGGCATCGTCGATGGGGCCGTCGACGGTCAGCTCGAATCGCTTGCCGATCCGCACGCCGGTGAATCCGGCGTGGCCCGTGCGGGCGAGGGCGCCGGCGAGGGCCTTCCCCTGGGGGTCGAGCAGTTCGGCCTTGGGCATTACGTCGACGACGATGGTGGGCACCGCGGTTCTCCGTCCGGTGTCGGGAGGGTGGATGCCTCGATTCTATCGGGGGTTCGGGCCGCCTCTTGTCGATGTCAGTGGCCGGGTCTACCGTCGAGCACATGGCGTTCATCGAGGCTCGCGGGCTCGTCAAGCGGTACTTCGTCAGAAAGGCGCCGCCGGTGCACGCGCTCGACGGCGTCGACCTGTCGGTCGAGCAGGGCACCGTGCGGGCGCTCCTCGGCCCGAACGGTGCGGGCAAGACCACCGCCGTGAAGGTCTTCACCACGCTGCTGGTGCCCGACGAGGGCACCGCGACCATCGGCGGCATCGACGTGCTGCGCCACGGCGACGAGGTGCGCCCGATCATCGGCGTCTCCGGCCAGTACGCCGCCGTCGACGAAGATCTCACCGGGTTCGAGAATCTCGACATGGTCGGCCGCCTCTACCACTTCCCGGCGAGTGAGTCCCGCCGCCGAGCGCATGAGCTCATCGACGCGTTCGAACTCACTGAGGCGCAGAACCGACCGGTGAAGGGCTTCTCGGGCGGGATGCGACGCCGAATCGACCTCGCGGGCGCGATCTTCTCCAAGCCCCAGGTGCTCTTCCTCGATGAGCCCACGACCGGTCTCGATCCGCGCAGCCGCATGGGGATGTGGGAGATCATCCAGTCGCTCGTCAGCGAGGGGACCACCGTGTTCCTCACCACCCAGTACCTCGAGGAGGCCGATCGGCTCGCCGATGCGATCTCCGTCATCGACGGTGGCCGCGTCATCGCCGAGGGCACCGCCGACGAACTGAAGGCGCAAGTCGGCGGCCAGCAGATCGAGCTCACCGTCGTCGACCCCGGCGATGCCGAGCTGGTGCTTCGCGTGCTCGCCCGCCATGGGGCATCCGAGCCGCGTGTCTCCGACGACGGGCGCACGTTCACGGTCGGCGTCGCGGAGGGCCCGCTTGCCCTCGAATCGACGCTGAGGGAGCTCAACGCCGCCGGGGTGCGCATGCACGATGTGGGCATGCGGCGGCCCACGCTCGACGACGTGTTCCTGAAGCTCACCGGCCATATGGCCGAGACGGATGCCGAGGCCGACGAGCCGCCTCGTGACCGAGCGGGGGCGGATGGGGCGCCCCGCCACCGCGCCACGGCCGACGAACCGGCCCGCGACCGAGCGGGGGCGGGCTCATGACGACGATCGCGCGACCCGCGGCATCCGTGCTCCGACGTCCGACCGGGCTGGGCAGCTGGTTCAGCGACGGCTGGGCGGCGACGAAACGCAACCTCATCAAGATCAAGCGCGTGCCCGATGTGCTCGTGTTCACGACGCTGCAGCCGATCATGTTCGTGCTGCTGTTCACCTACGTGTACGAGGGCGTCATCGACCTTCCGGGCATCAGCTATACCGAGTTCATCATGGCGGGCATCTTCGCGCAGACGATCCTCTTCGGGTCCACGTGGTCGGGCTCCGCGATGGCGCAAGACCTGAAGAACGGCATCATCGACCGCTTCCGCACCCTGCCGATGAACCGCTCGGCCGTGCTCGTCGGCCGAACCAACGGCGACCTCGTGATCAACTCCCTGTCGATGGTGGTGATGATCGCCGCGGGGCTCATCGTGGGCTGGCGCATCACGACGAGCGTCTGGGAGGGGCTCGCCGGCATCGCGCTGCTGCTGCTCTTCGGCTACTCGTTCTCGTGGGTGATGGCATTCGTCGGCATGAGCGTGCGCAGCCCCGAGGTCATCAACAACGCGTCGTTCATCATCCTTTTCCCGCTGACGTTCATTTCGAACGTGTTCGTGCCGTCAGAGACCCTGCCGGGCCCGCTGCAGACCTTCGCTGAATTCAACCCGGTCTCGGCGCTCGTGATGGCGGCGCGCGAACTCTTCGGCAACGTGCCGCCCGGTTACCCCGAACCCGACGTGTGGACGCTGCAGAACCCCATCGCCACCTCGCTCATCGGCATGGCCCTGATGCTGCTCATCTTCGTGCCGCTGTCCATCCGCAAGTTCGGCCGGGTGTCGACCAGGTCGTGAGCGGCCGCTGCCCGAGCGTCCTCAGCGCCGGAACATTCCCTTCAGGATGGCGGTCACGCCGATGAGGGCGGCGGCGCCGACGGCGATGACGAGCGCGGGATTCTCGCGATACTTCGCCTTCACGAACGAGACGCCGTCGTCGGCGGCCTCCTTGGCGTTCGCGAAGGTCTCCTTCGCCTGCGCGGTGAACGCCTCGGCGGCGTCGGATGCCGCAGTGCGCACGTCCTCGGCGACGTCGGATGCTGCGTTCCGCACGTCCTCGGCGGCGTTGGTTGCCGCGGTGCGCACGTTCTCGGCGGCACCCGTTGTGGCGGTCCGCACATCCTCGGCGGCGTCCCCGGTCGCCCCGGCTGCGCGGCCGGCCGACTCGCGCGCAGCATCCGTCGGGTCGGCGGTGTAGCCATTGGTGCTGGTCATGATGTCCACCCTCTCGTCGTGCGATCCGGTCATGGTACGCGCGACGACTCGAACGCCGCCGAGAGGGCGGCCGGGGTTGCCACGCGCCGATCCGGCTGCTACGACGGGCCCGCGGCGGCGCAGCCCGCGGCTACGCCAGGCCGGCGCGTTCGGTGAGCACGGTCCTCAGCGTGTCACGGGTCGCCGCCAGGCCGCGGTGCACCTCTTCGAAACTCGTCGACAGCGGCGAGAGCCCGATGCGCAGGCCCCCGGGGTCGCGGTAGTCGGGGATCACGTCGCGTTGCCAGAGTCGCGCCGTGACCTCGCGCATCGCGGGGTGCTGGAACGTCACGTGGCCGCCGCGCTCGTCGGGGTCGGCGGGCGACGCGAGGGTGACACCGAGCGGCGCGAGCCACGCCTCGGCCACCGTGATCGCGAACGACGTCAGCGCGACCGACTTCGCCCGGATCGCGAGGATCCCGGCCTCCTCGATCATCGCGAGCGTCTCCTCCATCGCGAGCATGCCGACGATCGGCGGGGTGCCGCTGATGAAGCGACGGATGCCGCGGGCCGGCGTGTACTCGGGACCCATCGCGAAGACGTCCGCGGTGCCCATCCAGCCCTGGATCGGCTGGGCGAGCACGTCCTGCAGGTCGTCGCGCACGTACGCGAACGCGGGGGAGCCCGGACCGCCGTTCAGGTACTTGTAGGTGCATCCGACCGCGAGGTCGAAGCCCCAGACGTCGGCCTTCACGGGCACGGATCCGGCGGAGTGGCAGAGATCCCACAGGATGAGGGCGCCGGCGTCGTGCGCGATCCGGGTGAGCTCGCGCGCGTCGGCGACGTAGGCCGAGCGGTAGGCGACGTGGCTGATGACGACGAGCGCGGTCTCGGGGCCGGCCACCCGGGCGAGCTGCTCGGGCGTCACACCCGACGATGTGTCGACGTCGATCCAGCGCAGCCGCATGCCGCGTTCCCGGGCGATGCCCTCGAGCACGTACCGGTCGGTCGGGAAGTTGTCGGCGTCGACGACGATCTCGCGGCGGTCGGGGTCGCGCGCGAGTTGCGCGTCGACCGCGGCGCGGGCGAGCTTGTAGAGGAGCACCGTGGTCGAGTCGCCGATCACGGTCTGGCCCGCCTTCGCCTCGATGACGGCGCGCCCGATGCGGTCGCCGATCTCGAACGGGAGCTGCATCCACGCCTCATCCCACCCGCGGATGAGCCGCCCGCCCCAGTCGTCGCGCAGGAAGCGCTCCATTCGTTCGATCGCCGACACCGGCGGCCGGCCGAGCGAGTTGCCGTCGAAGTACACGAGGTCGGTGCCGGAACCCGCGAACCGCTTCCGGTAGTGCGCGAGGCCGTCGGCGCGATCCATCCGCCGGGCGAACGCGAGATGCGGGTCGAGCGTCACAGCTCCTCCAGGTCTTCGGCGGGCACGATGCAGGCGCCGGCGAGCCATGCCGGCAACTCGTCGAGGACTGCGGGGGCCGTGCCCGGCACGAACGTCGCGATGCCGTCGGCGCGCGCCCGTCGCGGCCACGGGTCGGTGATCGCGGTCAGCAGGTCGGATGCCGCGAGCCCCGCCACCGCGAGCGCGGCGACCTCCTCGGGGTTCACGCCGAGGGGCTGGTCGCCGTTGCCGAGATCGGTGCCGTAGAGCACGCGACCGCCGGCCGCGTGGAACCTGCCGAGGTTGTCGATCGCGCGATCCCGATCGGGCGAGGGTGCGCCGTAGCTCGTCACGAAGAGCGTGGAGATCCAGCGCTGGCCGGCCGCGACGGCGCGAGCGATGAGCGCATCGTCGACGTGCTCCGTGAACGGCGTGTGCGCGAGCACATCGACCCCGGCATCGATGGCGAGCCGGGTCATCCCGTCGCCCTCGACATGTGCGACGACGGGAAGGCCGCGTTCGTGGGCGGCCGTGACGATCGCGTCGAGCGTGCGGCGGTCGAACACGGGCCCGACGTCGGCGTTCAGGGCGACCTTGATGACGGATGCCCCGAACGCCTGCTGCTCGTTGACGGCGGTCACGACGGCATCGGGCAGGGATGAGCGCATGTCGGCCGCGATCGCGCCGAGCTCCCGCACGGAGTGGTCGGGCGCCCATGGGCGGCCGACGGGATAGCCACCCGGAGCAGTGAGGAACGTGCCCGCGAAGTCGACCTCGGGCAGGCCGTCGCGCTGTCGTCTCGCGGCGACCAGGTCGAGCGGCGCACCGAGGTCGACGACGCCCGCGATCGCCGTGTCGGTGAGTGCATCGGCGCCGACGAGCATGAGATGCACGTGATGGTCGACGAGCGGCGGCAGCGCGGTGCCGATCTCGCCGGGGTGCTCGCCGTTCAGCGACCGGCGCACGGGCCGGGCGAGCGGTCCGAGGTCGAGCGGTGCGGCGTCGGCGGCGAGCGACTCGAACGGGTCGGGTTCAGCGGCGTGCGGCATCCGTCACCCCGGGATCTCGGTGCGCACGGCGTAGAGCTCGGGGAAGAACGTGAGGTCGAGCGCACGCTTCAGGAAGGGCGCGCCGCTCGACCCGCCCGTGCCGGTCTTCGAGCCGATGATGCGCTCGACGGTCTTCAGGTGGCGGAATCGCCACAGCTGGAAGTTGTCCTCGAGGTCGACGAGTTCCTCGCACGTCTCGTAGGCGGCCCAGTTCTCGGAGGTGTCGGCGTAGATCGAGGCGAAGACGGGCACGAGTTCGGGCTGGAACGTCCACGCCTTGGTCACGTCGCGTTCGAGCACGCTCACCGGGATCGGGTAGCCGGAACGCGCCAGCAGGCGCAGGAACTCGTCGTAGAGGCTCGGCGCCTCGAGCGCCTCGGTGAGCACAGCGGTCGCCGTGGCATCCGCTTCGAAGACCGGCAGCATCTTGGCGTTCTTGTTGCCGAGCACGAACTCGACGGCTCGGTACTGGAACGACTGGAACCCGCTGGCGTTGCCGAGCACGCCGCGGAACTGCGCGTACTCGGTGGGCGTGAGCGTGGCGAGCACCGACCACTGCTCCGTGAGCGTCTTCTGGATGTGCTTCACGCGCGCGACGCACTTGAGGGCCGGGGCGAGCTCGTCGGCGCGCAGCAGGTCGCGGGCCGTCTCGAGCTCGTGCAGCACGAGCTTCAGCCACAGCTCGGTGGTCTGGTGCTGCACGATGAACAGCAGCTCGTCGTGGTGCTCGGGCCGGCTCAGCGGGCGCTGGGCGGAGAGCAGGGTGGGCAGGTCGAGGTAGCCGCCGTAGCTCATGCGATCGCTGAAATCGGTGACGACGGATGCCTCGATGCGGCGCGTGTTGCCTGCGACGGGTCGCTCGTGCTCAGCTCGTTCTGCCACCCGCCCAGCCTAGTCGCGAGGCGTGGTGTGCGCGCCGGCTCCCGGCGCCGGCGCTCCGTGCAACATCGGACGTCAGATGTCTACCCGAGTTGTGTTAGCTTGGCGCCGAGAGAGAGGGCCACTCATGTACATCGACCTTCCCGAAGCCGAGCTGCGCGAGTATCGGGGCAGCGGCCGTGAGCCCGCCGACTTCGACGAGTTCTGGTCGTCGACGCTCGAGGAGGCCCGACGCCATCCCGTCGCGGTGACGGCCGAGCGGGTCTCGACGCCGCTCGCGACCGTCGACGTCTACGACGTGTCGTTCGCCGGGTTCGGCGGCCAGCGCGTGCGGGCGTGGCTCCGCGTGCCGGCCGGCGCCGACCGGCGCCTGCCTACCGTGGTGCAGTTCCACGGCTACGGTCGCGGGCGCGGCGATGCGATCGAGAACCTGCTCTGGGCCTCGGCGGGGTACGCCCATCTCGAACTCGACACCCGCGGGCAGGCGTGGAGCGGCTCGCGCGGCGCCACCGCCGATGAGGCCGGCTCCGGACCGCAGGTGCCGGGCTTCCTGACCCGGGGCATCGAGCAGCGCGAGACCTTCTACTTCCGCCGCCTGATCACTGACGCGGTGCGCTTGACGGATGCCGCACGCGACCTGCCGCTCGTCGATGCCGACCGCCTGGCCGTCACCGGCATCAGCCAGGGCGGCGGCCTCTCGCTCGCGGTGGCGGGACTCGTGCCCGGGCTCGCCGCGGTGATCGCGCGGGTGCCGTTCCTCTGCGACTTCCCGCGCGCGACGGTGATCACCGATGCGCGACCGTATCGCGAGATCGCCGACTACCTCTCCTGGTACCGGGATCGCACCGACCAGGTGCTCGACACGCTCTCCTACTTCGACGGCGTGAACTTCGCGCGACGCGCGACCGCACCCCTGTGGATCACCGCCGCGCTGATGGACGCCGTGTGTCCGCCGTCGACGGTGTTCGCTGTCTACAACCGATACACCGGCCCGAAGCAGATCACCGTGTGGCAGTACAACGGGCACGAGGGCGGCGGCGTCGACGACGACCTGCTCTCGCTGGAGGCGCTCACCGGGGTGCTCGGGCGGAGCTGACGTCAGCGGGGCGACGGGCTCGCCTTCTCGAGGGCACGTCGCAGCGGCAGGTAGTGCTCGACGACGGCCTCGCGGTACCGTTCGACGTCGCCGGCGACGGCGGCGTCGAGCATCGCGCCGTGGGCGCGGGCAGTGTCGGCGATATCGGCGGCCGGCGCCAGCCCGAGCATCGGGTAGACGACGGTGTTGACCTCCCAGAACGCCGCGACGAGCTGGCCGACGAGCGCGTTGTCGAGGTATCCGAGCAGGCGGGTGTGGAACGCCAGGTCGTCCTCGGCGAAGGCCTCGCCGCGTGCGCCCTTCTCGGCCATGGCCGCGACGAGTCTCTCGAGCTCCGAATCGCGGACGCCCGCGAGCACCGTCGTGACCTGCGCCGCCACCGCGAGATCGAGGGCCTCGCGGACCTCGACCACCTCGCGCAGCGCGGCGACGCTGTCGTCCTGGTCGACGACCCCTCGGAAGACGAGACCTTCGACGAGGGGGGCGAGGGAGAGCTGCCCCACATAGGTGCCGTGGCCGTGGCGGACTTCGACGATGTCGAGCGCCGCCAGCATCCGCATGGCCTCGCGCACGCTCGAGCGGCTCACCTCGAGTCGGGCGCAGATCTCGGCTTCGGTGGGCATCAGGTCGCCGGGGCGCAGGCCCTCGGCGAGGATCAGCGCCTTGATCTGATCGGTCACCGACTCCCGCTTGCGGGGGGCTGCGGAGAAGACCTTGGTCACGGTCTGGTCGCGTATCGTCATGCCCGGCTCGACCTTTCACTTGCTTCGTGGACTCTCAGTGTACTCAAATAGGACGTCTGATGTCCGATATCTGGCAGAATTCATCCGTTGGACGTTCAGTTCGCGGCTGTTGCGTCAGCTCGTGGGTGTGAATGTCGGCGGTAGATGGCGGCGCTTTCACGACGTTGAATGTCGCACCGGGAGATGAACGTGCTCAGGCGATGTCGATGTATCCGCGCCGGACCGGGTAGACGACGCCGGCGTCGATGAGGCGCCGCCGGTAGACCCCATGTACTTTCGGCAGGTCCCGAAGGGACGGCTCGTGGATGTTCCTTCCCATCGTCCGTCTCGCCTTCCGGAACGCGGTCTGCACGTCCTCGAGGTCGATCTCGTCCCGTTCCGGGTGCGCCTTCCACGCCAGGTCACCGATCAGCTGTACAAGGAACGGGCACCTCTACGCCGCGAATTCTGCTGTCAGTAGTGTTCGCGGGCCTGGAGGATGACGATGTGGTCGTCGGCGACGTAGTAGACGAGCCGGTTGACCTCATCGATACGTCGCGACCACGCTCCGGTGAGCACGTGTTTGAGCGGTTCGGGCTTGCCGATGCCGGCGAACGGGTCGCGCAGCGCGTCGCTGATGAGCAGGTTGATTCGCTTCAGTGTCCTGCGGTCTTGCGTCTGCCAGTAGACGTAGTCCTCCCACCCGCTCGGGTCGAAGGCGAGCGCTCGCTTCACGCTTCGATGAGATCATGCTGCTCGAACTCGCCGCGTCGCGCACGCTCGATCGCCTCGAGCAGCCGCTCGGCGTTCGCCGGGTTGCGCAGCAGGTGGGCGGTCTCGGTGATCGCGTCGTAGTCGTCCTTGGACATGAGGACCGCGTTGCCGTGCCGGGACACGACTTCGACAGCGGTGTGATCCTCGTTGACCTGTTGAATCAGTCCGAACAGCGTCTTGCGCGCTTCGGTCGCCGTGATGGCCGACATGATCCCTCCAAATCGAGTAGTACTCGATAGTGTACCACTCAGGACGGCAACACACTCGTGGTCACGAAGCTCGACCGGCTCGCACGCTCACTGCCCGACGCGAGAGACATCGCCGACGAACTCACCCGCAAAGGAGTGGCCCTCAATGTCGGCGGAAGGTCCATCGCGCCGGCAAACACACCACCGAAATCGCCGAACTCTTCGGGGTCGCCCGCTCCACCGTCTACCGGGCCATCCAACGCGCCGATGACCCCGCCATATGGCGATCACAGGAAGCCGCCATTCAGCGGCGAAAGTCATAGCTCGTGGGGTCCGCTCGCGCACCGCTCGTCTCGTTTCGGGTTCGATTCGAAACTGCCTGTTGTGGAAATGTTCAATCTATGTTTATAGTACGTCAGACGTCTGATGTCCCCCGTCGGGCGTCTCCCCCAAAACACCATTGGATGGAGCAATCATGATCCGAACCACCAGGCGCGGGCGGGCGAAGTGGGCCGCAGCACTGGCCGGCACCGTCGCCGTGTCCGCCGTACTCGCCGGCTGCACGCCGGCGGCCAACCAGACCGAGGCCACGGCGCCCGCCGCCGAGGTCGACCCGGATGCCACGATCGAGGCCGGCATCTCCTACTCGCTCGGCGGCAGCTTCGACCCGATGCTCGCGTCGGGTGCGGTGACGCTCGCGGCGAACTGGCACATCTTCGAGGGCCTGGTCGACCTCGACCCGGTCACGCGTGAGCCGTACGCCGCGCTGGCCGCCGACATGCCGACCGAGGTCGACGACACCACCTACGAGATCGACCTCCGCGAAGGCGCGACGTTCCAGAACGGCGACCCCGTCACCACCGACGATGTCGTCTTCAGCTACGAGCGGGTGATGAACCCCGACACCGGTGGCTTCTTCGCCAGCTTCGTCGACTTCATCGACACGGTCGAGGCCGTCGACGACGACACCGTGCGCATCACGACCGAGTACCCGTTCTCGCTGTTCAATGAGCGCCTCGGCGTCGTGAAGATCGTGCCGAAGGCGCTCGTCGAGGCAGACGCAGAGGCGTTCGGCGCCCAGCCGGTCGGCAGCGGACCGTACTCGCTGGTCTCAGCCACCCCGAACGAGGCCGTCGTGTTCGAGCGCTACGACGACTACAACGGCCCCCGTCCGGCTCTTGCCGCCGGCATGAACTGGAACCTGCTGAGCGACCCCGCGGCGCGTGTCACCGCCATGTCGTCGGGCACGGTGCAGGCGATCGAGGACGTCCCCTACATCGACGTCGACGCGCTCGCGTCGACCGTCGACGTCGAGACGGTGCAGTCGTTCGGCCTCCTGTTCATGATGTTCAACACGAAGATGGAGCCGTTCGACGACCCGCGCGTGCGCCAGGCGTTCTTCTACGCACTCGACATGGACAAGATCATCGAGACCGGCATGCTCGGCAACGCCGAGGCGGCGACCTCGTTCCTGCCCGAGTCGCACCCGAGCTACAACGAAGCGTCGACGGTGTACACCTACGACCCCGAGAAGGCGAAGGAACTGCTCGACGAGGCCGGGGTCAAGGACCTGTCGATCACGCTGCTGACCACCGACACCGGCTGGGTTCGCGAGGTCGCGCCGCTGATCAAGGAGTCGCTGGATGCCGCCGGCATCGCCACGACCCTCGACATCGGGCAGTCGCCCGCGCAGTACAAGAAGGTCGACGCCGGCGAGTACCAGGTGATGGTCGCCCCCGGTGACCCGTCGGTCTTCGGAAACGACGCCGACATCCTGATGCGCTGGTGGTACGGCGACAACGTGTGGCCGAACCAGCGCTTCAACTGGGCGGACACCCCGGAGTTCGCCGAGCTCACCGAGCTCCTCGACACCGCGGTGTCCCAGTCCGGCGACGAGCAGCAGGAGACGTGGAACCAGGCCTTCGACCTCATGTCGGAAGAGGTGCCGCTGTACCCGCTGTTCCACCGCAAGCTCCCCACCGCATGGAACAGCGAGGAGCTGGTCGGCTTCGAGCCGATCTCGATGACCGGTCTGTCGTTCCTCGACGTCGGCGTCGCCGCACAGTAGTACCGCGATCGGGGCGGGACCTCGTCCCGCCCCGATCCTCCCTCTTCGCCGCCGCAGAGCGGATACACCCCGAGCCGGAAGGACGGACTGTGGCCAACACACTCCGACTGATCGGGCGCAGACTTCTCCAACTGCCCATCATGATCCTGGGCATCACGTTCCTCGTGTTCTTCGTGATGTCCTTCTCCCAGGTCGATCCCGCCATCACCGCGCTCGGTGAGGGCGCGTCGATCGAGGACCGCGAGCAATACCGCGAAGAGCACGGACTGAACGACCCCCTGCTGGTGCGCTACTTCGCCTTCCTCGCCGGACTCGTCCGCTTCGACCTCGGCACGTACACGTCCAGGCAGCTGCCGGTGATCGACCAGATCGCGACCGCGTTCCCGGTCACGCTCTCGCTGACGTTCCTCGGCCTGATCATCGCCGTCATCGGCGCGACCCTCCTCGGCGTCACCGCCGCGCTCTACCGCGATCGCTGGCCCGACCAGGTGATCCGCGTGTTCTCGGTCGCATCGCTGTCGATGCCGTCGTTCTGGCTCGCCATCCTCCTCATCCAGCTCGTGACCCTGCAGATGGGTGCGCTGCCCGCCTCCGGCCCGCTGCCGCCGTTCAGCGAAGACCCCGCCGGATGGCTCGCCCGCATGACCCTGCCGGCGATCGCGCTCGCCGTGCCCGTGATCGGGCAGCTCTCGCGCGTGGTTCGCACCGCGATGGTCGAGGAGCTCGACCGCGACTACGTGCGCACCGCGATCGGCGCCGGCGTGCCACGGGCCGTGGTCGTCGCTCGCAACGTCTTCCGCAACGCGCTGATCACGCCGGTCACGGTGCTCGGGCTGCGCGTCGGATACCTCATCGGCGGCGCCGTGGTCATCGAGATCATCTTCGCGCTGCCCGGTATGGGCACCCTGATCCTTCAGGGCATCACCAACAACGAACCCAATCTCGTGCAGGGCGTCACACTCACGGTCGCGCTCGCCTTCGTCGTGATCAACATCATCGTCGACCTCCTGTACGTGCTCATCAACCCGCGGATCAGGTCGGTGTGACATGCGACGCAAACTGACAGAACAACTCTCCAACCCCGGACTGCGACTGGGAGCGCTGCGAGGACTCTCGCTCAGCGCGAAGCTCTCGCTCGGCTTCGTCGTGCTGGTCGCGGTGGTCGCCGTGTTCGCGCCCCTGCTCGCGCCCTACGACCCGCTGGCCTCCGGACCGCCCGTGCAGCCGCCGAGCCCGGAGCACTGGTTCGGCACCGACCGTCAGGGCCGGGACATCCTCTCCCGCCTCATGTACGGCGGGCGTTACTCGCTCACCATCGGCATCGGTGCCACCGTCGTCGCACTGCTGGCGGCCGCCGTGTTCGGCACGATCGCCGCGACCGGGCCCAAGTGGCTCTCCGAGACCGTCATGCGCGTCATGGACGTCATCATGTCGTTCCCCGGCATCGCGCTCGCCGCGGTCTTCGTCACCGTGTTCGGGCAATCGCTGCCGGTGCTCGTGCTGACGATCGCGTTCCTCTACACGCCCCAGCTCACCCGCGTCGTGCGCGCGAACGTGCTCGACCAGTACGGCGAGGACTACGTCTCGGCGGTGCGCGTCATGGGCGCCTCCACGACGCGCATCATCACCAAGCACGTCGTGCGCAACTGCCTCGCGCCGGTGCTGGTGTTCGCGACGGTGCTCGTCGCCGACGCGATCGTGCTCGAGGCGTCCCTCTCCTTCCTGCAGGCCGGCGTGCCCGCCCCCGAACCGTCGTGGGGCAACGTGATCGCCGACGGCCGGAACCTCGTGATGGCCGGCTACTGGTGGGCCACGTTCTTCCCGGGCCTCCTGATCCTCCTGACCGTGTTGTGCCTGAACATCCTGTCCGAGGGCATGACCGACGCGATGATCTCTCCCCGTGCGCGCAAGCTCACGGAGGACGCCTCGTCGAAGGAGGAGTCCACCTACGACCTCGAGACCGAGCAGGCATCGCTGTTCGAAGGCGCGTCGGAAGAGGAGATCGCCGCCGGGATCGACGAGCTCGAAGCGATCGGGGCTTCCGCAGTCGATGAGTCGGCCCTCGTCGAGCAGCGAGAGGCCGAGGCATCCGGGCTGCACATCACGACGAAGGTCGTGCCGCTCGACGAGCGTCTCGCCCAGCTCAGGGGACGCGAGCTCGAGCGCCGTGACCGGTTGGTGTACTCCACCGACGGTCCGCCACTGCTCGAGGTGCAGGATCTCTGCATCTCGTTCCCGCGCCATGGCGACGTCGACGTGGTCGACCACGTCAGCTTCACGGTGCGGCCCGGCGAGACCATGGCGCTCGTCGGGGAGTCGGGCTGCGGCAAGTCGATCACGTCGCTCGCGATCATGGGGCTGCTCGACCCTCGTGCGGACATCCGTGGCCGGATCCTGTTCGACGGCGAGGACCTGCTCGAGATGACGGGGGCGGAGCGCAACGCGCTGCGCGGCAACGACATCGCGATGATCTACCAGGACGCGTTGAGCTCGCTCAACCCCGCCATGCTCATCCGCTCGCAGATGAAGCAGCTCACCTCGCGCGGCGGCACCCGCAGCGCCGAGGAACTGCTCGAACTCGTGGGACTCGATCCGAAGCGAACGCTCGCATCGTACCCGCACGAGCTCTCGGGCGGGCAGCGTCAGCGCGTGCTGATCGCCATGGCGCTGACCCGCGACCCGCGGCTGGTGATCGCCGACGAGCCCACGACGGCGCTCGACGTCACCGTGCAGGCGCAGGTGATCGAACTGCTGAACCGGCTCCGCGAGGAGCTCGGCTTCGCCATGGTCTTCGTTTCGCACGACCTCGCGCTCGTCGCGGAGCTCGCGCACCGCATCACCGTGATGTACGCGGGACAGGTCGTGGAGCAGGGCGCCACCAGCGAGTTGCTGACGCAGCCGGTGCACGAGTACACCAGGGGCCTCCTCGGTGCGGTCCTCTCGATCGAGTCCGGATCGGACCGGCTCCACCAGGTGCCCGGGGTCGTCCCCTCGCCGCGCGACTTCCCGGTGGGAGATCGCTTCGCTCCGCGGTCCTCCGATCCTGATCGCAATGCCGGTGTGGTTCCGGTGCGGCGCAGGATAGAGGGAACCGACCACTACTACGCCGGACATCCCGACGATGCCCCGGTCGAACCGATCGGAGCAGAACGATGAGCGAGTCCGTCATCGAACTGAAGGACGTACACGTGCGCTACAAGGCGCGCAGCTCGACCCTCTGGAACCGACAGTACGTGGACGCGCTCGACGGCGTCTCGCTCACCGTGCGTCGCGGCCAGACGCTCGGCATCGTCGGCGAGTCCGGGTCGGGCAAGTCGACCTCCGCGAAGGTGCTGGTCGGGCTGGAGCGTCCGACCTCTGGCCAGGTCAGATTCGGCGGCGAGCCGGTGAAATCGTTCACCGCCTCGGTACGTCGCCGGCTCGGCCGCATCCTCTCGGTCGTGTTCCAGGACCCCGCAACCGCGCTGAACGCGAGGATGACGATCCGAGACGCGCTCCTCGACCCGATGCAGGTGCACCACATCGGCACGCGGGCGCAGCGGGATGCGAAGGTGCGCGACCTGATCGGACTGGTCGGGCTCCCGGCATCCACCCTCGACGCACTCCCCGGCCAGCTCTCCGGCGGCCAGCGTCAGCGTGTGGCGATCGCACGGGCACTCGTGCTCGACCCGCAGGTGATCGTGGCGGACGAGCCGACGTCGGCGCTGGACGTGTCGGTTCGCGCGCAGATCCTGAACCTGCTCACCGACCTGAAGAACGAGCTGGGCCTCGGGATGGTGTTCATCTCGCACGACATCCAGACGGTGCGCTACCTGTCCGACGAGATCGCCGTGATGAACAAAGGCCGCGTGGTCGAGTTCGGCAGCGCCGAGCAGGTGTTCGACGACCCCGCCGACGAGTACACGCGAAGCCTGCTCGGCGCGGCGCCCTCGCTGCTCGAGCCGCATTTCGCGCGCTGAACCCATATCACGCACTGCAGACCAACCGACCGACTCGCAGAACCACGGAGTACCACCTCATGACCACGTCACCGACAACCTCCGCACCCGCACAGTTCACGGGCGTCGTTCCGCCCGTCGCGACGCCGTTCCTGCCCGACGGCTCGCTCGACGTCGCCTCCCTGGAGCGCCTCGTCGACCGGCTCGTCACCGACGGCGTCAACGGACTGTTCGCGCTGGGCTCGACCGGCGAGACGGCCTACCTCACGGAGCAGCAGCGCGTCGAGGTCGTGAAGACCATCGTGCGCGCGAACGCCGGACGGGTTCCGATCATCGCCGGGGCGATCGAGCTGACGGCCGCGCGCGTGGTCGAGTCCGCGCGCCGCCTCACCGCCGAAGGCGTCGACGCGATCGTCGTCACGGCGCCGCTCTACGCGCTGAACTCGCGCGCCGAGACCGCCGAGCACTTCCGCACCATCGCGCGCGGGATCGACGTGCCGCTCTGGGCGTACGACGTCCCCGTGCGCGTGCACTCGAAGCTGCCCGTCGACCTGGTCATCGAGCTGGCCCAGGAGGGTGTCATCGCGGGGATCAAGGACTCCTCCGGCGACGACGTCGGGTTCCGCCGGCTGATCGCCGCCAACGCCGAGGCCGGCCGGCCGCTGCAGGTCTTCACCGGCCACGAGGTCGTCGTCGACGCCATCGCGCTCGCCGGGGCCGACGGGGTCGTGCCGGGACTGGCGAACGTCGATGCCGCCGGCTACGTGCGGCTGTGGGATGCCGCGAGCCGAGGAGACTGGGATGCCGCGCGTACCGAGCAGGAGCGCCTGAACCGCCTGTTCGAGATCGTCTTCCAGTCGACGGGTCGCTCGCCCGACGCCGCCGGGGTCGGCGCGTTCAAGACGGCGATGCAGGCTCGCGGGATCATCGACCACGCGACGATGGCGCACCCGGTCGAGGTGCTCGACGAGCAGACGGTCGACCGGATCCGCGGCATCCTCGACTCGCTCGAGCTCGTCGGCACGCCGACCCCCTGATGGCCGACGTCGTCCTGACGTACGACGTCGGCGGCACGAAGACCGCCGCGGCGCTCGTCGACGCGGATCACACGATCCTCGACACCGTCGTGGCCCCGACGCCCGCCGCCGACGGCCCGGACGCGGTCATCGCGACGATCGTCGACCTCGCCTCGACGCTTCGCGGACGCACCGAGACGGCGCGGATTCGCGCGGTCGGCATCGGCACCGCCGGCGTCGTCGACGTGTCACGCGGCGAGATCATCTCGGCCACCGACACGTTCACCGGCTGGCCGGGAACTCGGCTGGCTGACCGCGTGCGCGACGAACTCGCACGCCTGGGCGTCGGAGCCGTGCCCGTCGACGTGCAGAACGACGTCGACGCGTGCGCGCTGGGCGAGGCGCGCCACGGCGCCGCCCGGGGAGCGTCGAACGTCGTCGTGGTCGCGGTGGGAACCGGGGTCGGCGCCGGCGTCGTCGTGGATGGTCGCGTGATCCGCGGTGCGCGGCACGTCGCCGGCGAGATCGGCCACCTGCCGATCGCCGGGGCAGACCATCTGCGCTGCCCGTGCGGGCGGCCGGGTCACCTCGAGGCGCTCGGTTCGGGGATCGGCATGCATCGGCACTACCTCTCCCTCGGCGGCGACCCGGGTGTGGCGGATGCCCGGGGACTCGCCGCGCGAGCCGCAGCGGGCGATGCGACCGCCGAGCGTGCACTGGAGGAGTCGGCCGCCGCAGTCGGGCGGGCGCTCGCCGGTGTCGCGACGCTCCTGGACCCGGAGTGCATCGTCGTCACCGGCGGGGTGACGGGGATCGGCGAGGCGTGGTGGCTGCCGATGCAGCGCGCGTTCCGCCGCGAGGTGATCGATGTGCTCGCCGGCCTGCCGCTTCGTCGCGGTGAGCTCGGCGGCGAGGCGCAACTGTACGGTGCGGCGGCCGCCGCATGGGACCGAGTGGACGGGGAATCATGAGTATCGACCCAGCCGAGTTCACGGCCCGCATCAGCGGTGGGCTGATCGTCTCGTGCCAGGCGTATCCGGGGGAGGCGATGCGCGACCCGAACACGATGGCGCAGGTCGCGCGTGCGGCGGTGACCGGCGGCGCCGTCGGCATCCGACTGCAGGGCATCGACGACATCCGCGCCGCCGCCGACCTCGACGTTCCGGTGATCGGGCTGTGGAAGGACGGTGCGGACGGCGTGTTCATCACCCCGACGCTCGAGCATGCGCGGGCGGTCGCGGATGCCGGCGCCGAGGTCGTCGCCCTCGATGGAACCCGGAGACCGAGACCCGACGGCCTGACGCTCGCCGAGACCATCGCCGCCCTGCGGGAAACGCACGACGTGCTCGTGATGGCCGACTGCGGATCGCTCGACGACGCCATCGCCGCCGAAGCGGCGGGCGCCGACCTGCTCGGCACCACCCTCGCCGGTTACACCGGCGAGCGCCCGAAGACGCCTGGTCCCGACCTCGAACTCGTCGAGCAGGTCGCCGCGCACTGCACGCGCCCGGTCATCGCGGAGGGCCGCATCCACACGCCGGCGGATGCCGCCGCCGCCGTCGCCGCCGGTGCGACGGCCGTCTGCGTCGGCACCGCGATCACGCATCCGTCGTCGATCACGTCGTGGTTCGTCGCGGCACTCCCGGAGGCCGTCGCCCGGTGATGCGGGGTGGGGGGGGGGGGGGGGGCCGGGAAAAACCCCCCCCCCCCCCCCCCCCCCCCCCCCCCCCCCCAAACACGGCGGGGAAAAAAAAAAAAAGCAGGCCCACGCCCAGC
>NZ_JBHXMP010000006.1:0-70277 GCF_042720415.1 Agromyces sp. NPDC058484 | reverse complement strand
CGTAACCTCTTTCTCTTATCCTTGGTTTTTATGGTCGTGTTTGTTGGGGGCTGTCCGTGTGCCCGTGGCCGTGTTAGGCGGGGTGCGAGGGGTGACTTGTCCAGTCATACCGGACCGCACCCGTCGCACCGCGATCCCTCTCCCCAAGAGGGTCGTTCGTCGTACCTCCGGTTGAAACGGAGTCGACACTCCGAATCATACACCCCGCGTGAGGCGTACAGTGAACTCGTGACATCGAGTGCGTCGTCGCGTCGCGATGCGCGACGCAACCACGAACGACTCCTCGCCGAGGCGAGGATCCTCTTCGCGGAGCGGGGCATCGAAGCGCCGCTCGATGAACTCGCCACCCGCGCGCAGGTAGGGGCCGGTACCGTCTACCGCCACTTCCCCACGCGCGACGCGCTCGTGCGTGAGCTCTACGACACCGGCGTCGCCGAGCTGCACGACTTCGCGCCGGAGATCCTCGGCGCCGAGACGGGATGGCGCTCGGTCGAGCTCTACCTCGAGCGGCTCGCCGCGTGGGTCGCCGAATCGCCGTACCTGCCCGCGGTCATGCGACGCATGGCGGAGATCGATCCCGGCTACAAGCCGGGCACCGAGTTCGCCGAGCCGATCGAGCGGCTCGTCTCCCGCGCGCAGGCCGAGGGCACGCTGCGGCCCGACGTGACCGGGGTCGACCTCAGCGTGCTCGTGGACATGCTCGGCTCGGTCGGTCAGTACGGTGGCGCCTACCTCCCATTCTGGCGACGGCAGCTCACGATCGTGCTCGACGGACTTCGCGCCCGGCCCGATGTCACGCCGCTTCCCGGCGTCGGCCTCGGCTTCGACGCGTTCCACGACATGTCGCACGCGAAGGGGCCGCGAACGTCCCGGCAGGGACCGCGGCGCGCGCGGCACTGAGCGCCGGGCTCACTCCGCGGCGCGCACCTCGACGAGGTTCGACCACGGGTCGTCGAACACGAGCGTGCGTCCGTCGTCGCGGGACCGAACGCCGTGGTGCGACATCCGCTCGCCGAGGGCGCCCAGATCGTCGGCGCCCGGCACGACGATCTCGACCTTGCCGAGGCCGAGCGCGAGACGGCGACGGCCGGCGCCGAGGCTGTTCCACGTGTTCATCGCCATGTGATGGTGATACCCGCCGGCCGAGACGAAGAGCGCCTGGCTGCCGTACATGGTCGTGGTCTCGAAGCCGAGGCGGTGCACGTAGAACTCGCGGGCGCTCGGGATGTCGCCGACCGAGAGGTGCACGTGGCCGACGACGGCGTCGCCCAAGCCGGTACCGGATGCCGCGGCATCCGCTGCGGCCTCGGTGAGGTGCTCGCGCAGGAACACGTTCGGGTCGAGGAACAGGGTCGACATCTCGATCTGCCCGTGCGTCCAGCTCCACTGCGATCGGTCGCGGTCGAAGTAGAGCTCCACGCCGTTGCCCTCGGGGTCGTTGAAGTAGAACGCCTCGCTCACGAGGTGGTCGGAACTGCCGGTGAACGTGCCGGGGTGCCTCGTCGCGATCGAGTACACCGCGGCGGCGAGCGCCTCGCGCGTGTCGAAGAGGATCGCCGTGTGGAAGAGGCCGGCGTCGCGCGGGCTCGCGTGCGTCAGCTCGGGCGCGTGCTCGAGGATGACGATGGGCGTCGTGCCGCGGCCGAGCACGGCGACCGCGCCGTCGTGGCTGAGCAACTGCAGGGTCACGGCGTCGCGGTAGTAGCGGATCATCGCGTCGAGGTCGCCCACCCGAAGGGTGACGGCGCCCATGCCGGTGCCGGCGGCGAGCAGGTCGTTCGAGGGAAGGCAATTGGTTGTCATCACAACTAATGGTAACGGATGCCCCGGGCCCGCGTATTCCCGAGGCCGAAGCGCCCGCCCGCTCGTCGGCTCACGGCGGCGGTGTGGATCTCGACCGGTCGTACGAATCCTTCGTGTGAGCTGCGCCTCACGTGAGGCCCGGCCCACACGACCAGATGGGAACGTGTCGCCAAGCGGCCGCCCAGGGCGGGCGCTGCATCACGCCGAAGACGAGGGGAGCAGGGCGTCCAGCGTGCTCGAGATCGCCGCGGCGACCTCGTCGGGCGCGACAAGCGGGTGCAGGTGCCGGCCGTCGAGCACGACCACCGGCCAGCCCAGGGACGCGGCGAGGCGCTGCTCGCGGGCGTAGGTCGTCCCGAACGCGACGTAGGCGCAAGGGACCGATTCGCGCCAGCCCGAGGGAACGTGGAACGCATCGGTGAGGTACGAGAGAGGGACCCGCGGCTCCTGCCGACGGAGCTCATCGAGGACGGCGGGTTCGAGGCCGAGCTCACCGATGGCGTCATCGGGGAACCACCGACTCCACGGCGGCAGCAGTCCCGCGTCGTCGGCGAGCGGCGCGAGCTGCTCCACGAGTACGAGGGGCGCCACGGCTGAGGTGCCGGATGCGGCAGGAACGACGGCATCGACGAAGACCGCCGCGAGGACCTCGCGCTCGCACACGATGCCCGGGACGAGGTTGCCGGCGTTGGAGTGCACGACGAGGACGACAGGCACATCGCGCGGGATCGCAGCCAGCGTGCGGGCGAGCACCTCGGGGACATCGCGCGGCCGAGCCACTGGCGCACCGGGGGCCGGAATGACCCGCACCTGCCGTCCCGCGCCGCGAAGCAGCGCTGCGACCGGCTCCCACATGCCGCCGCCGAGAAGCGGGCTGCCCACGAGCAGCACCGGGGATGGCGCGCCCGCCGCGGCCATGCTCACCCCGTGGTCAGTCGCTCGACCAGGGCGCGATACCGCTCGGCGGTCTGCTCGACGATCTCGTGCGGGAGCGTCGGCGGCTCTTCGGAGACATCCTGATCCCAGTTCACGGCGAGCCAGTCGCGCACGATCTGCTTGTCGAAGCTCGCCATGCGCAGCTCGGGCGTCGCGCCTGTGGCGTACGCCTCGGCATCCCAGTACCGGCTCGAATCGCTCGTGAGCACCTCGTCGGCGAGGGTCACGATGCCGATCTCGCGGTCGGCGCCGAACTCGAGCTTCGTGTCGGCCAGGATCAGTCCGCGGCTCTCGGCGATGGCCGAGGCATCCGCGAAGACCTGAAGCGACAGCGCCCGCAACTGCTCGGCGACGGTCTCGCCGACGAGCTCGACGGTTCGTTCGTACGAGATGTTCTCGTCGTGCTCGCCCATCGGCGCCTTCCAGGCGGGGGTGTAGATCGGCTCGGGCAGCCGGTCGCCGTTCGAGAGCCCCTCGGGCAGGCGGATGCCGCCGATGGCGCCCGTTGCCTGGTACTCCTTCCACCCGCCGCCCGTGATGAACCCGCGCACGACGCACTCGATGGGGAACATGTCGAGCGTGCGGCACAGGGTCGCACGATCGGCGACCTCGTCGGGGATCGGCGGCACGTCGAGGCGGTCGTCCTCGGCGTAGGCGAGGTGATTCGGCACCTGGGGGAGCTCGTCGAACCACCAGCGGGTCAGCCTCGTGAGCATGGCGCCCTTGCCGGGGATCGCAGGCTCGAGCACCTGGTCGTAGGCGCTCACGCGGTCGCTCGCCACCACGAGCACGACCGGCGAGTGCTGCAGCGGGTCGCCCGTCCACGTGTCGTCGTCGTCGAGCGCGGTGGTGGGCACGTACAGGTCGCGCACCTTGCCCGAGTAGACGTGCGTCCAGCCGCCGAGGTCTGGTGCGTCGGTCATGTTTTCCGGTCTCCTCACTGCGCGGCCCATGCGCGATTCACTGCGCGACGCGCGCGGCGATGTCGGTGCGGTACTGTCCGCCCTCGAGCCGCAGGTGCCCGAGCGCCTCGTACGCACGGCGGCGCGCCTCGGCGAAGTCGGCGCCGACCGCCACGACGTTCAGCACCCGGCCACCGGTCGCGATGAGCGGCGGCACGCCGTCGCCGTCCGAGGGTGCGCCCACGGCGGTCGCGGCGTGCGCGAGGTGCACTCCGGGAACGGATGCCGCAGCGTCGAGTCCCTCGATGACGCGGCCGGTCTCGGGGGCCTCGGGATACCCCTCGCTCGCGAGGACGACCGTGACCGCGGCATCCGCACGGAACACCGGACGCGGCAGCGAACCGCACCCGCCCGTGGCCGCGGCGAAGAGCAGTCCCGACAGCGGCGTCTCGAGCCGGGGGAGCACCACCTGCGTCTCGGGGTCGCCGAAGCGCGCGTTGAACTCGATCACGCGGATACCCCGGGGCGTCAGGATGAGGCCCGCATAGAGCAGCCCGATGAACGGCGTCTGCTCGGCGGCGAGCTGCCGGACGGTGGGCAACGCGATGGTCTCGATGACCTCGTCGATGAATGCCTGCTCGCTGCCGAAGTCGGCCACGAGCCACGGCAGCGGCGAGTACGCACCCATGCCGCCCGTGTTCGGGCCCTGGTCGCCGTCGCGCAGGCGCTTGTAGTCCTGGGCGGGCGAGAGGGGCAGCACGTTCGTGCCATCGGAGAGGAGGAACAGCGAGACCTCCTGGCCGTCGAGGAACTCCTCGACGAGCACCGGACCCTGCTGCAGGTAGTGGGTGGCGTGCGCGAGCGCCGCATCGCGGTCGTTGCTGACGAGCACCCCCTTGCCTGCGGCGAGCCCGTCGGCCTTCACGACGTAGGGGCTGCCGAACTCGTCGAGGGCGTGCTCGACCTCGGCGAGGGTGTCGGCGAGGGTCGCGCGTCCGGTGGGCACGCCGGCGGCCTCCATGATGCGCTTCGCGAACGTCTTCGAGCCCTCGAGTGCGGCGGCCGCCTTTCCCGGCCCGAACACGGCGATGCCGCGGGTGCGCAGCGCGTCGGCGACGCCCGCGACGAGCGGCGCCTCGGGCCCGATCACGACGAGCTCGATGTCGCTGCCCTGCGCATAGTCGGCGACGAGCACGGGGTCGGTCGGGTCGAGGGCGATGGTCGTCACGCTGCCACGGGCCGGCGAGGTGGCGGCGGCGCCCTGACCCTGGGCTCCCCTGAGCCTGTCGAAGGGTCGATGGGATGCCGCGATGCCCGCGTTGCCGGGAGCGGCGATGATCTCGTGGCCGGCCTCCTCGTCGAGGAGCGCGAGGATGATGGCGTGCTCGCGCGCGCCCGAGCCGAGGACGAGGATTCTCACCGGATCAGGCTACCCGATGGGGCTCTTCGAGCCACCGGGAGGACGCTCCTGGCTGAGGCGTCGCGATTCGCGTATGCCAGTTGCGCCTCAACACGATTCGAGACGCCCACACCTCGATGAGGCGCAACTGGCATACGCCGCCTGGAACCTCTTTCCGTGGGGGCGGGAATGCTCTCGGCTCCCCCGCCGTGGGGGAGGATGGAGGCATGGCACGGGTGCGGATCGGCGACGAGGTGGGGCGAGCCGCTGTCGCCGCGGTGCGGGCGATCGTCGCGCAGCATGGTGACGGTGCGGGCAGCACCGGCGGGGCGGCATCCGTCGACCGCTCGACCCTCGCGCTCGCGGTGCGGTACACGCTGCAACTGCTCGCCGAGCAGGCCCCGGGTGGAACCGTCGAGGTGCGGGTGCCGCCGCACGGTGCGGTGCAGTGCGTCGAGGGTCCCAAGCATACGCGAGGCACACCGCCGAACGTCGTCGAGACGGATGCCGCGACCTGGCTCGCCCTCGCGGCGGGCGACCTCTCGTGGCGCGACGCGCGGGCCGCGGGCCGCGTGCACGCCTCGGGCCAGCGCGCCGACCTCGCGGGCCACCTCCCGGTGATCGCGGTCTCACCGCAGACGTAGGAGGTTCAGGCTGGGGCGGATGTCGCGGAGCCGGATGCCGCGGGGTGCGTGGTGCGGGACAATGGAGGGGTGAGCGACACGCAGAACTCCCCCGAGACGCCCGAGCCCTCCCCCGCACAGGGCGTCGACGGACCCCTCGAGATCGATGTCACGAGCGACACCGTCAGTGTGCGCCGCGCCCCCCGCTTCGGCGCGTTCATCGCGCTCGGCGCCGTCGTCGGCGCGGTCGTGGCGCTCATCCTCACGTTCACGTTCTCGGGTCAGCCCACGGTCGAGGGTGAGCTGATCGAATTCGACAGGGGTCAGGTCTTCGGCTTCCTGCTGCTGGTGTGCGGCACGATCGGCGCCGCGCTGGGCGCGGTCGTCGCCCTGATCGTCGACCGCGCGTCGGCCAAGCGAGCGCGTTCGGTGACCGTGCAGCACGAGTCCGCGCACCGCCTCGAGGAGTAGGCCTTCACCGCAGCCCGACGGCACCATCCTCGGCGAGAGCGCTCAGCTCAGCTGCGTGCGCTCCACCCACTCGAGGTACTCCTCGGTGACGGTGCCGGTGATGTAGTCGCCCGTGAAGCACGACAGGTCGAGCTGCTCGATCGAGGTGCCCTCGGTGATCGCGGCCTGCAGGTCGGCGACCTCCTGGTAGATCATGTGGTCGGCGCCGAGCTCGCGCGCGATCTCGGGGATCCGGCGGCCGTGGGCGATGAGCTCCTGCCGGCTCGGCATGTTGATGCCGTACACGTGCGGGTAGCGCACCGGGGGAGCGGCCGAGGTGAAGGTCACCTGGTTGGCGCCGGCCGCGCGCGCCATCTCGACGATCTCCTTCGAGGTCGTGCCGCGCACGATCGAGTCGTCGACGATGAGGACGTTCTTGCCCTTGAACTCCGTGCCCATCGCGTTCAGCTTCTGGCGCACCGAACGCTTCCGCTCAGCCTGGCCCGGCATGATGAACGTTCGGCCGACGTAGCGGTTCTTGTAGAAGCCCTCGCGGTACTCGATGCCGAGCTTCTGCGCGACCTGCATCGCCGACGGCCGTGACGAGTCGGGAATCGGCATGACGACGTCGATGTCCCCCTTGTCCATGTGGGCTGCGATCGTTCCGGCGAGCCGGTCGCCCATGCGCAGGCGCGCTTCGTACACCGAGATGCCGTTCATCACCGAGTCGGGGCGGGCGAGGTACACGTACTCGAACGAGCACGGCACGAGTCGCGGGTTCGCCGCGCACTGCCGCGAGATCATCTCGCCGTCGAGGGTGATGAAGATCGCCTCGCCGGGCTCGACGTCGCGCACGATCTCGTAGTCGCCGTTCTCGAGCACGAGCGACTCGGATGCCACGATCCACTCGTCCTTGCCGGCATCCGTCACGCGCCTGCCGAGGATGAGCGGACGGATGCCGAACGGGTCGCGGAACGCGAGCAGCCCGTACCCGGCGATCATCGCGATGACCGCGTAGGAGCCCTCGACGCGCTGGTGCACCTGCGACACGGCCTGGAACACCTGGTCGGGGTCGAGGTCGAGGCCCGTGATCCGCCCCTGCAGCTCGGTGGCGAGCACGTTCAGCAGCATCTCGGTGTCGCTCGTGGAGTTCACGTGCCGGCGGTCGATCGAGAACAGGTCGCCCGACAACTCGCGCGTGTTGGTGAGGTTGCCGTTGTGCACGAGGATGATGCCGTACGGCGCGTTCACGTAGAACGGCTGCGCCTCCTCCTCGCGCTCGGCCGCGCCCTTCGTGGTGTAGCGCACATGGCCGAGGCCGATGTTGCCGAGCAGCGACCGCATGTCGCGCGTGCGGAACGCCTCGCGCACCTGCCCGCGGGCCTTCGCCATGTGGAAGACGGGGCCGTCGGCAGTGGCGATGCCGGTGGAGTCCTGGCCGCGATGCTGCAGGAGGAGCAGGCTGTCGTAGATCTGCTGGTTGACGGGCTCGGTGGAGACGATGCCGACGATGCCGCACATGCGAGCGATGGCTCCTCGGGGGTGGGGGAAGGCGTCCGAGCAGGACGGGTCGATTCTCCCACACGTGCGCGTGTGAGCCGGCTGAGCGAGCGAGTTCGATCGGGAGGATCCTGCTCTGGGACGCTTGACTGAGACGTTCGACCCACAATAGGCTCCTCGCCATCGAGCAAGGAGGCTCAGATGACGATCGATCCGTCACGCGTTCCCGAGGCACCAACCGTTCCGCCCGCACGCACCACGGCATCGAGACGTCGACGGCGAGGAACGCGCGCGTTCCTGGTCGCCACGGCGGCCCTCGCGGGCGTCCTCATGGCATTGCCGCCGGGTCTCGCGAGCGGCGAAGAACCCGCGAGCGCGGCATCCACCGGCTGGTGGGACGCGCCGAACCGGCCGGCGGAAGAGGTGCAGCTGAACGTGACGGGCGCGCCGTTCACCGGCACGGTGGCGGCGAGGTTCGCGGGCTCATCGACTCGCACACGCACCTGAATTCGAACGAGGGCTTCGGCGGGCGGCTCATCTGCGGCGCCCCGTTCTCGCCGAACGGCGTCGCGGATGCGCTGAAGGACTGTCCCGAGCACTACCCCGACGGCGCCGGGGCGACGTTCGAGAATCTCACGAGCGATCCCGACGGCCACCACGACCCGGTCGGATGGCCGACGTTCGCGGATTGGCCGAAGACGACCTCGATGAGCCACCAGGCGTCGTACTACGCCTGGGTCGAGCGCGCCTGGCGCGGCGGGCAGCGGGTGCTCGTGAACGACCTCGTCACGAACGGCGTGATCTGCTCGCTGCCGATCCAGCCGAAGGACCGCTCCTGCGACGAGATGACCGCGATCCGGCTCGAGGCGCAGAAGGCGCGCGAGATGGAGGCGTACATCGACGGCATCTACGGCGGGCCCGGCCGGGGCTTCTTCCGCATCGTGACGAACCCGGCCGACGCGCGTGCCGTGATCGAGCAGGGCAGGCTCGCCGTCGTGCTCGGTGTCGAGATGAGCGAGCCGTTCGGGTGCAAGATGATCCTGGATGTCGCGCAGTGCTCCAAGGCCGACATCGACCGGGGCCTCGACGAGTTCGAGGCCATGGGCGTGAGCAGCATGTTCCTCTGCCACAAGTTCGACAACGCGCTCTGCGGCGTGCGATTCGACACCGGTACGCAGGGCACGATCATCAACGTCGGCCAGTTCTCCTCCACCGGCACGTTCTGGCAGACCGAGACCTGCCCGACCGCGCTGCACGACAACCCGATCGGCAATGCCACCGTCCCCGAGATGGAGGACCAGCTGCCGGGTGGTGTGGAGGTTCCCGAGTACAGCGCCGGTAAGAACTGCAACACTCGCGGGCTCACCTCGCTCGGCGAGTACGCCCTGCGGGCGATGATGGCGCGCGGCATGATGGTCGAGCTCGACCACATGAGCGTGAAGGCCGCGGGCCGAGCCCTCGACATCCTCGAGGCCGAGGACTACCCGGGCGTGCTGTCGAGCCACAGCTGGATGGACGAGCACTTCACCGAACGCCTCTACCGCCTCGGCGGCTTCAAGACGGGCTACCCGCACGACGCGGCCGGCTTCATCGACGAGTGGCAGCAGGACAACGCCCTCCGAGAGCAGTACGACAAGGGGTACGGATTCGGCCTCGACTTCAATGGCGTCGGCGGCCACCCCGGACCCGGGAGCACGTCGGCGACGGTGAGCTATCCGTTCACGAGCGCAGACGGCGGCGTGAGCATCGACCGGCAGGTCAGCGGCGAGCGCACGTTCGACATCAACGCCGACGGGTTCGTGCACGCTGGACTCCTCCCCGACTATGTGGAGCAGCTCCGGGTCGCCGGCGGCGGCGAGGCCCTGATCGACTCGCTCATGCGCGGCCCCGAGTCGTACCTGCAGACGTGGGAGGCCACGACCGCTCATGAGAGCACCGTGAACCTTGCGACCGGCAAGCCGGCGTGGGCCAGTTCGAACGAGAACAACCCGTTCACGAGCTACGCGGCGCATCGCGCCTTCGACGGCAGCAGCAACACGCGGTGGGCGAGCGGGCACTGGGGCGTCGACCCCCAGTGGCTCCGCGTCGACCTCGGTTCGGCGGAGCCCATCAGCCGGGTCACCGTGAACTGGGAGAGCGCGGCGGCACGTGCCTACGAGGTGCAGGTGTCGGATGACGCGTCGACCTGGCGCACCGTGTGGTCGACGACCTCGGGCGACGGCGGTCTCGACACCGCGTCGTTCGCGCCGACGAGCGCGCGGCACGTGCGGATACTCGGCACGCAGCGCACGTCGAGGTACGGATACTCCATCTGGGAGGTCGGCGTCTTCGGCAGTTGAGTGCGGTCGGGTGCGGGGCCGCATCGCGGCCCCGCATCTTGGCCGCTTCTCGCGACCGGCTCAGTACTCCGAGGGCTTCGCGAGCACGGCCATCGTGCAGCGCGAGACGCACACGAGCCTGCCCGCGGCATCCGTGATCCTGATCTCCCACACCTGCGTCGTTCGACCACGGGCGATCGGCTTCGCCTCGCCGTAGACCCAGCCGTCGGAGACGGGCCTGGTGTGGTTCGCGTTGATCTCCATGCCCACGCAGTAGTTCGCAGCGGGGTCGACGGTGAAGCTCGCGCCCCAGCTTGCGAGCGTCTCGGCCAGGGCGACGGATGCCCCGCCGTGCAGCACCCCGCCGGGTTGCCGGGTGCGCTCGTCGACGGGCATGCGGCCCTTCAGCGATTCGTCGGTCAGCTCGGTCATCTCGATGCCGAGAGCGCGGATGGCGGTGCCGTCACCGCGCGAGTTCGCCCACTCGAGCGAGGGCTCGCCGAACCAGATGCTCATGCCGTCGAGTCTGTCACGCCCTTCGACGGGGTCGGCGACCGGTCGATCATGCGAGCTCGGCGATGATGGGGTGGATGGCGTCGTCGAACGCGGAGGCGTCGGAGCGCAGCGAGTCGGTGACCGCGACGGTCATGGCGCCGATCCACCAGACGCCCTGCGCGGCGAACGGCACGACCTCGACGTTCAGCTCGAACGAGTGCGCCCGCCGGCCGACCTCGCGTTCGTGCTCGGCGATGGTGCCGGCGTAGGCGCGGTACGAGTCGCCGCGTCGCGAGGCCGAGGCCGTGCGGTAGCCCTGGTGCGCCCACTCGGCCCACGCGCGGGCGGCCTCGGCGTGCGGCACGATCGCCGCGGCGAGCACCTCTGCCTCCGACACCGGCAGCGCGACATCCGTCTCGTAGGCGTCGACGAGTTCGAGCGGCACCGGCGACGGATGCGCCTCGGGCTCGACGGTCATCGCCCACCACGCGCGCCACTGCCGCTCGAGCAGGTCGTGCTGGTCCATCTCGAGCCGCGCGCCGACCGCGCCGACGTCGCGGAGCCGGGGAAGTTCGACCGGCGAGGAGATCGCAAGCACCTCGCGCAGGTAGAGGGCGAGAAGCACCGGGCGACTCGCGTTCTCGCGAATCACCCACGACGGCGTTCCCCCCGCCTGCATGCCCTCATTTTAGTCCAGCGGATGCCACGGGGCACGGTTCGCCGCGCGGGCCGCGGGTACGCTTGACGGGTGACCGACGCGAACTCGTCCTATGCCGCCGCCGGAGTCGACACCCGGGCGGGCGACCTCGCCGTCGAACTCATGAAGGAGGCGGTCGCCGCGACACACGGTCCGAAGGTGCTCGGGGGTGTCGGCGGCTTCGCGGGCCTCTTCGACCTCTCGTTCGCGAAGGACTACGAGCGCCCGCTGCTGGCCACGTCGACCGACGGCGTCGGCACCAAGATCGCCATCGCGCAGGCCCTCGACAAGCACGACACCATCGGGCAGGACCTGGTGGGCATGGTCGTCGACGACATCGTCGTGGTCGGCGCGAAGCCGCTCTTCATGACCGACTACATCGCGTGCGGCAAGGTGGTGCCCGAGCGCATCGCCACGATCGTCACGGGCATCGCCCGTGCGTGCGCCGAGACCGGCACGGCCCTCGTCGGCGGCGAGACCGCGGAGCACCCTGGACTCATGGGCGCCGACGACTACGACGTCGCGGGCGCCGCGGTGGGCGTCGTCGAGGCCGACCGGCTGCTCGGCGCCGAGCGTGTGCAGGGCGGCGACGCCGTGATCGCGATCGCTTCGAGCGGGCTGCACTCGAACGGGTTCTCACTCGTGCGGCACATCCTCGCAGGCAGGCGCATCGGGTATGCGGATGCCGCGGCCGACCTCGGCACGACGTGGGGCGAGGCGCTCCTCGAGCCGACGCGGCTGTACTCGGGCCCGCTCGTCGAGCTGCTCGGGAACGAGCGGATCGGGGCAACCGTGCACTCGCTCTCGCACGTGACGGGCGGCGGCATCGCGGCGAACCTCGCGCGCGTGCTGCCGCGCGGCTCGTGGGTCGAGCTCGACCGGTCGACCTGGTCGCCGGCGCCCGTGTTCCGGGTGTTGAGCGATCTCGCGGGCACCTCCCTCCAGAGCGCCGAGGGCACCTGGAATCTCGGCATCGGCTTCTTCGCCGTCGTCGCAGCGGATGCCGCGGCATCCGTCGTCGCCGAACTCGACGCCCTCGGGCTGCCTGCCTGGCAGGCCGGCACGGTGACCATCGGCGACCGGGATCTCAACGGGTTCGAGCAGGGCGCGAAGGGCGTCGACGGGGGCGCCGTGCGGCTCGTCGGGTCGTTCGCGGGCTGAACGATGCGCGCCGCAGTCTCGATCGGCCTCACGGGCACGACGGACGCCGACGTGATCCGTGCGCTCGCGCCGCGCATCGAGATTCTCGGCTTCTCGACGCTGTGGATCAACGACGTGCCCGGTGGCGACTCCCTCGACGGCCTTCGCGTCGCGGGCGACGCCTCGGAGGAGCTCGGGCTCGCGACGGGGGTGATCCCGCTCGACCGCCGGCCGGCCGGCACGCTCGACCTGCACGGGCTGCCGACCGACCGAATGACGCTCGGCATCGGCTCGGGCGCCGCCGCGCACCCGCTCGCCCTCGTGCGCGACGGCATCGCGACGTTGCGTGCCGTGACGGATGCCGCGATCGTCGTCGGCGCCCTCGGGCCGAAGATGCGACGGCTCGCCGCCGAGCGTGCCGACGGCGTGCTGCTCAACTGGCTCACGCCGGAGGCTGCGGCCGATGCGGACGCGGAGTTGCGCAGCGCGGCGTCCGCGGCCGTAGCTCCCGCGCTGCGGGCGGTGCTCTACGTGCGCACGATCGCCGAGCCCGACGCGCGAACGGTGCTGGAGCGCGAGGCCGCACGGTACTCGACGGTGCCGTCGTACGCGGCCAACTTCGAGCGGCTCGGCATCAGCGCGATCGACGCGACGCTCGACGACGCGGCCGGCCTCGCCGCCTTCGACGTGGTCGACGAGGTCGTGCTGCGGGCGATCACCCCCTCGGGATCGCTCGCCGAACTCGAGCGGTTCGTCGAGACGGTCGCGGTGTGGCGGTCGACCACACCGTGATCAGTCGCGCCCCGCGTGAAGTGGTGCGCCGCCCCGCACTCACGCGATTACAGGACCAGAGCGAGGATGGGCGCCGTGGGGCAGATGATCGGCCGCTCATCCTGTGTTCGTCACGCGGATGCCGCCGCCTCGGAGTCGGCGACGCTCGCCGGCGACTACGCGCGCTGTTCGTCGCCCGTGACGTAGCTGTCGTCGTCGTCGGCGTACTCGGCCCACTTCGACGCTTCGTCGGTGTACTCGTCATGCTGCGAGCCGGTGAGCTCGCGCTCAAGCGCGTTGTAGTCGGTGTTCGGGCTGAAGTACTTCAGCTCCCGAGCGACCTTGGTGTGCTTGGCTTTCTGACGGCCGCGCCCCATGCGTGACCCCCTTACGACATCTGGCCGGGTGGGATGGTCTTCACCCGGCGCTCATCTGATAAATGAAATTCGTCCGACTGCCAGTTTAGCATCGCCGACAGCCCTGACAGGAGCCATGCACAAGTCCCGTGAGGCCCCCGTTTCCGCACGGATGGCGTGGTGCGCGCATCCAGCAACCCATGTTGAGATTGACGGGTGATGACGAGCCCTGAACGCGTGAAGGTCGTGGTGATCGGCGCCGGGCAGGCCGGTCTGTCGGTCGCCTACTATCTGCGCCGGTTCGAGCTCGTCGCCGACGAGGACTTCGTGATGCTCGACCGTGCTCCGGCGCCGGGCGGGGCCTGGCAGCACCGTTGGTCGTCGCTTCGACTCGGCACCGCTCACCGAGTCAACGACCTTCCCGGCATGGCCGAGCTCGGCCTCAGCTTCGACACCGCCGACCGCGCCCTGCCGGCGAAGGCGGTCGTCGCCGACTACTACGGCCGGTTCGAGCAGCACTTCGACCTGCGCGTGCGCCGCCCGATGAACGTGCGGACCGTGGCGAACGAGGGCATCGACCTCGTCGTCGAATCCGAAGACCTCGCCCCGCAGTCGATCCAGGAGCCGGAGGAGCAGAAGGCGCGCGGTCTGTTCGGCCGGCGGCGGAAGACCTTCGAGGAACCAGGGCCTCCTGCTGCACCGCGGCACCGCATCGCGACGCAGTTCCTCGTGAACGCGACGGGCACGTGGGGCTCGCCGTTCGTGCCCTTCTACCCCGGCATGGCCGAGTTCGAAGGCCGTCACGTGCACACCTCCGACTACACCGACGCGGAGGACTTCCGCGACAAGCACGTGGTGGTCGTCGGCGGCGGCACCTCCGCGATCGGCTTCATGCTCGAGCTCGAGGATGTCGCGGCCGGGCTCACGTGGGTCTCGCGCCGTCCGATCGACTGGCTCGACCGGCAGGAGCTCGATCTCGAAGGGGCATCCGCCGCCGTCGCCAAGCAGGACGAGGCGGCCCGCTCGGGCCGCGCGCTGCCCTCCATCGTGAGCGGAACCGGCGTGCCGAAGAGCCGGCGCATCGCGGCGGGCATCGAGCGCGGGCTCCTCGTGGCGCGCCCCGTGTTCGATCGCATCGAGGCCGACCGCGTCGTCTGGCGCGGCGACGAGGGCGGCGGCATGGCCCGGGCCGACGTCATCATCTGGGCCACGGGCTTCCGTCCGGAGCTGCGGCACCTGTCGCCGCTGAGGCTGCGCGAGAAGGCGGGCGGCGTCACGGTGGGTCAGGGCGCGGCGTGGAGCGACCCGCGCATCTTCCTCGCGGGGTACGGGCCGCAGGCGTCGACGATCGGTGCGAACCGGGCGGGCCGCATGATCGCGCGCCAGATCATGGCGATGCTGTAGCTTCGCGCTTCCGCGGGCGCTCACCGGGCGCTCACCGGGGCGGATTCGGCCTACCTGCCGCGCTTGGTCGGGGTCTTCTCGACGATGGGCCGACGCGGCACGGGTCGCACGGGTTCGCCGCGGCGATCCTGGCCGGGCAGCGGGCGTGAACGCCGGCCGTAGATGAGGTCGGACGAGTCGAGCAGCCACGGCACCAGGGCCACCGTCACGCCGTGCACGAGCATGAGCTTCTGCCGGATGCGCCGTGCCTTGTGGTTGTGCAGGAGGTTCTCCCACCAGTGGCCGACGATGTACTGCGGCATGTACACCGTGACGACCTCGGCGCCGTGCTCCTCGCGCCGCGCCTTGATGTACTGGATGAGCGGATGGCTGAGGTCGCGGTACGGCGACGACAGGATGCGCAGCTTCACGTGGATGTTCTGCTTGACCCAGCCCTTCTTGAGGCGCTTCGTCTCGTCGTCGTCGAGCGAGACGTGCACTGCTTCGAGCGAGTCGTGGCGTGCGGCGATCGCGTAGTCGAGGGCCTTCAGCGTCGGCTTCTGCATGCGGCCCACCAACACGATCGCGTGGTCGCCGGCTGAGCCGAACGTCGTCGTCGGGTCGACCTCGATCTCCCGCTCCACGTCGCGGTAGTAGCGGTTCACGCCGAGCATGAGCGTGAAGAGCACCGGCATCAGCACGAACACGATCCATGCGCCGTGCGTGAACTTCGTGACCGTGACGACGATGAGCACGACCGCGGTCATCGCGGCGCCCACCGCGTTGATGACGAGGGCCCGCCAGATCGCGCCTCGCGTGAGCGGCCGATCGCCCGCGGCATCCGCCTGCGCTCTGGGCGACCTCGTTCGTTGAGGAGTGCGCAGCGCGCGTAGCCAGTGCCGCACCATTCCCGTCTGGCCGAGGGTGAACGAGACGAACACGCCGATGATGTAGAGCTGGATCAGCACCGTGAGGTTCGCCTGGAAGATGACGAGGATGACGGATGCCGCGAGCGCGAGGATCACGACGCCGTTCGAGTAGATCAGCCGGTCGCCGCGGGTCGAGAGCGACTTCGGCGCGTAGCCGTCGCGGGCGAGCACCGACCCGAGCAGCGGGAACCCGTTGAACGCCGTGTTCGCCGCGAGGAGGAGCACGAGCGCCGTCGCCGCCTGGATGACGTAGAAGAACACCGTCGCGTCGCCGAACGTCGCCGCCGCGACCTGTGCGATGAGGCTCTTCTGCGGCTCGGTGGCGCACTCGGTCCAGCCGATGAGATGGCACGGGTCCTCGGCATAGTGCACGTTCGCGATGAGTGCGAGCGCGGTGAGGCCGGCGAACAGGATGATCGCGATGCCGCCCATGAGCACGAGCGTCGCCTGCGCGTTCCGCACCTTCGGGAGGCGGAACGCGGGGACGCCGTTCGAGATCGCCTCGACGCCGGTGAGCGCGGAGCATCCGCTCGCGAAGGAACGGAGCAGGAGCAGGATGATCGCCGCCTGGGTGAGCGACTCGGCCTGCACCTCGAACCCGGCCGATTCGGCCACCGGCGGGTCGCCGAGCACCGTGCGGGTGAGCCCCACGACGATCATGACGAAGACGCTGCCGATGAACAGGTAGGTGGGCACCGCGAACGTCTTCGACGACTCGCTCACGCCGCGGAGGTTCACGGCGGCCAGGATGATGACGAAGAGCACCGCGAGCTCGACGCGGAACGGGTTCAGCTCGGGGATCGCGGAGATGATGTTGTCGACGCCCGACGCCACCGAGACCACGACCGTCATGACGTAGTCGACGAGCAGGGCGGATGCCACGACGAGGCCGGCCTTCTCGCCGAGGTTGCGGTGCGCCACCTCGTAGTCGCCGCCGCCCGACGGGTAGGCGCGGATGAGCTGGCGGTAGCTCGCCACCACCGTGACGAGCAGCACGATGACCGCGAGCGCGACCCACGGCGCGAAGGTCAGGAAGGCGAGGCCGCCGATGGTCAGGATCATCAGCAGCTCCTGCGGCGCGTACGCCACGGAGGAGAGCGGGTCGCTCGCGAAGATCGGCAGTGCGAAGCGCTTCGGGAGGAGCTGCCCCTCGAGTTTCTCGGTGGGCAGCGGGTCGCCGATGATCCAGTGCTTCGGCGACTTCAGCTCTGCCGGCGGCTCGCCGACTTCATTCGTCACGGCGGATGACACTACACCCGCCGCGGCGCAAGTCAAGTCAGGCGAGCGGATGCCGCGGCTCGCGCGAGCCGGGCGACCCAGTCGTTCGTGTGAAGCACACGGCCCGGCGCGACTTCGAAGTCCACCTCGCCGAGGAGTGTGAAGCCCGCCTTGCGGCACACGGCGTTCGACGCGGGGTTGTCGACGCGCGGATACGCGTGCACCGGAAGGGTTTCGCCGGCGGCGCGGACCTGTTCGAGCATCGCGACCACGGCTGCCGGCGCGATGCCGCGACCGCGATACGCCGCTTCGACCGACCAGCCCGCCTCGAGGGTCGCCTGCCCGCCTTCGTCGCGATGCCAGTAGCCGACGATGCCGACGCCCTCGGGATGCCCCGCGATCACGATGCGGAACTGGAACCCGGTGCCTTCGCGCTGCAGGCGCAGGTAGCGCTCGTGTCGCGCAACGACCTGGGCATCGGTCTCGATGCCGCCGAGCTGGTCCATCAGTTCGGGCGTGTTCGCCCGCCGAAGCAGGTCGAGGTCGTCGGCGGACCATGGCCTGAGTTCGACGTCGGTCATGCGTTCATCGAAGCACGAGCCGCCGACGTTCGGCGCGCAAGGTGACGTCGTTGGGATCGCGCGGATCGGTCGCACAGAGGGAGACCACGATGACAGGATGAGAGGCCAGATGGCCTTGTATGCGAGGTCATCTGGCCTCTCATCCTGCACAGCGGATTGCTCAACAGGGCACCCTTCGTTCTGCCACGCATCGAGCTGATGTGAGACGTTCACCGCTGAGCGCTCAGCATTCAGCGCTCAGCGAGCGTGGCGAGCACGTCGGCGCGCACCTGGGCGAGGCGGGCCCTGAGCAGTGAGACCGACTCGGCGGTCACGCGGCCGTGGTGGGCCCGGGTGCGCAGGTCGGTGCGCAGCTGCTGGCGGAACTCGTTGATCACGAGGTCGGCCTCGTGCACGGCACGGATGGACTCGCCGGATGCCGCGCCCGTGCCGCCTGTGGCGCCCGCGCCTGTGGCGCCCGTGCCACCCGCGGCGCTCGCCGGCGTGCGGGTCGCCGCGCGCTTCGCCTCACGGGCGGCGCTCGCGAGCTCGGCGCGGAGCGTGCGCATCGCGTCGTTGACCTCGGCGCGCACTCCGTCGGCGAGACGGCGCACGGAGTCGGTGAGGTCGTCTTCGATCGCGTCGAGCTCGGGGCGCCTGGCCTCGAGCTCGGCGCGACCGGCATCCGTGATCTCGTAGACGGTCTTGCGGCCGTCGGTGGACTTGGTGACGAGCCCCTCCTCCTCGAGTTTCGCCAGGCGCGGATAGATCGTGCCGGCGCTCGGGCTGTAGGTGCCGCCGAAGCGGTCGGACAGCGCCTGGATCAGCTCGTAACCGTGGCGCGGGCGCTCGTCGAGGAGCGCGAGCAGGTACAGGCGCAGGTTGCCGTGGGCGAAGACGGGTGGAGTCATGCCGACGCCCCGTTGCCGTTCGCGCCGGCGCCGGCGGCGGCCCCTTCGGCAGGCTCAGGGAACGCCGCGGTCCCTTCGGCGGGCTCAGGGAACGCCGCGGTCCCTTCGGCAGGCTCAGGGAACGCCGTCGTGCCCGCGTTCGCCCGAGACTCGCGCCGCATGATCGAGATGCTGCCCGACACGCTGTTCGCGCCGAGGTCGAGCCAGGTGCCGGCCAGCTCGCCGACGACGCGCTCGAAGCCCTTGCCGAGCATGCCCTTGATCGTCATGTCGTCGAGCAGCACGGTGCCGCCGACGGTGTTGATGCGGTAGCGCGCCCCCGAGCCCTGCTCGAAGCGCACGGTGAGGTCGCCAGAGACCGTGTTGGAGTCGATGCGGCCGGGAGTCCCGTAGGCATCGACGATCATGTTGCCCGAGACCGTGTCGGCGTTGAACGCGACGATGTCGCCGGTCGCCACGATGTCGCCCGACACCGAGTGCGCCGTGATGCGGCCGGTGTGGTCGCCTGCCGACATCTCGCCCGAGACGCTCGAGAGTTCGACGTCGCCCGAGTGGTTGTCGAGCACCACGTCGCCCGAGACGGTGCTGAGCTTCGCGTCGGTCTCGAATCCCGAGACGAGCGCGTCGCCCGAGACCATGCCGAGCTTCAGCGCGACGTGGCGCGGCGCGAGGATCGAGACCTCGGCCTTCGCGTTGCCGATGAAGCCCTTGAACGCGTCGATGAAGTTGTCCCAGCGCAACTGGGGGTGGTCGATCTCGAGCGCGTCGCCGTCGATCTCGACCTTGAGGTCTCTGCCGGTGACGCCCGAGATCTCGATGCGCGCGCCGGGCTCGTCGTGGGCGATCACGTCGACCTTGCCGCCGATGAGGCTGACCTTGAGCTTGCGGACGAGCTCGAGGTCGATGACCCGGCTCTCTCCGGGTGCGATGACCCACTTCTCGATGGCCATTGCGCTTCCTCTCCTTCGATTGCGGGCGACGGATGCCGCGGCATCCGCTGCTCTTGGAATCTCGCTCGCGATATATCGCGTCTTCTGCTCGACAACACGATATATCGCGTTCCGCCCGAGCGCAAGCATCGACGGATGCCAGTGCTTGACATTGACGCCGCGTCAACGTCTACCGTGGCATCCGTGGGGCAATACCGGCCCCGGAGATCACGAGAAGAAGGGAGGCATATGGACTGGTCGATCCAGGAGATCGCGAAGCTCGCCGGCACGACGAGCCGCACGCTCCGCCACTACGACGACATCGGCCTGCTGCCGCCGAGCCGCATCGGCGGCAACGGGTACCGGTACTACGACGACGACGCGCTCGTGCGGCTGCAGCGCATCATGCTCCTCCGCGAGCTCGGACTCGGGCTCCCCGTGATCGCGGAGGTGCTCGACCGGGAGGAGAGCGCCCCGCTCGCCCTGCGCGCGCACCTCGAGTGGCTGCGCGGGGAGGAGCACCGGCTGGCGCTGCAGATCGCGTCGGTCGAACGCACCATCGGAGCACTGGAGGGAGGTGAACGACTCATGGCAGAGCAGATGTTCGACGGCTTCGACCACACCCGGTACCGGGAGGAGGTCGAGGAGCGTTGGGGCACGGACGCGTACGCCAAGGGCGACTCGTGGTGGCGCTCGATGAGCACCGACGAGAAAGCGGCGTGGCAGCAGCGTCTCGCGACACTCAATGGCGACTGGATCGCGGCGCACGAACGGGGCATCGACCCCGCGGGCGACGAGGCGCAAGCGCTCGCGCAGCGCCAGTTCGAGTGGCTGCGCGGCATCCCGGGCATGCCCGGCGGCGCGGACGGCCCGACGAAGGCGTACTTCGTCGGCCTTGCCGAGATGTACGCGGCCGACGAGCGCTTCGGCGCCAACTACGCTTCGACCGGCTCAGCGCAGACGGCACGCCGGGCGGGCGCCGAGTTCGTGCGCGACGCGATGACCGTGTACGCCGAGCGCAACCTGTAGGAGGTTCGGCCCGCCGCGGCCCGCCGCGGCCCGCCGTGACGACCCTTTGCCGGGGCGCGACGGTTCGCACGCGTCCTCCACCCGGCAAAGGGTCGTCACGCAGGAGGCAGGGTCGTCACGCACCCGCAAAGGGTCGTCACGCGGGAGGCACGCTTGCGGATGCCGCGACGGCGTCGCGCGCGTCGCGCGGTGGGGCCGCGGCATCCGCTCGCTCGGCGCGCTTGATCGCGAACAGCGGGATCGTGTAGCCGCAGAGCGGCCCTATCAGGAGCGCGAAGGCGACCGTGCCGATGCCGACGTTGCCGCCGAGCAGCCAGCCGACCGCGAGCACGACGAGCTCGATGCCGGTGCGCACGATCCAGATGCGCCATCCGGTGCGCCGGTGCAGGCCCGTCATGAGGCCGTCGCGCGGGCCCGGGCCGAAGTGCGCGCCGATGTACAGCCCGGTCGCGATCGCGAGCACGACGATGCCGGCGGGCAGCAGGATGACGCGCGCCCACAGGTCGAGGCCCGGCGGAATGAGCCAGAGGCCGACATCCGCCGCGGGGCCGACCAGCAGCGCGTTCATGACGGTGCCGAACCCGGGCTTCTGGCGGATCGGGATCCACAGCAGCAGCACCACGCCGCTCGTGATGACGGTGATCAGGCCGAAGCCGAGCCCGGTCTGCTTCGCGACGCCCTGCGTCAGCACGTCCCACGGGGCGACGCCCAGCTCGCCGCGCACGATGAGCGCCATGCCGATGCCATAGAGGAACAGCCCGACGAAGAGCTGCACGAACCGGCGGACGAGCACGGGAGCAGGGTCGGCGGGGAGGCGGGGCATCCGACGGAGCATGGTGCGAGGACTGGTGCGGGGCATGATGCAATCCAATTCCATGATTGGCCTTCCCGTACAGAGCCAATCTGCGTAAAGTGGCCTTATGGCCGACCTGGCGCTCACCGCGCGCTCACTCCAGCTCCTCCTCGGCGACTGGCGGGGATCCGGCAGCGCCTACGAGGCGCTCGCAGAGCGCATCCGGCTCCTCATCCTCGACGGTCGCATCGGCGTCGACACCCGGCTGCCCGCCGAGCGCGATCTCGCCACCCGTCTCGCGCTGAGCCGCACCACCGTGACCGCCGCGTATCGGCACCTGCGCGAGCAGGGCCTGCTGCACAGCGTGCGCGGCTCCGGCAGCGTCGCCCGGCTGCCCGGCGCCCCGGCGATCCTTCCCGCGCCGCTCGAGACCGAGTACATCGACTTCTCGAAGGCGGCCCCGCCCGCGCTGCCATGGCTTGCGGATGTCGCGCGCCAGGCGGTCGACGACCTGCCCGCGTACCTCGGCGACGCGGGATTCGACCCCATCGGCACGCCAGCCCTGCGTGCGGCGATCGCCGACCGCTACACGGCCCGCGGGCTGCCCACGACGCCCGAGCAGATCATGGTGACGATCGGCGCCCAGCATGCGATCGCCCTGCTCTCGCGTGCGCTCATCGGCCGCGGCGACCGCGCCGTGACCGAGGTGCCCATCTACCCGCACGCCTACGAGGCCCTGCGCGCGGCGGGCGCGCGGCTCGTGCCGGTGCCGGTCGCTCCGCACGGCGTCGGCGACGAGCGCGAGGAGACCGACGCGCTCGTGCAGGCCATCCGCCACTCGAACCCCGTCGCGGCCTATCTCATTCCCGACTTCCAGAACCCGACCGGCCGCTCGATGAGCCGAACCGCGCGCGCCCGTGTGCTCGACGCGGCGGCCCGCCAGGGCACGGTCGTGATCGCCGACGAGACCACCGCCGAGCTCTCGATCGACCGTCCCGGCGAGTTCCCGCCGATGGCGGCCGACGGCCCCGCGGTGCTCATCGGCTCGGTCGGCAAGACGGCCTGGGGCGGCATCCGGGTCGGGTGGATCCGGGCCGAGCGGCCGCTCATCCGGCGCCTGCTCGCGGTGCGCTCCCCGGGCGACCTCGGCACCCCCATCCTCGAACAGCTCCTCGTGACCCGGCTCCTCGGCCGCATGGATGAGATCCTCGAGCTGCGTCGCGAGCAGCTGCGCGCCGGCCGCGACCGCCTCGAAGACCTGCTCGCGCGCACCATCCCCGAGTGGCACGTGCCGCACGTCGACGGCGGCATCGTCACCTGGGTGGGGCTCGGCACGCCCGTGAGCTCGCAGCTCGCGCTCGCGGCCAGGCGCGAGGGCCTGATCGTGGCGGCGGGTCCGCGCTTCGGCGTCGACGGGGCGTTCGAACGCTTCCTCCGCCTGCCGATCTGCTACACCCCCGAGACGACGGATGCCGCGGTGCAGGCCCTCAGCCGCGCGTGGCATTCGCTGGCGCACGCCCCGGTCGCCGAGCCCGAGCAAGAGCTGCTCGCCTCCGTCGTGTGAGCCGACGGCGTATCGCGCCGACAATGTCGGATGCATCGAGCAGAATCGAAGCATGTCATTCGCGTTCGATGCGCCAACTCTGCGTAAAGGGCGCGGCGCGTTCTTTACGCCCTTGCCGCTCGCGGCGTTTCTCGCAGATTGGGCGATCACCAGCCCGGACGATCGAGTGCTCGAACCCTCCTGCGGTGATGCCGTGTTTCTCCAAGCTGTATCGGAGAACCTCCGGAGATCAGTAGACGACAGTGCCCCGCCTCGGTTCGTCGGCTTCGATATTCATGGCCCGTCAGTGATCGAAGCATCCGAACGCGCGCGATCTCTCGGTGTTGCTGCCGACATTCGGGAAGCCGACTTCTTCACGGTTGATCCCACGCCGACGTTTGACGCGGTGATCGGAAATCCGCCGTTCATCCGCTTTCAAGGGTTCGCGGGAGACGGCAGACGACGGGCTATCGAACGCGCGCTCGCTGCTGGCGTCAATTTGTCGGGCCTCGCCTCATCCTGGGCCGCCTTCGTCGTGCACGCGACGCAGTTCTTGCGGCCTGGAGGGCGTCTTGGCATGGTTCTCCCGGCAGAACTGCTCTCGGTGAATTACGCGGCTCCCGTCAGGGCTTTTCTGCTGGAGCGGTTCACAGCAGTCGAGTTGGTCACCTTCGAGCGGCTGCAATTCGACGGGATACAAGCCGACGTCGTCTTACTCCTTGCCGGTGGTAACGATGCAGGAGGCACCGACCACTTCACGGTACGACAGGTCGGAGACGTTGAGGAGCTCTCTGGCGCCACGACAACCAGTTGGGCACCAGACCCCGTCGGCGGAAAGTGGACAGGTGCGTTCCTAGGGGACACGGCACAGCAGGACCTGCAGCGCCTCGCAGATGTGGGCGCGCTCTCGCCGCTCGGAGGATGGGGCCGAGTAACGTCCGGGGCGGTCACCGGGCGCAATTCCTACTTCACGTTGGCTCAGGAGGATGTCGTCGCCCTCGGTATCCCGCAGCATGAACTCGTCAGGATACTTCCGCCCGGTCTCTCCATCACCTCAGTCGGCGACTTCTCGCGCCGATCGTGGGAACGAGCGCGCGATGACGGACGATGTGCATTTCTGCTCGTGCCCGGGAAGAAGCCGAGCCCTGAGAGCGCCCGATACATGGACCGCGGTCGGCTGCTGGGCGTTCCCGATGGCTACAAATGCAGGGTTCGACAGTATTGGTGGAGAACACCAGGGATTTCGCGGCCTGATTTCTTCGTCTCGTATATGAGCGGACACACCCCGAGGGTTGTCAAGAATTCGGCTCGGGTAGCGAACCTCAACGGCACGCATGGCCTCGCCTTGGCCTCGGAAGGGTCGTCGTTGGCGAAATTCCTTCCAGTGCTTTCGATGTCGTCGATGTCACTTCTGTCCGCGGAAACCGTAGGGCGAACGTATGGGGGCGGAGTTCTCAAGATGGAGCCCACTGAAGCGGCGAGATGGTTGACGGTTTCGCCAGCCTTCGTGAAGGCTGCCTTGAGCGGTCACGCATCGAGTCTGGCTGAAGCGCACAAGCGCATCCAAGTTGGCGATATCGAGGGCGCCCAGAACTTGGCAGACTTGCTCGTCTTCTCCGTGTCTCGATCAGCATTTGAGACGGTCGTTGACATCGACCGGATAAAGGCAGCCCGCCACGACTACACGACGCGTCGCGTCAGCCGCGCAAGGAGAGCATGATTGGCGTGACCGAGTTCGTTTCCCCTTGGAAGATGTCGGAGGGCTTCTCGCCCGACATTCCCGCGCTTGAAGAGCTTCTTCTCCAGCGCGTCGTGGATGGTGGGGACTGGAGTTCGGGCGCACTCGCCGTTTCGCTCGATGCTTGGGTCGCCAGAGAACTCGTTAGGTCTGGGTTTCCACCTGATGAGGTGTGGCCACGACCCGACGCGCCCGCGGTTCTTCCGAGGGAGGTTGGCTTGTTACTGGCGCGTGCGAATCCGACTCTTCGAGCAGAGTTGCTGAAGCTCATCCGTCGAACACCTGGTGTGGCGTCCAGTGATGCCCGTGTGCTTGGCAAGGCGTACTTGAAACAGGTAGACGTTGTCATGGCGCAGTGGTCCCGCGGCCCCGAACTGATGATCTCGACCAAGACGATGATGTCCTCGTTTCGCAAGAACCTCCCAAATCGGTTCGAAGAAGCGTATGGCGATGCTGCGAATCTCCGAGGGCGGTACCCGCTGGCAGCGATCGGGTTTGTATTCGCCATGAGAGCTGCCGCCCTGGCAGAGCCGGGGACAGTGCAACGCGCGGTCGACATGTTGCGGAAACTCAAGGATCCATCGACGTATGATGCGACCTGCCTCATTCTCGTAGACGTCGAACGCGCACAGGGTGACAGTCTCGGAATTGCGGATGTCCTCGAATCTGAAGTGCCGGAGGACCTCCGGAGTTCACAGTTCTTTGAGTCGATGATCGATCGAGTGCTCGATTCCTCGCCGGTCGATATGCACGTGCGAGTGCGTGAGCAGCGCGAAGGGCGCAACATCGCTCCACCCCATTGGTCGTTGTCGGCCAGACCGGTCGCGGCATGTCGCGTTTCGCATTCCCGGGTAGTGATTTCCGGCTGCGTCCTGTGACCTTCGGGCGCCAATGCCCCTGCCAGAATCGGGGGATGCACCTGCTTGCCGCGCTCAGCATGAAGAACCGAGCGCTCATCGCGCTGATCACCGTCGTGGTCGCGATCTTCGGCGGCATCTCGCTGTCGAGCCTCAAGCAGGAGCTCGCCCCGTCGATCGAGTTCCCGCAGCTGTCGATCGTCGCCGCCTACCCCGGCGCCTCGCCCGACATCGTGAACACGGATGTCTCGACGCCGATCGAGACGGCCATCCAGGGCATCACTGGGCTCGAGACCACCTCGACGACGAGCTCGACCGGGCTCTCGCGCGTCACCGCGAGCTTCACGTACGGCACCGACCTCGCCTTCGCCGAGCAGAAGCTGCTCTCGGCGGTCAACCGCATCGCGGGCGAGCTCCCCGAAGACGTCGAACCGCAGGTGCTCGCCCTCAGCCTCGACGACTTCCCGGTCATCGCGGTCGCGGTCACCGGCGCCGACGACGTGAGCGCTCTCGCCGACGAGCTCGACCGCACCACGCTCGGCGAGCTCCGCGACCTCGACGGCGTGCGGGACGCGACGCTCATCGGCGACGTCGGGCAGCGCGTCACCATCACGCCCGACCCGGCCGCGCTCGCCGCCCGAGGGCTCACCCAGCAGGCGATCCGCCAGGCGCTGGCGCAGAACGGCCTGCTCGTGCCCGCGGGCACCATCACCGAGGGCGACTCCACGTTCGCGGTGCAGACCGGCCGCGTGCTCGGCAGCGTCGACGACATCGCCGCGCTGCCGGTGCTCGGAGCGGCCTCGACGGGCTCGGCCAGCGGCGCGGGCGCCGTGCCCGCGACGATCGACGACGTGGCATCCGTCGCCCTCACCGACAACCCCGTCGCGAGCATCTCGCGCGTGAACGGCGAACCGGCCCTCACGATCTCGGTCACGAAGTTGCCGGCGGCCAACACCGTCGAGGTGTCGAACGCGGTGCGCGCGCTGCTGCCCTCTCTCGAGTCCTCGCTCGACACGACGAACCCGGGCGCGACGTTCACGGTCGTGTTCGACCAGGCCCCCTACATCCAGCAGTCGATCGAGTCGCTCGCCACCGAGGGCATGCTCGGCCTGCTCTTCGCCGTGCTCGTGATCCTCGTGTTCCTGCTCTCGATCCGGGCGACCCTCGTCACGGCGATCTCGATCCCGACGTCGGTGCTGATCACCTTCATCGGGCTGCAGGCGGCCGACTACACCCTCAACATCCTCACCCTCGGCGCGCTCACGATCGCGATCGGGCGAGTGGTCGACGACTCCATCGTGGTCATCGAGAACATCAAGCGCCACCTGGTCGAGGGCACTGACAGGGCGTCGACGATCGTGCACGCGGTGCGCGAGGTCGCGGGCGCGATCACCGCGTCGACGGTCACCACCGTGGCCGTGTTCCTGCCCCTCGCGCTCGTCGAGGGCGTGACGGGCGAGCTGTTCCGCCCGTTCTCGCTCACGGTCACCATCGCGCTCCTCGCGTCGCTGCTCGTGTCGCTCACGATCGTGCCCGTGCTCGCGTACTGGTTCCTGAAACCCGCGAGGCTGCACAAGCACGAGGACGCAGCGGATGCCGCGGCGGCGGCGTTCGTCGACGAGCTCCCCCCGCTCCCTGAGCCCGTCGAAGGGAGCCCGCGGGCGAACGCTTCGACAGGCTCTGCGAGCCCCGTCGACGAGCTCGAGCACCCGTCGCGTCTGCAGCGGGGCTACCTGCCGATCATCGAGTGGACGCTGAAGCACGGCGTCGTCACGATCGTCGTCGCCGTGCTGATCCTCGGGGGCACGATCGCGCTCACGCCGTTCATGAAGACGAACTTCCTCGGCTCGTCGGGGCAGAACACGTTCCAGGTCACCCAGGAGCTGCCCGTCGGCACGAGCCTCGACGCGATGGACGCGGCATCCAAGCCCGTCGAGCGCACGATCCGCGGCACCGACGGCGTCGAGACCGTGCAGACGTCGATCGGCTCGGGCGGGCGCGGACTCGCGGCGGCGCTCGGCGGCGGAGGCGGCGCGACGGTGACGTACCGGGTGACGACCGACGAGGACGCCGACCAGGAGGCGTTGCAGGCACAGGTGCGCGAGGAGCTCGGGGGCTTCGGAGACCAGGGCGAGATCAGGCTCACCGCGGCGAGCGGGTTCGGCGCGTCGACCGACATCGAGGTCGACGTGACCGCCTCGAACGCGCAAGACCTGCAGGCCGCGACCGACGCGGTGCAGGCGGAGCTCGACGGGCTCGACTCGCTCTCGCAGACCTCGTCGAACCTCTCGGAGTCGCGTCGCTACATCGCGGTCGAGGTGAACCGAGCGGATGCCGCAGCCGCGGGTTACTCCGAGGTCGCCCTCGGCGGCGTCGTCTCGGCGGCCATGCAGCCGCAGTCGGCGGGCTCGGTGGTGATCGACGAGAAGACGCTCACGATCTACCTCGCGAGCGAGAACCCGCCCGCGACCGTCGCGGAGCTCTCGGCGCTCGAGGTGCCGACGCCGTTCGGTCCCGTGCGGCTCGACTCGCTCGCGACAGTCGCCGAGGCCGACGGCCCGTCGTCGGTCACGACCGTGCAGGGCCTTCGCAGCGCGACAGTGACGGCGACGCCGAACGACGACGACCTCGGCACGGCGAGCGCCGAGGTGTCGGCGGCGATCGACGCGGCCGACCTGCCGGCGGGCGCGTCGGCGTCGATCGGCGGTGTCTCGGCCGACCAGGCGGAGTCGTTCTCGCAACTCGGGCTGGCCCTGCTCGGGGCGATCCTCATCGTCTACATCGTGATGGTGGCGACGTTCCGTTCGCTGCTGCAACCGCTCCTGCTGCTCGTCTCGGTGCCGTTCGCCGCGACCGGCGCGATCGCGCTGCAGGTCATCACGGGCATCCCACTCGGCGTCGCCTCGCTCGTGGGCGTGCTCATGCTCGTCGGCATCGTCGTGACGAACGCGATCGTGCTCGTCGACCTCGTGAACCAGTACCGCGGTCGCGGCATGACCGTGCGGGAGGCGCTGCGGCACGGGGCATCCCGACGACTGCGACCGATCCTGATGACCGCACTCGCGACGATCTTCGCCCTGCTTCCGATGGCGCTCGGCATCACCGGACACAGCGGGTTCATCTCGCAACCGCTGGCGCTCGTCGTGATCGGCGGGCTCGTGTCGTCGACGGCGCTCACGCTCGTCGTGCTGCCCGTGCTCTACGACCTGGTCGAGGGTGCGCGCGAGCGTCGCGCGGCGCGGCGGGCGACGACTCGGGACGACGTTCTGTCGAGCAACACGTAGCCTGAAGCCGGGAGGCCGATCATGGAACGCAGCGACACCGAGGTCGACGGATTCCTCGCCGGCGTCGAGGGTCCGCGCGGCGACGACCTGCGCGCGCTCGACCGCATCCTCTCCGAGGAGCTCGCGGGCCTCGAGCGCGTGCTCTGGGAGGGCACCATGTGGGGCGGCACCGAGCAACGGATCGTCGGGTATGGCGGCATCTCCCAGCCGCGGCCGCGCGGGGCATCCGTCGAGTGGTTCCTCATCGGCCTCGCGGAGCAGCAGCGGCACCTCAGCGTCTACGTGAACGCCGCCGAGGACGGCGAGTACCTCGTGAAGCGCCGCGCAGCAGGGCTTGGGAAGGTGAAGGTCGGCTCGGCGGCCATGACGTTCGGCTCGCTCGCCGACCTCGACGAGGCCGCCTTCCGATCGTTGCTCCGGCGCGCCCGGGAGCTGACGCCCGAAGCCCGCTGAGCGGATCGCGGGGCCCGGGCCCCACGGATCCCCCGCGACCTGTACGTGCCCGCAACGCGACGAACCGGCAGCGGCTCCACATCTACTGGGTCTCGATACGCTCCTTCGTCGCTGCTCGACCACCGGCGGGGCGCGCGTGTTCCGTTCCGCGCGAGCGGTCGAGCACCGCGCGCGTCGACGCCTCGGGCCGCAGGTCGAGCCGGCGCAGCAGCTGGGCGTTGGCGGCGACGATGACCGTCGAGAGCGACATGAGGATCGCGCCGACCGACATCGGCAGCACGAACCCGATGGGCGCGAGCACGCCCGCGGCGAGCGGCACCGAGATGAGGTTGTAGCCCGCCGCCCACCAGAGGTTCTGCGCCATCTTGCGGTAGCTCGCGCGCGACAGCTCGATCACCGAGATCACCGAGCGGGGGTCGGATGACGCGAGGATGACGCCGGCCGAGGCGATCGCGACATCCGTGCCCGCGCCGATCGCGATGCCGACATCGGCCTGCGCGAGGGCGGGCGCGTCGTTCACGCCGTCGCCGACCATCGCGACGCTGAGGCCCTCGTGCTGCAGCTCCTGCACCTTCGCGGCCTTGTCTTCGGGGCGCACGCCCGCGAACACCCGGTCGATGCCGAGCTCGGCGGCGACCGTGCGGGCCACGGGCTCCGCGTCGCCCGTGATCATCACGACCTGTACACCGAGCGCGTGCAGCGCGTCGACGGCCTCTCTCGACTCGGGCCGCACCTCGTCGGCGAGGGCGATCGCGCCGGCCACCTCGGCGCGCTGCCCTGAGCCTGTCGAAGGGTCGACGAGCACGTGCAGCACGGTCGATCCGGCCTCGGCCCAGGCGACGGATGCCGCGAGCGGCGCCGTGCCCTCGCGCTCGAGCATGCCGGGGCCGCCGACGTGCACGGCACGGCCGTCGACCATGGCGCGCACGCCGATCGCCGCCGACGCCTCGAAGTCCTGCGCCGGGCGCGTCGGGTATCCGCGACGCGCGGCCTCGGCCACGATCGCCTTCGCGAGCGGGTGCTCCGAGTCGCCCTCGGCGGAGGCGGCGAGCCCGAGCACCTCGGCCAGGTCGTGGCCGGGAGCCGCCGCGGCATCCGTCACCGCGGGCTCGCCCTTGGTGAGGGTGCCGGTCTTGTCGAAGAGCACCGCGCCGACCGTGCGCATCGTCTCGAGGGCGAGGCGGTCGGTGATGAGCACGCCGCCGCGCGCCGCGCGCTCGGTCGCGATCGAGACGACCAGCGGGATGGCGAGGCCGAGGGCATGGGGGCAGGCGATCACGAGCACCGTGATCGTGCGGACGACCGCGTCGTCGGGACTGCCGAGCAGGGTCCAGACGATCGCCGTGATCACGGCGACGCCGAGGGCGAACCAGAACAGCCAGCCCGCGGCGCGGTCGGCGAGGCGCTGCGCGCGCGAGCTCGACGCCTGTGCCTGCGCGACGAGGCGCTGGATGCCGGCGAGCGCGGTGTCCTCGCCGACGGCGGAGACCCGCACGCGGATCGCGGTGTCGGTCGCGACCGTGCCCGCGACGACGTGCGCACCCGGGCCGCGGCTCACGGTCGTGGACTCGCCGGTGATCATCGACTCGTCCATGGCGGCGGTGCCGTCGACGACCTCGCCGTCGGCCGGGACGCGTCCGCCGGGGCGCACGATCACGACGTCGCCGACGTTCAGGTCGGCAGGCGCGACCAGTTCGGCCCCTGAGCCCGTCGAAGGACCGTCCGCGGCATCCGTCACCCGCTCCGCTTCGTCGGGCAGCAGCGACGCGAGCGCATCGAGCGCCGACGAGGTTGCGGCGATCGACCGCATCTCGATCCAGTGGCCGAGCAGCATGATGACGATCAGCAGCGCGAGCTCCCACCAGAAGTCGAGCATGTGGTCGAGGATGCCGAGACTCGCGCCGAGCGACGCGAAGAACGCGACCGTGATCGCGAGCCCGATGAGGAGCATCATGCCCGGCTGACGCGACCTCAGGTCGGACCAGGCGCCGGTGAGGAACGGCCTGCCGCCCCAGACGTACATGACCGTGCCGAGCACGGGGGAGATCCACGGGACGAGGGGGTTGTCGGGCAGCTGGTAGCCGAGGATCGACGCGAACATCGGGCTGAACGCGATGGTCGGCACCGCGATGACGAGCATGATCCAGAACAGCCGGCGGAACTGGCCGACGTGGTCGCCGTGACCGGTGTGCCCGGTGTGCTCGGCGTGGCCGGTGTGCTCGGCGTGGCCGCCGTGCCCGGCGTGGGCCGAGTGCTCGTCGTGCGCATCGTGCGAGCCGTGCGCGGGAACATCCGCGACTGCGGCTCGTTCGTGGTGTTCGTGGCCGGCGTGCTCGTGCTCATCGCGGGTCATACTCATCGATCTTCCTCCGTTGCGAGCGGTCATGCATACCCCCACCGGGTATTGCACACATTGTCGACAACGCAGGCACGGCTCGATCTGTTCCCGCATCCCGCGAAGAGTTCGCGTTGCGAGAACAGGAGTGCATGCGGCATCCGTCACGTGCTGGGATGGGCGGATGGACCTGCTCATCCTCGGCGGCACGCAGTGGCTCGGACGCGAACTCGCGCGGGAGGCGATCGTGCGCGGGCATCGCGTGACGAGCCTCGCGCGGGGCGAGGCGGGCGAGGTCGCCCCTTGCTCGGCGTTCGTGCGTGCCGACCGGTCGGAGCCGGGCGCGTACGACGAGGTCGCCGGGCAGGAGTGGGATGCGGTCATCGACGTCACGCGCCAGCCAGGGTTCGCGCGTCGGGCCGCAGCCGACCTCGCGCCCCATGCCGCGCACTGGACGTTCATCTCCTCGGGCAACGTCTACGCGGCGCAGAACGAGCCGGGCGCCGATGAGTCGGCCGCGCTGATGCCGCCGCTGGAGTCCGACGAGTCGACGCCCGACACCTACGGCGAGGCGAAGTCGGCGATCGAGCTCGCGTACCGCGAGACACTCGGCGATCGGCTGCTCGTGGTCCGGCCCGGGCTGATCGCCGGACCCGGGGACGCCTCGGGCCGCAGCGGCTACTGGGTCGCGCGCGCCGCCCGCGACGACGAACCGATGCTCGTGCCCGACATCCTCGACTCCCCGACCCAGGCCATCCACGTCGACGATCTCGTGCGCTTCACCCTCGACTCGGTCGAACGTCGACTCACGGGCGCGTTCAACGCCGTCGGCGACCGGAGCACGTTCGGCGACTGGCTCGGGGCGTCGCGCGTCATCGGCGGTCACCGGGGCGAGGTCGTCGCGGTGGCGCCCGAGTGGCTGGCCGAACAGGGGGTCGCCGAGTGGTCGGGACCCGAGTCGCTGCCGCTGTGGATCATCGACCCCGGGTGGAACGCGTTCATGGACCGGTCGAACGCGGCGGCGGTCGCCGAGGGGCTTCGGTTGCGGCCGGTCGGGCAGCTGCTCGAGGAGGTGCTCGAATGGGAGCGGAGGCAGGGTCTCGAGCGTGAGCGCGGCGCCGGCCTCAGCGCGGCACGGGAACGGGCGCTGCTCGCCGCGCTCCGCGGCTGAGGCGTGCGCTGGGGCGGCCACGTCCGAAATCGCAGACACCACGGCCAGGGGATGCCTCGGCCCGCGGCATCCGTCGTTGCTACCGTCGTGGCATGGCGACGCTCTCTCACGACCCGCTGTGGCCCCGCGCCGGCGCGTGGCCCGCGCTCGCGGAGCTCGGGCCCGAGGCATCCGCAGACCTCGTGCTGCTCGGCGTGCCGGCGTGGCGCACCTCGCTCTCGCCGACGAACGCGCATGCGACGCCCGCGGCGATCCGCACGGCGTTGCAGCGCTACAGCCCGGCGGTCATGCCCGACCGGCGCGCGGCCGTCGATCGGAGCATCGGCGCCGAGGCATCCGACCCGGTCGACCTCGGCGAGCTGCGGTACGCGGACGCCGGCGACATCCACGAGCCCGACGGCCCGGCCGGAGAGGCGCGCACGATCGCGGCCGTGGCGGACGCGCTCGAACGTGCGATTGCGCTCGTCGCCCTGGGCGGCGACAACTCGGTGACCGTCGCCACCGCGCTCGGCGCCTGGGGCGACGACCTCGAACGCGCCGGCCTCGTGACGATCGACGCGCACTACGACCTGCGCGACGGCGTCTCGAACGGCTCGCCCGTGCGCCGGCTCGTCGAGGCGGGCCTCGATCCGCGCCGCATCGTGCAGATCGGCATCGCCGACTTCGCGAACTCCGCGGCGTATGCGCGGCGGGCGGCCGAGCTCGGGATCACGGTGATCCACCGCGACGAGCTGCACGGCCGCCGGCCGGCCGAGGTCATGGCCGAGGCGCTCGAGATCGCCGGCGCCGGAGGCGGCCCCGTGCACCTCGACGTGGACGTCGACGCGTGCGACCGCTCGGTCGCCCCTGCGTGCCCGGCGTCGGTGCCCGGCGGGCTCGCGGCATGGGAGTTGCGGGCGCTCGTGCGGGCCGCGGGTGCCGACGCTCGGGTGCGCTCAGCCGACATCGTCGAGATCGATGCGACGACGGATGCCGCAGACGAACGCACCGTGCGGCTGGCCGCGCTCTGCGTGCTCGAGTTCGCCGCGGGGCTCGCCTCGCGCTGAGCGGTGAGCGGTGAACGGGTGAGCGGGTGAGCGAGGGGCAGGACCTCGCCGGCTCGCACGGTCTCGGACGAGCTGTCAAGCGTTCGCAGGATGAGAAGTCCGATGGGCCCCTCCTGGACACCAACGCGCGGCTGGTCCTGAGAAACGTCGCGGCGGCGACGGCTCGGTGGCAGACTCGGCCCATGAAGACCCTGCTGCTCGTGCGCCACGCCAAGTCGAGCTGGGAGCATCCCGGCACCTCCGACCACGATCGCCCGCTCAACGAGCGGGGCCTGCGCGATGCGCCGGCGATGGGGCACCGGCTCGCCGAACGCGGCGTCGCACCCGACGTGATCCTCTCCAGCACCGCGGTGCGGGCGCGCGCGACGGCCGAGCTCATCGCCGCCGCGCTCGGCTTCGGCGCCGCCCGCGTCATTACCGACGAACGACTCTACGGGGCATCCGCCGACGAGGTCCTGCGGGTCATCGGCGAGCTCGACAACGAGGTCGCGTGCGCGATCGTGGTGGGGCACAACCCCGAGACGGCGTCGCTCGCGCACCAGTTCTCGGATGAGATCCACGAGATGCCGACCAGCGCCGTCGCGGAGTTCACGTTCGATGTCGACGCCTGGTACGAACTCGACGGTGCGTCGCCGGTCGACGTGCTGGTGGAGTCGCCGCGCCGCTGACCATCGCACGGCCCTGAGCCCATGACGTCTTCGCGCCGAACTGGTTGTAGCCTCCTCGACTCCGACACTGCTGCAAGAAGCGCAGCCGTAGCGGAGTCTGCGGGGCCCAATGTGCGGGCGGAACGAGGCGCGAGCGGAGGGGGCGGAACGAGGCGCGGCGGCAACGCAACGGCTATTCTGCGGATGCCGCGAGCATCCGTTCGACGTACGGCGTCGCGGGTGTCGCGCGCAGCTCGTCGAGCGTGCCGCGCTGCGTCACCCGCCCCGCCTCGAGCACGAGCACGGAGTCGGCGAGCGCCGCGGCATCCGCCGGACTGTGCGTGACGAGCACGGTGGCGCCGCCGAACTCGCGCACATGCGTCGCGAGTTCGGCGCGCATCTCGGCGCGCACCTCGACGTCGAGCGCCGACATGGGTTCGTCGAGCAGGAGCACCTCGGGTTCGGCCGCGAGGGCGCGGGCGAGGGCCACGCGTTGCGCCTGTCCGCCTGAGAGCTCGGCGGGCAGGCGGTCGGCGAGGGGCGCGAGGCCGTACCGATCGAGCCACGGCCGGGCGGCGTCCCGCGCCGCGCTCCGCGAGCCGCGCATTCGCGCCGCGAACGCGACGTTGTCGCGCACGGTGAGGTGCGGAAACAGCACGTAGTCCTGGAACACCACGCCGATGCGCCGCCGCTCGGGCGGCAGATCGCCGACGGCGCGATCGCCGATCGACACGAGTCCCGACTCGATCGGCACGAGCCCGGCGATCGCGGCGAGCACGCTCGACTTGCCGGCGCCGTTCGGTCCGATCACGGCGAGCGGATGCCCCGGCTCCACGTCGAACGCGGCCGCGATGCGCGCGGTGCCGCGCGCCACGGTGACGTCGGCATGCAGGGCCGGGCGCCGGGCGGGCCGCGTCATCCCCGCACTCCCGGAAGCCACCGGTCGCGCAGCCCGAGGAGCACGGCCGCCGACACCGCGAGCAGCAGCAGCGCCAGCGCGATCGCCTCGTCGGGGTCGGTCTGCATCGCGAGGTAGCTCGCGATCGGGAGGGTGCGCGTGACGCCGGGCAGGGAACCGGCGAACGTGATCGTCGCACCGAACTCGCCGAGGGCGCGGCTGAAGCAGAGCACCGCGCCGGCCGCGACGCCGGGCGCGACGAGCGGCAGCGTGACGTGCCGGAACACCTGCCACCGCGAGGCGCCGAGCGTGGCCGCGGCGAGCTCGGTGCGGCGGTCGGCCGAGCGCAGGGCGCCCTCGACGGCGAACACGAGGAACGGCAGCGCCACGAACACCTGGGCGATCACCACGGCGCCGGTCGTGAACGGCACCGTGAGTCCGAACCAGTCCTCGAGCGCGCCGCCGACGAGCCCGCGGCGCCCGAGCAGCTGCAGCAGGGCGATGCCGCCGACGACCGGGGGGAGCACGAGCGGCACGGTGACCGCCGCGCGCAGCAGGCGCCGCGGCAGCGTCGGCCAGCCCGATGCCCGCGCGACGAGCGCCGCGAGCGGCACGCCGAGCACGAGGCAGAGCCCGGTCGCCGCGAGCGCCGTGCCGAACGAGAGCACGAGGGCCTGCAGCACCGACTCGCGGGCGAGCAGTTCGGGCAGGCGCGCCCACGGTGCGCGCAGCACGAGCGCGGCGAGCGGCAGCACGAGCAGGGCGAGCGCGAGCGCCGCGACCGCGACGACCGGCCACGACAGCCGTCCGCCCGCGCGCGGCGCCGTCGCCACCTAGGGCGCCCCGAATCCGGCGGCGTCGAGCACGGCGCGCCCGTCGGCGCCGGTCACGAACGCGACGAAGTCGGCGGCGGCACGCGGGCTCGCGGCATCCGTCATCGCAGCGATCGGGTAGCGATTGACGACGGATGCCGCGCCCGGCACCTCGATGCCCTCTACCGCATCGCCCGCCGCGATCACGTCGGTGCGGTAGACGAGGGCCGCATCGACCTCGCCGAGCACGACCTTCGTCAGCACCGCCTTCACGTCGGACTCGAGGGTGTCGGGCGCGGCGGTGACGCCGGCGTGCCCGAGCAGCGTGACGGATGCCGCGCCGCACGGCACCGACGCGTCGCAGAGCGCGATCCGCAGCTCGGGCCGCGCCAGGTCGTCGAGGCCGTCGACGTCGGCGGGATTGCCGGCGGGCACGACGAGCTCGAGCGTGTTCGTCGCGAAGACGACCGGGTCATCGGCGAGCCCGGCACCGACCACCGTCTGCATGGGCGGCTCGGCGGCCGAGGCGAACACGTCGGCGGGCGCGCCCTCGACGATCTGCTGGGCGAGCGCGGCGCTTCCGCCGGAGTTGAGCACGACCTCGATGAGCGGATGCTCCGCCTCGAACCGCTCGGCGAGGGTGTCGAACGCCTCGGTGAGCGAGGCGGCGGCGAAGACGGTGAGGGTGGCGGGTGCGGCATCCGCCGGGGCATCAGTCGTCGGGGCATCCGCCGTGGAACCCGGCCCGGCGGCGCACCCGGAGAGACCCGCCAGCGTCGCGAGCACGAGCACGAGCACGAGCGGACGCGGGAGGGCGCGACCGGTGCGCCGCGTCATCCGTCGCCCCTCGGTGGAAGCTCGATCGAGACCGTGGTGGCCTTCGCGCTCGCCGCGGCGAGCATGCCGGGCTCGAGCCCGAGCTCGTCGGCGGCCTCGCGGCTCATCAGCGAGACGACGCGGAACGGGCCGGCCTGCAGGTCGACCTGGGCCATCACGCCGTCGCGCTGCACGCGGGTGACGAGGCCGACGAAGCGGTTGCGGGCCGATGCCCGCGCGAGCGGGAACGCCTCGGCGAGGGCGCCGCCCGACGCGAGCTCCTCCATGAGGGGGAGGAGTGCCGCGCCGTCGACCATCTGCATGCCGTTCGCGCCGCGCGTGACGTCGATGCGGCCCTGGTCGGCCCAGCGTCGCACGGTGTCATCGCTGACGCCGAGCAGCGCGGCCGCCTCGCTGATGCGGAACTGCGTCACGATTGCACCCGCAGATACGTTTCCATGGGCCGATCCTACCCGCGAATGCGGACACTGATGCCAGGTCGACCGCCGCTGGTCGAGCAGCCGCGGACCGCCGACGTCGGGGCACGTGCGGAGCCGTCACGGGATCGTAAGGAACTGCCTCCCGACGCGCGGCCCGGCCGAGGCAAGGTGGAGGGGTGGCGAACATCGTCGGCGTGATCGGCGGCACCGGCCTCGGTGAGCTCGTCGACGGCGGCGCGACTCGCGACGTCTCGACGCCGTTCGGGCCGGCCATCGTCACGGTCGGCGAACTCGGGACACGGCCGATCGCCTTCCTGCCCCGGCACGGCGCGGGCCACACGATCGCACCCCACCGCGTCAACGCGCGCGCCAACCTCTGGGCGCTCGCGAGCCTGGGCGTGCGGGCGGTCGTCTCCACCGCCGCCGTCGGTTCGCTCAGGCCGGCGTTTCCGACCGAGTCGTTCGCGCTCGCCGACCAGCTGGTCGATCGCACGTTCGGCCGCGCCGACACCTATTTCGACGCGGGTCTCGTGCGGCACCTGCCGTTCGCCGAGCCGTTCTGCCCGGTGCTGCGGTCGCTTTCGATCGCGGAACTGCCGGATGCCGCGCCGCGGGCCACCGTCGCGGTGATCCAGGGGCCGAGGTTCTCGACCGCGGCCGAGTCGCGCATCCTCCGCGACGCGGGCGTCGACCTCGTGAACATGACGCTCTGCCCCGAGGTCGCGCTCGCCGCCGAGATCGGGATCGGCACGGTCGCGATCTGCCTGGTCACCGACACTGACAGCGGCACCTCCGCCGACGACCCCGACGCGGTCACCGCCGAACTCGTCTTCCGCCGGCTCGCCGAGGCGAAGCCCCGCATCGTCGCGGCGATCGAGCGCATCGTGACGTCGGTGCCCGACGACTACGAGCCGCGGGCGCTCATCGACGGCGAGGCGGTCGCGGCGCTCCGGGCGCTGCCGGTGGTGCGATGACCCTGCTCGTCACCGGCGGTGCCGGGTTCATCGGCGGCACGATCGTGAAGCTCGCGGTGGCGCGCGGCCACGACGTGCGGCTGCTCGACTCGCTGCGCGACGACGTGCACCCCGCAGAGCCGAGGCCGATCGACGGCGTCGAGCTCATGCGCGGCGACGTGCGTGACCCCGGTGCGCTCGACCGCGCGTTGCGGGGCGTCGACGTCGTCTGCCACCAGGCCGCGAAGGTCGGCCTCGGCGTGGCCCTCTCGGACGCACCCGACTACGCCTCGACGAACGTCACCGGCACCGCGGAGCTCGTCGCCGCGATGGGCCGAGCCGATGTCGGTCGGCTCGTGCTCGCGTCATCGATGGTCGTCTACGGTGAGGGCGCGTACCGCGACGTGACAGGACGCCGTCGCCGACCGGCGCCGCGCACCACGCCCGACCTCGACGCCGGCCGGTTCGAGCCGCGCGACCCCGGCACCGGCGAACCGCTCACGCCCGACCTCGTCGACGAGGACGACGCGCTCGACCCCCGCAACGTCTACGCGCTCACCAAGCTCGCGCAGGAGCACCTGGCGGCGACCTGGGCCCGCTCGACCGGCGGAACGGCGGCGATGCTGCGCTATCACAACGTCTACGGCCCCGGCATGCCGCGCAACACCCCGTATGCCGGCGTCGCCGCCCTGTTCCGCTCGGCGATCGAGCGGGGCGAGGCGCCGCGGGTCTTCGAAGACGGACGACAGCGGCGCGACTTCGTGCACGTCACGGATGTCGCGGGCGCGAACCTCGCTGCCGTCGACCGGCTCTCCGGGTTGGCAGCCGGCAGTGCGCGGGCGTACAACGTGGGCTCCGGCACGGTGACGACGGTCGGCGAGGTCGCCGAGGGCCTCGCGCGCGCCATGCGCGGGCCGGCCCCGGTCGTCACCGGCGAGTACCGCCTCGGCGACGTTCGGCACATCACCGCGTCATCCGCACGAGCCCGCGCGGAACTCGGCTGGCGGGCGGCGGTGTCGCTCGAGGACGGGCTCCGCGAGTTCGCCACCGACCGCTGACCGCTGCCGCACCGGCCGGCGCCTCAGGCGCTGAGCGAGGCGTCGCGCGGGAGCAGCAGGTCGAAGCGGCATCCGCCGGGCACATTTCGCACCGCGACCTCGCCGCGGTGCGCGCTCATGATGCCCTTGACGATCGCGAGGCCGAGTCCTGCACCGCTCGTGGAGCCCTCGCGCAACGACGGCGTGCGGGCCCTCGACCCGCGCCAGGCCGGCTCGAACACCCGGTCGAGGTCGTCCTCGTCGATGCCGCCGCCCGCGTCGATCACCGACACCATCGCCCGATCGTCGACGAGGTCGACGGCGACCGTGATCGGCGAGCCCTCGGGCGTGTGCTGGATCGCGTTCATGAGCAGGTTCCCGATCGCCCGCGAGAGCTCCCGCGGGTCGGCCACCACGAGGAGGTCCTGCTCGAGCGGCGCCTCGACGCGGATGTCGCGACCGCGCGACGCGGGTCGCAGGTCGGCGACCGTGTCGCTCACGACATCGTAGAGCGACACCTCCTTGAACGAGAGACGCAGCGCGTCGGAGTCGATCTTCGACAGCTCGAAGAGGTCGTCGACCATGCTCGAGAGCTGGTCGACCTGGATGCGCATCTGTCGGTGGTACCTGGCCGGGTCCGGCGCGATACCGTCCTCGAGGGCCTCGGCCATCGCCCGGATACCGGCGAGCGGCGTGCGCAGGTCGTGTGAGATCCACGCCACGAGCTCGCGGCGGGAGCTGTCGATGCGCTGCTCGCGCTCGCGTGACTCGGCGAGCTTCGCGCTCGTCGCGACGAGTTCGTCGGCCAGGGCATTGAGCTCGCTGTTCGAGTACCGGCCGGCCGACTCGAGGCGCTCACCCGCGCCGATGCGTCGGGCCGCGAGCGACAGCGCTCGCGAGTTGCGCGCGACGAGCCGGCCGAGCACCGCGACGAGCACGAGCGACACGACACCCGAGATCGCCGCGACGGCCACCGCGACCGTGAGGTCGTGTTCGGAGAGGTACATCGCGTTGGCGACGCCGACCATGCTCGCGACGACCGACACGATCGCGGCGAGCACGAGCACGCACACCTGCACGACGAGCGACGCACGCCGCAGCAACAGCAGCGCGACGACGCCGAGCCCGCCGACGACGGCGGTCGTGGCGAGCGCGACCGAGGCGACCGCGACGACATCAGACCACGGCATCCGGAACACCACCCATCGAGAACCGGTAGCCGACTCCCCAGACGGTCGTCAGCATGGAGGGCGAGCGCGGGTCGCGCTCGATCTTCTCCCGCAGCCGGCGCACGTGCACGGTGACCGTGGAGAGGTCGCCGTAGGTCCAGCCCCAGACCGTGCGCAGCAGGTCCTCACGGCTGAAGACCTGGTTCGGATGCTTCAGGAGGAACTCGAACAGGTCGAACTCGCGAACCGTGAGCGACAGTTCGACCCCCGCCCGGGTCGCGATCCGGGCCGACGGGTCGAGGCGGAACTCGCCGTACTCGAGCACGGACTCCGGCGTGAACTCGCCGATCGAGCGCCGCAGCACCGACTGCACCCGCAGCACCAGCTCGCGTGGCGAGAACGGCTTCGCGAGGTAGTCGTCGGCTCCGGCCGCGAGGCCCGCGATGCGGTCGTCCTCAGACCCGAGGGCGGTGAGCAGGATGACCGGGGTCGACATCCGTTCGCGCAGCCGCCGGAAGACCTCGAGGCCGTCGATGCCGGGCAGCATGCGGTCGAGCACGATGAGGTCCGGCGCGAGACGTTCCGCGGCCTGCAGGGCGGTGAAGCCGTCCCCCGCCTCCTCGACGACGAAGCCGCCGGCGCGCAGGTAGCTCGACGCGACCTCGGCGACCGTCGGGTCGTCGTCGACGAGCAGCACTCGCCGGCCCACGAGGTCCTCGTTGCCGATCGAGAACGGAGCAGCCGCGGACACGTTCACAGACTACGTCCGCTCCGGCATCGAATCCCGTGACCTCGGCCAGACGTTCGTGTTCCGTAAGACTTGTCCGGCGACCCCGTTGAGGCCGTGACCTAGCGTCGAACCATGCGGGCATCCCGCGTCGACCTGGTGCTCCCGTGCCTCGACGAGGAGCGGGCACTGCCGTGGGTGCTCGGCCGCGTGCCGGCCGGCGTCAGGGCGATCGTCGTCGACAACGGTTCCACCGATCGCTCGGCCGAGATCGCGCGGGAGTTCGGTGCGCTCGTCGTCACAGAGTCGCGCCGCGGATTCGGTGCAGCGGCCGACGCGGGCCTGGAAGCGGCGGATGCCCCGCTCGTCGCGTTCTGCGACGCCGACGCGTCGCTCGACCCCGCCGAGCTCCCACACCTCGTGAGGCTCCTCGAGCAGGGCGGCGCCGATCTCGTGCTCGGACGGCGACGGCCGACCACCGGCGGTGCCTGGCCGTTGCACGCCCGGCTGGCGAACCGAGTGCTCGCTGCCATGCTGTCGCGGCGCACCGGCATCCGGTTGCACGATCTCGGCCCGCTCAGGGTCGCGCGCACCGCCGAGCTGCGGGCGCTCGGCATCCGGGACCGGCGCAGCGGATACCCGCTCGAGATGGTGCTGCGCGCCGTGGCCGCCGGATGGTCGATCCGCGAGGTCGACGTCGCCTACGCGCCGCGAGCGGGCCGGTCGAAGGTCACGGGCACCCTGCGGGGCGTGGTCACGGCGGTCGCCGACATGTCGCGGGTCTTCGCCGAGGTGTCGCGATGACCGCGGTCGTCGTCATCGCGAAGGAGTGCCTGCCGGGGCGCGTGAAGACCCGCCTGAGCCCGCCGTTCTCCCGGTCGGCTGCCGCGAGGCTCGCGGCGGCGAGCCTCGACGACACCCTCTCGACCGTCGCATCGCTGCGGGTCTCGCGGCGGGTGCTCTACTTCGACGGGTCGCAGGCGCCGGCCGCCGCACTCGCCTCCGGGTTCGAGGTGCTGCCGCAGATCGGCGGCGGGCTCGACGAACGGCTTGCACACCTCTTCGACGTGCTGGCGGAACCGACCCTGCTCGTCGGCATGGACACCCCGCAGCTGGGCGCCCCCGACGTCGCCGCGGCCCTCGCCTCGCTCGCGCACGGCGGCGACGACGGCGTGGACTGCTGGTTCGGCCCCGCGGCCGATGGCGGGTTCTGGGCGCTCGGCATGCGTGAGCCTCGCGGCGACCTCGTCCGCGGGGTGCCGATGTCGCGCGGCGACACCGGGGCGCTGCAGCGCCGCCGGCTCGAGGAGGCGGGTCTCGCGGTGGGGATGCTGGCGGTGCTGACCGACGTCGACACCGCGGTCGAGGCATCCGTCGCCGCAGCGCTTGCGCCCGGCTCGCGGTTCGCACGCGAGTTCCGGCGGCTCACGGAGGGGCGGCCCGCATGATCACCGAGACGGTGCCGGCGAGCCCGACACCGGCCACGCGGTCGCGGAGACTCGCACCGTGGATCGGCCTCGTCATCGCGCTCATGCTCATCGGGCTCGCGATCTCCATTCCCGTACTCCTCGGCTGGAGCGTGCACGTCATGTCGTTCCCGCCGCTGCATGCCGAGTGGATGCCGCGGCTCGGCCCCGGCACCCTGCCGGCCGTCGTGCTCGCAGTGCTCGCGGCCGTCTGGGGCGTCGACCTGGCCGCGCGGGCTCCGTGGCGGGCGCTCGTCGCAGGGAGCTTCGTCGCCGGGGCGGCATGGCTCGCAAGCCTCGCGACCGTCGACGGACTCGACGGCATCGGCGTCATCCTCGACACGCAGTACGAGTACCTCGACACTGCGCGAACCGTGACCGATTTCCCCGCGACGTTGCGCGAGTACGTGTCGCGCATCCCGCTCGACTCCGACGACAACTGGCCCGTGCACCTCGCCGGCCACCCGCCGGGCGCGCTGCTGTTCTTCGTCGTGCTCGTGCAGCTCGGCCTCGGCGGCGGCCTCGCCGCAGGATTCGTCGTGTTGCTCGTCGCGGCCACGACGCCCGTCGCGGTGCTGCTGCTGCTCCGGCGACTCGGCGCGGAGGAGTGGGCACGGCGGGCGGCGCCGTTCCTCGTGATGGGGTCGGCGGCGATCTGGATGGCGGTCTCGGCCGACGGCGTGTTCGGCGCGGTCGCGGCGTGGGGGCTCTGCGCACTCGCGTACTCGGCGACCGCCGAGCGGTGGCGTGCGACCGCCGGGTGGGGCATCGCGGCGGGTCTGCTGCTCGGCTCCTGCGTGATGCTCTCGTACGGGCTCCCACTGCTCGGCATCCTCGCTCTCGCCGTGCTGTACCTCACCCGGAATTGGCGACCGCTGCCCTGGGTCGTCGCCGCCGCAGTCACCGTGGTGCTCACGTTCGCGGCGTTCGGCTTCGCGTGGTGGGAGGCGTACCCGGTGCTCGTCGAGCGCTACTGGGACGGCGTCGCGAGCCGCCGGCCGTTCACGTACTGGGTCTGGGGCAACCTCGCCGCCCTCGCAGTGAGCGCGGGGCCGATGGTCGGCGCGGCGATCGCAATGGCCGTGCAGCGCGGCATCCGGCTCCGCGACCTCGTCACCGGAGAGCGCGCGATCGTGCTCCTCGCCCTCGCCGGCACCCTCGCGGTGCTCGCCGCCGACCTCTCGCAGATGAGCAAGGCCGAGGTCGAGCGCATCTGGCTGCCGTTCGTGCCGTGGATGCTCCTCGGCACGGCCCTTCTCACGGCACGCTGGCGACGCATCGGGTTCGCGGGGCAGCTCGGATTCGCGCTCGTCGTGCAGCATCTGCTCTTCACCGGCTGGTGATGCGGCGAGCGCCCGCCGTCGTCAGCACTTCGTAAGGATTCGCCATTGCCGCACCACGATCCCCTGCGTTGACTGAGGCGAAGAGAGAGGTCGCCGATGACCACTGCGATGCACGATCCCCCGGCAGGTCCGCTGGCGTCCGGGTTGTCGCGTGGGCTGCTCTCCGTCGTGCGCATCGGCGTGGCGGTGATGTGGATCCAGAACGTGGCGTGGAAGCGCCCGCCCGACTTCGGACGGGCGGACGACAACGGCCTGTTCTTCTGGGCGGGCCAGGCAGTCGAGTTCCCGGTGTTCCCGCCGTACTCGGCGTTCGTCGAGGTGCTGTTCCTGCCCGGCATCGAGGTCGTCGGATGGATCATCCTCCTGATCGAGGGCGGCCTGGGGGCATTCCTGCTCATCGGACTCGCGACGCGCTTCTGGGCGGTGGTCGGGCTCGCGCAGACGCTCGCGATCACCCTGTCGGTGCTGAACGCGCCGCACGAGTGGCACTGGTCGTACTACCTGATGTTCCTCGCCCACCTCGCGATCTTCGCGACGGCGGCGGGACGCTGGTTCGGACTCGACGGCGTGCTGCGGCCGGCCTGGTCGCGGTCTTCCGGCCGGCTGGCGCGAGCGATGGTGAGGCTCTCGTGAACGAGGACCGCGCGCGCTACGACCGCGCGGCGATCGCTCTCGGCACCGGAAGCATCGTCTCGTCGGTCTTCGTGTTCGGCGCGGATGCGCCCACGCCGATCGACTTCGCGCACGTCGGCCTCGGTGGCGCGATCGTGCTCGCCGTGCTCGGCCTCGTCGGCATCCTCGGCGGTGCGCTGCACCGCGGCATCCTGAACCTGGTCGCAGGCGGCGGGCTCACGATCGCCGCGCTCGTGCAGCTCGCCACGCTGCCGCTCTCACCGCGGCCGCTCGGCGGCGACGCGTCGATGATGGCGCTCCTCGGCGCATTCGGCATCGGCCTGCTCGCCGTCGGCCTCGCCCGCCGCTCGAGCGCGTCCACGCCGCCGCGCACCACCTCGATCCTCGACAGGAAGGTCGAACCCTGATGGACCTCCACGACCGGCTCGAACCGGTGCTCGCGATCGCGTCCGAGCACGCCCACGACGTCGACCAGCGCGGCCGATTTCCCGACGAGGCGGTGGCCGCGCTCCGCGAGTCGGGCCTGCTGGGTCTCACCCTGCCCTCCGAGCACGGCGGACTCGGCGGAGGTCCGCAGGACCTCGTCGACGCGATGAGCGCCGTCGCGGGCGCGTGCGGGTCGACCGCGATGATCTACCTGATGCATGTGTCGGCCTCGATGCCCCTCGCGACCGCCACCCCATCGGGAACCCCCGGGCTCCTCGGCGACCTCGCGTCAGGCCGCGCGCTCGCGTCGCTCGCCTTCTCCGAGGCGGGATCCCGCTCGCACTTCTGGGCGCCGGTGTCGCAACCCGCTGACGACGTCAACGGCATGCACGTCACGGCGAAGAAGAGCTGGGTCACCTCCGCGGGGCACGCCGACCTGTACGTCATCTCGACGAAGACTCCGGATGCCTCGGGCGTCGATCTCTACGCGATCGCAGCCGGCACCCCGGGTGTCGCGGTCGACTCCCCGTTCTCGGGCATGGGACTGCGGGGCAACGCGTCGAGCCCGATGACCTTCGATGTCGCACTCCCCGAGGACCTGCGACTCGGAGACACCAGAGCGGGCACCGACCTCATGCTCGGCGTCGTGCTGCCCTGGTTCAACCTCGGCAACGCCGCAGTCTCGCTCGGACTGAGCCGCGCAGCCGTGGACGCGTCCATCCGGCACACCGCGGGCGCGCGCTTGGAGCACCTCGACCAGACCCTGTCGGCGCTGCCGACGATCCGCGCCCAGCTCGCCAAGATGTCGATCGACCTTGCGACCGCATCGGCATACCTCGACCGGGCGGCGAGCCGCGTGGCCGAGACATCCGACGACACGCCGCTGTTCGTGCTCGGCAGCAAGGCCACCGCCAACGACACCGCGCTGCGCATCACCGACGCGGCCATGCGGGTGTGCGGCGGCGCGGCGTTCTCGCAGCACCTGCAGATCGACCGGTACTTCCGCGATGCACGCGCGGGCCACGTGATGGCCCCGACCGCAGACGCGCTCTACGAGTTCTACGGTCGGGCGATCACCGGCCGACCGCTCTTCGACCCGCCGGCCGAACCCGCCCCGGCGACGGCGCCCAGCGCTGGAGCAGCGCCGTGATCCCCGCCCCGACCACCCCGCTCCTCATCGGGTCGGTCGCGTACACCCCGAACGTCGTGACCGTCTGGGAGGGCATGCGCGACTACTTCGCCGGCACCGACACTCCGATCGATTTCGTGCTGTTCTCGAACTACGGCCGGCTCGTCGACGCGCTCATCGCGGGCACGGTCGACCTCGCGTGGAACACGAACCTCGCCTACGTGCGCACGGTTACACAGACGGAAGGCGCCTGCCGGGCGCTCGCGTCGCGCGACACCGACGTCGTCTTCCAGAGCGTGTTCGTGTCGCGCGCAGGCGCAGGTTTCGGCGGGCTCGGGGCGGTCCGCGGGCGGCGCCTGGCGCTCGGTTCGCGGGACTCCGCGCAGGCGGCGATCCTTCCGGTGCAGTACCTGCACGAGGCCGGCATCGGCGGCGACGACGTCACGTTCCTCCGCATCGACAGCGACGTCGGAAAGCACGGCGACACCGGTCGCAGTGAGCTCGACGCCCTGCGCGCGGTGCTCGATGACCGGGCGGATGCCGCCGCCATCGGCGTCAACACGTGGCAGGCCATCACCCGCGGCGAGATCATGGCAGGCGCGATCGAGGCGTTCTGGACGTCGCCGGAGTACAGCCACTGCGCCTTCACCGCGATGCCGACTCTGTCGGACGAGTGGGCCGAGGCCTGGCTCGCGAACCTGTACGCGATGGAGTGGGAGAACCCTGCTCATCGCGTCATCCTCGAGATGGAGGGGCTGCGCCGCTGGGTGCCGCCGTACCTCGACGGATACGACACCCTCTTCGCCGCCGTCGCAGCTCAAGGAATCCCCGACCGATGGTGAACCACGGCCTCATACTCGACCTCATCGAACAGCTGGGTCGCACCCCGGCCGGTTCGACGATCACGCTCGACGTCGCATCGGGCGCCGCCGACGACGGGAAGATCGCCGACAACGTCGACGTGATCGCCAGGTGGTGCCGGGCGAGCGGCAACGAACTCGTCGAGTCGCGGCCCGGGGTCGTCGTCGTCCGTCACGGGCGCAGCCCCGACGTGCTCGCCGGTCTCGACCCCGACCAGGTCCCGGGCACCCGGCTCTGGATGTACACGAACTTCGACTGCAACCTGCACTGCGACTACTGCTGCGTGAGCTCCTCACCGCAGACCGACCGCCGAGCGCTCGGCGCCGACCGAATCGCGCGGCTCGCCGCGGAGGCGGAGCCGGCCGGCGTCCGTGAGCTGATCCTCACCGGCGGCGAGCCGTTCCTGCTGCCCGACATCGACGAACTCGTCGGCTCCTGCACCGCACACCTGCCCACGACGCTGTTGACGAACGGCATGCTCTTCCGCGGAGCTCGCCTCGAGCGGCTCCGCCGGATGGACCGCGAGCGACTCACCCTGCAGATCAGCCTCGACTCCGCGACGCCCGAACAGCACGACGCGCACCGCGGTCCTCGCGCGTGGGAGCGCGCGGTCGCCGGCATCGGGCTCGCGCTCGACGAGGGCTTCGACGTGAAGGTCGCGGCCACGCTCCCGGCCGAGCAGACGCAGGATGTCGCGCCGTTCAAGGCGTTCCTCGGCACGCTCGGCATCCGCCCCGAGAACCAGGTGATCCGCGCGGTCGCCCACCAGGGCGCCGCCGACGGCGGCATCGAGCTCACGGTCGAATCCCTCATCCCCGAGGTCACGATCACCGCGGAGGGGGTGTGGTGGCATCCGGTCTCGGCGACCGACGAGTCGCAGTTCGTGCGGCGGGAGATCTTCCCGCTCGCCGACGCCATCGCCGACGTGCGGCAGCGGTTCGTGCGGCACCGCGAGGCGGCTGATCGGGCCGCCGACTGGTTCCCCTGCTCCTGACGTCCCGCATGCGCGGATGCCGCGGGGGATGGCCGCGCCCACGCGGCCGGCTGTGGCGGCCGATGGTTGCGACCGAGCACGCGCTGTTGCAAGCTGGCCGCAAAGGGGATGGGGATGGACGCCGACGAGGGCCGCATCCGCCGGCTTCAACGCACCGCATACGGCGCAGACGTGACCGACGGCGAACGCGAGCGGGCGGTCGCCGAACTGGCTGAGCTCGCGGAGCACAGTGCCGTACGCGATGAGGCCCAGGGTGCAGACCTCGTCGAACGGACGGCACCCGACACATCCGGGCGTCGTCGGTTCGTCCGCTGGACGATCGCGGCGGGCGCCGCCGGTCTCCTGGTCGGCGCCGCCCTCGGCTGGGGCGTGGGCCAGCGCCTGTCGGTGGACTCCGCCGCACCCTCGACCGCAGGGGGGCCGGAGTCGTCGCGTGCCGGAACCCCGCTCGAAGACACCGACCTGCTCGCGCTGTTCGATCGGCTGCCCCCGGCCGACGAGTCGACACGTGTCGCGAGCGTCGACGACACGATCGATCCGGCGTCGGTGCGGCTGCTCGCCACCCGAGTGGACGGACCCGCCGCCTTCCTGGCCCGCACCGCCGACGGCGAGAACGTCTGCCTCGTGCTCCTGCTGCCGGCCGGCCCGTCGCGAAGCGAGTGCACGCTCGACGGGCGTCTCCCTCCCGACGGCCTGCGCATCCTGTACGGCGCCGAGGGGTACGGACTGTCCGCGGCGCAGCTCGACCCGACCGGAGTGGTCTCGCTCGGCTTCATGTACTGACGTCGCGCACGGTACCGACGTCGCGCGCGAGGCGCGACGGGAGGCCGCCCGGCCATCGGGGCCTGCGAGAATCGATGCATGGCCGACGCGATCGATCCGCAGTCCCCGCGGTACGCGCGCCAGCGCGTGCTGCCCGGGTTCGGCGCCCTGGGGCAGCGACGCCTCGCCGACGCGCACGTCGTGGTGCTCGGTGCGGGCGGGCTCGGCAGCGCCGTCGTGCCGGTGCTCGTGGCCGCAGGCATCGGCCGCATCACCGTCGTCGACGACGATCGCGTCGACGTCACGAACCTGCACCGCCAGACCCTGCACAGGCCCGCCGACGTCGGGCGTTCCAAGGTCGACTCCGCGGCGGATGCCGCGGCCGCCCTCTCGGCCGAGACCGACGTCGTGGCGGTGCCGACGCGCTTCGACGCGGGCAATGCCGACGCGCTGCTCTCGGATGCCGACCTCGTCATCGACGGCACCGACGACGTCCTCACGACGTACCTCGCCGACGACGCCGCGGCACGCGCCGGCATCCCGCTCGTGTGGGGATCGGCCGCGAGGTTCTCGGGGCAGGTGGGCGTCTCCTGGGAGGCGCACGGCGTCTCGTACCGCGACCTCTTCCCCGAGCCGCCGGCCGACGCGGGTCTCAGCTGCGAGGTCGACGGCATCCTGCCGACGGTGTGCACCGTGACCGGCGGCATGATGGCGGGCGAGGCGCTGAAGCTCCTCACGGGCATCGGCGAGCCGTTGCTCGGGCGCGTGATCGTCTACGACGCGCTGTCGGGTCGCTCGCGCGAGATCGGCTACCGGCGGGCGACGGATGCCGCATCCACTCGTTCTGCGGCGACGGCTCTCGAGGCGCGGCCGGCGGACGCGGTGGGCGACGTCGAGGCATCCGCGCTCGCCGACGAGCTCGCCTCCGAGGCGCCGCCGCTGCTGCTCGACGTGCGAGAGCCCTGGGAGGCCGAGTTCGCCGCGATCCCCGGCTCCACCCTGATCCCGCTCGGCGAGCTCGGCGATCGCGTCGCGGAGCTCGACCCCGCGGCATCCGTCGTCGTCTACTGCCACCTCGGCGTGCGCTCGCTGTACGCCGCCAGGCAGCTCCTCGGCGCCGGATTCGGGCGGGTGCGCAACCTCGCGGGCGGCATCGACGCCTGGTCGCGCACCGTCGACGCCGCCGTGGCGAGATACTGACGGATACCGTGGAGCTATGACCTCCCTCACCCACCTCGACGACGACGGCCGCGCGCGCATGGTCGATGTCGGCGCGAAGCCCGTGACCCGGCGCGCCGCGATCGCCGAAGGGCGGCTCGACACGACCGCCGAGGTCGTGGGGCTCGTGCGCTCCGACGGGCTGAAGAAGGCCGACGTGCTGCCGACCGCGCGGATCGCGGGCATCGCGGGAGCCAAGCGCACGAGCGAGCTCATCCCGCTCGCGCACATCGTGCCGCTCGACGCGGTGTCGATCGACTTCGGCTTCGAGGATGCAGCGGTCACCATTCGCGCGACCGTGTCGACGACGGCGCGCACCGGCATCGAGATGGAGGCCCTCACGGCCGTCGCGATCGCCGGCCTCACGCTGCACGACATGGTCAAGGCGGTCGACCCGGCCGCGCGGCTCGGCGGCATCCGTCTGGTCGAGAAGCGCGGCGGCAAGCGCGGCGTCTGGCGGGCGGATGCGGCGTCGTCGACGGATGTCGCGGGGTCGGCGGATGCCGCGTCGACGGGTGCTGTGTCGACGGATGCCGCGGGCACCGCGGCTCGGCGCGCGGTCGTGCTCGTCGTGTCCACGCGCGCCGCTGCCGGGACCGCCGCCGACACCACCGGACCGGTCATCGCCGAGTGGCTGGGCTCCCGTGGATTCGACGCGGGCGAGCCCGTCGTGGTGGCCGACGCCGACGTCGCCGACGCGCTGCGCGGCGCCGTCGCGGGCTCGCCGGCGGTGCTCGTCACCACGGGCGGCACAGGCGTGAACCCGGGCGACCGGACGCCCGAGGCGACGCTCGCCGTGCTCGACCAGGAGCTGCCCGGCGTCGCAGAGGCCATCCGCGCGGTAGGTCGCGCGACGACGCCGACCGCCGCGCTCAGCCGTGCCCGCGCCGGAGTGGCCGGTCGCACGATCGTGGTCAACCTCCCCGGCTCGCGCGGCGGCGTCGCCGACGGGCTCCGCGTGCTCGACGACCTGCTGCCGCACCTCGTCGACCAGGTCGCGGGCGGCGACCACGCGCCGCGGAGCGTCGGGCCGGAGGCAGCCGATGGATGACCCCGAAGTCTTCGCGCACGTCACCACGGAGCCGCTCGATCGCGCCGCGATCGAGGCGTTCGTCACCACCAGGCGCGACGGCGCCGTCGTGACGTTCGAGGGCGTCATCCGGGATCACGACCACGGGGCATCCGTCAGCGCCCTCGACTACGAGGCGCATCCCGAGGCGGAGCGGTTCCTGCGCGAGACCTGCACCGAGGTGGCGCGCGAGACCGGCCTGCGCGTCGGCGCCGCGCACCGGGTCGGCGCGCTCGCCATCGGAGATGTCGCGCTCGTGGCATCCGTCGCCGCACCGCACCGCGCCGAGGCCTTCGCGGCGTGCGCCCTGCTCGTCGACCGCATCAAGGAGCGCACCCCCATCTGGAAGCGGCAGCACCTCGACGGCGGCGCCACGGAGTGGGTCAACCTCTGACGGTGCCGCCGGATCGACGTAGCCAATCGGCTCGTGTGAGTTCTCCTTCACGTGAGGCGCGGCTCACATGATCCGGAGGAAGAGCGAGGGCGCACGCGGTTCGTGGCGAATCGAGTGTGTGCCGCGGCTGGAGTTCGAGTCGACCGCGCCCGAGTTCGAATGTGCAAGTTCGCAGAACAGAGGTCGCGCGCTCAGCCGCCCGCGAACGGCGGCAGCACGTCGACCCGCGCGCCGAGCGGCGCGGCGCCGTCGCGCTGCACGACGCCGTCGACGAGGAACGAGCCGTTCGCGACCACCCGGGCCATCGCGGCGCCGTAGCGGCTGACGAGCAGGCCGCGCAGGTCGCCGACGGTCGATCCGGCGTCGCCGGCGGACAGCGTCTCCTCCTCGATACCCGCGGCCTCGGCGGCGGCGGCGAAGTACCGGACCGTGACGGATGCCACGTCGACCTGTGCCACGTCGCTTTGTGCCGCGTCCACGGATGCCACGTCAGCCACCGATCCCGCCCATCGACCGCACCGGGCGCACGAAGTCCTCGTCGTCGATGCCGTGGCCCTGCTTCTTGCCCCACATCGCGGCGCGCCATCGGTCGGCGATCTGTGCGTCATCCGCCCCACCGCGCAGCAGCCCGCGCAGGTCGGTCTCGTCGTCGCCGAAGAGGCACGAGCGCACCGACCCCTCGGCGGTGATGCGCGTGCGATCGCACGCCGAGCAGAACGAGCACGTCACCGACGCGATGATTCCGACGGTTGCGGGGCCGCCGTCGACGAGCCACTCCTCGGAGGGCGCCGCCGGGTCGTCGCGACCCACCGGCTGGAGCACGAAGCGCTCGCCGAGCACGCCGAGAAGTTCATCCGCGTCGACCATGTTGTCGCGCTTCCAGGTCTCGTCGGCGTCGAGCGGCATCTGCTCGATGAAGCGGAGGCGGCATCCGTGCTCGAGCGCCCACGCGAGCAGCGCGGGCGCATCGTGCAGCGTCTCGCGCATGGCGACCGCGTTGAGCTTGAGCGGACCGAGGCCCGCCCGGTGCGCCGCGGCGATGCCGGCGAGCACCCGGGGCAGCCGGTCGCGGCGCGTGAGGCGGGTGAAGTGCTCGCGGTCGATCGTGTCGAGCGACACGTTCACGCGCGTGAGGCCCGCGTCGGCGAGCGCCTGCGCGTGCCTGTCGAGACCGATGCCGTTCGTCGTGAGCGCGAGCGGCGTGCCGGGCGCGGCGTCGGCGCTGCGGGCGATGATCTCGACGAGATCGCCACGGGTGAGCGGCTCGCCGCCGGTGAAGCGCACCTCGCACACGCCCAGGTCGCGCACCGCGATGCCGACGAGCCGCGCGATCTCGGTCGCCGAGAGCAGCTCGTCGCGCGGGACCACGGGGAGGCCCTCGGCGGGCATGCAGTACGTGCACCGCAGCGAGCACGCGGAGGTGATCGAGACGCGCAGGTCGCGGGCGACGCGGCCGAAGCGATCGACGAGGCCCGCGGCATCCGGCCGCCCCTCGATCGACGGCGCGGCCGACGGAGACCGACGCGCCGTCGGCATGCCGAGCAGAAGTGCCGCCATGATTCCACCATAGGCGCTCGGGCGCTCGCTCGATCCACTCGGAACTGCGAGGCTGTTGCCATGTGGATCGGCTGGATCGAGTTCGACCTGCTGCTCGGTGACGTGCACTCGCTGAAGGACAAGCGCGCCGTCATCCGCCCGCTCCTGACCGACCTGCGGCGCCACACCGAGGCGAGCGTGGCCGAGGTCGACGGGCAAGACCTGCATCGCCGCGCGGTGCTCGGCGTCGGGGTGGTGGCGTCGGGTGCCGATCGCGTGACCGACACTCTCGATCGCGCCGAGCGTCTCGTGGCGTCGCGGCCCGACGTCACGTTGCTGTCGGCGCGGCGACGGATGCGGCAAAGCGACGACGACTGAGGTGCGAGCCGGCGACCGTGAGCGATTCCCCACTCAGTGACCGAGAGCGGATGCCGCGGGGTCACGCCCCGGCGGCGACCTCCCCGCCCTTCCATACCCGGGCGACCAGCGGAACCCCCGGCCGATAGGCGAGGTGCACGTGGCTCGGCGCGTCGAGCAGCACGAGATCGGCGCGCGCGCCCGGGCGGATCGCCCCGACATCCGGGCGCCGCAGCGCCGCCGCCCCGCCCGCGGTCGCGGCCCACACCGCCTCGCCCGGGGTCATGCCCATGTCGCGCACGGCCACGGCGATGCAGAACGGCATCGAACTCGTGAAGCTCGACCCCGGGTTGCAGTCGCTCGCGAGCGCCACCGTGACGCCCGCGTCGACGAGGCGCCGCGCGTCGGGGTAGGGCTGGCGGGTCGAGAACTCGACGCCCGGCAGCAGGGTCGCGACGGTGTCGGATGCCGCGAGCGCCGCGACATCCGCCTCGCCGAGGAAGGTGCAGTGATCGACGGATGCCGCGCCGAGCTCGACCGCGAGGCGCACCCCGTCGCCCGGCCCGAGCTGGTTGCCGTGCACGCGCACGCCGAGTCCGGCCGCAGCCCCCGCCTCGAGCACGCGACGGGACTGCTCGGGCGTGAACGCGCCGTGCTCGCAGAACGCGTCGACCCACTTCGCGTGCGGCGCACACGCCGAGAGCATCTCGCCGATGACGAGGTCGACGTAGGCGTCGGGCGTGTCGGCGTACTCTGCGGGTACGACGTGCGCACCGAGGAACGTCACCTCCTCGGTGACCTCGCGCGCGAGGCGCACGAGCCGCTCCTCGTCGGCGACGCTCAGGCCGTAGCCCGACTTGATCTCGAAGGTGGTCGTGCCCTGGGCGTGCAACTCTGCGACGAACGCGGCGAGGCGTTGCCGGAGCTCGTCGTCGGTCGCGGCCCGCGTCGCCGCGACGGTCGAGCGGATGCCGCCCGCCTCGTAGCGGCGGCCCGCCATGCGCGCGGCGAACTCCCGCGCCCGGTCGCCGCCGAACACCAGGTGCGTGTGGGAGTCGACGAACCCGGGGATGACGGCGCCGCCGCCCGCGTCGACGACGTTTGCGGCTGCCTGATGCCCCCGCGCGTTCATCGAACCGTCGCGAACTGCGGGTTCCGAGCGGGACGACTCACCGTTTGCGACGGTTCGATGCGCGCCGGCGGTGGGATCCGGCGTCGAGGCGGCCGGTGCGGCGGCCGGGGCTTCGCCGGCTCTCCCGACCCACGCGATGCGCCCGCCCTCGACGAGCACGGCCGCGTCGCGGAGGATTCCGAGCGGCCCGCCCTCGCGGTCGTCGGCGGTGTCGTTCGTGACGAGTTCGCCGATGTTCGTGATGAGGGTGTTCACGGGATGCGGACGCGGCATCCGTCAGCCTTCCTGCATCGGAACGCGCAGGCCGCGCTCGCGAGCCACCTCGACGGCGCGATCGTAGCCCGCGTCGACGTGCCGCATGACGCCCGTGCCGGGGTCGTTCACGAGCACGCGCGCGATCTTCTCGGCGGCGAGCGGGGTGCCGTCGGCGACGACCACCTGGCCGGCGTGGATCGAGCGGCCGATGCCGACGCCGCCGCCGTGGTGGATCGATACCCAGGTCGCCCCCGACGCCGTGTTCAGCAGGGCGTTCAACAGGGGCCAGTCGGCGATCGCGTCGGAGCCGTCGGCCATCGCCTCGGTCTCGCGGTAGGGCGAGGCGACCGAGCCCGAGTCGAGGTGGTCGCGGCCGACCGCGACGGGCGCGGAGAGCTCGCCCGACGCGACCATTTCGTTGAAGCGAAGCCCTGCGAGGTGCCGCTCCTGGTAGCCGAGCCAGCAGATGCGCGCGGGCAGGCCCTCGAAGTGCACCTTCTCGCCGGCCTGGGTGATCCAGCGGCGCAGGTGCTCGTCGTTCGGGAACAGGTCGAGGATCGCACGGTCGGTCGCGGCGATGTCGGCCGGGTCGCCCGAGAGCGCCGCCCAGCGGAACGGCCCCTTGCCCTCGGCGAAGAGCGGGCGGATGTAGGCGGGCACGAAGCCGGGGAACGCGAATGCGCGGTCGTGCGCGAGCCCGCCGAGCTCGGCCTCGCGACGGATCGAGTTGCCGTAGTCGAACACCTCGGCGCCCGCATCCTGGAACCCGGCCATCGCCTCGACGTGCTTCGCCATCGACGCGCGGGCGCGCTCGGTGAACCCCTCGGGGTCGGATGCCGCGAGCTCGTGCCACTCGTCGACAGCGACCCCCTCGGGCAGGTACGACAGCGGGTCGTGCGCGCTCGTCTGGTCGGTGACGATGTCGATCGCGACTCCGCGGGCGAGCAACTCGGGGAACACCGTGGCCGCATTGCCGACGAGCCCCACGCTGAGCGGGGTGCGCGACGCCTTCGCGGCGAGCACGCGCGCGACCGCGTCGTCGAGGTCGTCGGTCAGCTCGTCGAGGTAGCCGTGCTCGACGCGGCGGGCGAGCCGGGACTCGTCGACGTCGACGATGAGCACGACGCCCTCGTTCATGGTCACGGCGAGCGGCTGTGCACCGCCCATGCCGCCGCAGCCGCCGGTGAGGGTGAGGGTGCCGGCGAGCGACCCGCCGCCGTGCTCATCCAACCCGCCCTTGCGGGCGGCGAGATCGCGGGCGATCGCCCCGAACGTCTCATACGTGCCCTGCAGAATGCCCTGCGTGCCGATGTAGATCCACGAGCCCGCGGTCATCTGCCCGTACATGGTGAGGCCGAGTTGCTCGAGCCGGCGGAACTCGGGCCACGTCGCCCAGTCGCCCACGAGGTTCGAGTTCGCGATGAGCACGCGCGGCGCCCACTCATGGGTGCGGAACACGCCCACGGGCTTGCCCGATTGCACGAGCAGCGTCTCGTCGGCCTCGAGGCCCTCGAGGGTGCGCACGATCGCGTCGAACGCCTCCCAGTTGCGGGCCGCCTTGCCGGTTCCGCCGTACACGATGAGGTCGTCGGGGCGCTCGGCGACCTCGGGATCGAGGTTGTTCATGAGCATGCGCAACGGCGCCTCGGTCTGCCAGCTCTTCGCGGTGAGCTCGGTGCCGTGGGCGGCGCGCACGGTGCGCGCGCCGGCGGAAAGTGTTGGTGCGTCGGTCATGTATCGATCACAGCGCACGCGGCATCCGGTGACAACGGATGTCGCAGCGCCCACGTCCGGGATCCCAGACGCGCCGGCCCCGGCGATCGCGTGACCGATGGCGAAGTGACCGGACGGAGGGGCTCAGCCGATCTCGACGCCGCGCGCCGCCATGAACGGCACCGCGTCGACGGCGACGCCGTCGAGTCGCACCTCGAAGTGGAGGTGGCATCCGGTGGAGGCGCCCGTGTTGCCGACGGCGCCGATCAGCTGCCCGGCGGCGACGGTCTCGCCGACCGACACCGCGATGCCGCCGTCGATGAGGTGGGCATAGCCGGTCGAGACGCCCGACCCGTGTTCGACGAGGATCCAGTTGCCGTATGTGCCGTTGGCGCCGGCCTCGACGACCACGCCGCCGGTCGCGGCGAACACCGGTGCCCGGCAGGAGGCCGCAAGGTCGGTGCCACGGTGGAACTCGTTGACGCCGGCCAACGGCTTGTTCGGACGCGGCCCGAAGCCGTCGGTGAGACGACCGGCGACCGGCTGCGCCCAGCCCTGGTCGCTCAGCTGGCCGGCGTCGCTCGGCAGCGACGCGATCAGCGACACACTGCTCGACGCGAGACGGGTCTCTGCGGACGACGCTCGGTTCTGCAGGTCCGCCAGGGCGGTGCGTGCCGTGGCCAACGCGCGCTCGGCGCTCGCGACGTCGGCTTCGCGCTCCTCGACGGGCACCTCGTCGACCGCCGCCCACGCCTCATCGGCGCGCTCCTGTGCCGCGGCCGCGGCCGCGGTGCGCCGGTCGGCGATCGCGAGGAGCTCCTCGGCGTCGCCGGCGATCTGCGTGACGCGCGCGACCCCGCCGAGGCCGGCGAGCAGGTCGTTCCCTGCGCCGAAGACGGCGTCCATCGACGAGATCGTGGTGCCGTCGCCATGCGCGGCGGCGAAGTACACGCGCCCGGCAGCGGCGGCGTCGAGCTGTGCCTCGTCGGCGATCGCCTGCAGCTGCGTGGCCACCGCACGCGCGACGGCACGTGTGGAGCTCGCATCGGCGAGTGCGTCCTCGGCCTCGCGCAACTCGACGAGGGCCCGATCGATCTTCGCCCGCGCGGCGAGCAGGGCCGTGGCCTGCGAGGTTGCGGCGGGCGTCGGCGTGGAGACGCGGACGACGGGCCCGCTTCTCGGGTACATCGGGGGCACGGTCGGCGCCCGGGTGCCGGGCGTCGTGGTCTCGGGCGTGGCGGTCTCGGGCGGATCGGTCGGGTCGGTCGGCGGGTCCGTCGGGTCGGTCGGCGGGTCGGTCGGCGGGTCGGTTGGATCCGTCGGCGGGTCGGTGGGCGGGTCGGTCGGGTCGGTCGGCGGATCCGTGGGTGGGTCGGTCGGCGGGCTGGTCGGGTCCGTGGGCGGGCTGGTCGGGTCCGTGGGCGGAGCCGAGGGATTTGGGGTCGGGGTGGGTGACGGGTCCGTCGGCGGGGCCGAGGGATCCGGGGTCGGGGTGGGCGACGGGTCCGTGGGCGGAGCCGAGGGATCCGGGGTCGGGGTGGGTGACGGGTCCGTCGGCGAGCTGGAGGGGCTCGGCTCCGCCGTGGGCTGAGGCGTCGCGGCATCCGTCGCCTGGACCGGGGCGGGCTCGACCTCGCCTGCATGTGCGGCGGGCGCGACCCCTGCCAACCCGAACAGCGCGACCACCGTTGCCGTGGCGAGCACGACCCGCCCTCGACCGACGCCGCGTGAGTACCACGGGCGTTGTGGGGCGAGCTGCAAGCGGTCGGGCGTCATAGGCTTTCCGGTCGAGTCGGCTCGGGGGCCGATCTCACTCAGTCTGACATCCTCGCCGAATGGAGACAACACTCCGAGTCGCGCTCATCTTGACCGGTTCGGGGCTGTGCCCTCCGGCGCGTGTTCAGCTGAGAGAACCGGCTGCGTCTGCGGCGTGCGCGACGACCGCTCCCGAGCCCACGAGCGCGGCGATCGCCTCGATCTCGGGCGCGAGGAACCGGTCGGGGCCAGGCATCGCGCCGACGCCCGCGACGAGGTCGACGACCGCGCCCGTCGGCGCCCCCGGCTCGAGCGGCGCCCGCAGCGCGAGCCCGCGCGCTGCCGTCATGACCTCGATCGCGAGCACGCGGGTGAGTCCGTCGATCGCGCGCCGCAGCTTGCGCGCCGCGGCCCAGCCCATCGACACGTGGTCCTCCTGCATCGCCGACGACGGGATCGAGTCGACCGACGCCGGAACCGCGAGCCGCTTCAGCTCGCTGACGATCCCCGCCGCCGTGTACTGCGCGATCATGAGCCCGGAGTCCACGCCCACCTCGTGCGCGAGGAACGGCGGCAGCCCCTGGTTGCGCGCGCGGTCGAGGAACCGGTCGGTGCGCCGCTCGCTCATCGACGCGACATCCGCCACCGCGATCGCGAGGAAGTCGAGCACGTACCCGACCGGCGCGCCGTGGAAGTTGCCATTCGACTCCACGCGGCCGTCGAGCGTGAGCACCGGGTTGTCGATCGCGCTCGCGAGCTCGGCGTCGGCGACGGATGCCGCGTGCGCGACCGTGTCGCGGGCGGCGCCGTGCACCTGCGGGGCGCAGCGCAGCGAGTACGCGTCCTGCACGCGCGTGCACTCGGGACCCTTGTGGCTCGCCACGATCGGCGAGTCGGCGAGCAACCGCCGCAGGTTCGCCGCGGATGCCGCCTGCCCGCGCTGCGGGCGCAGGGCGTGCAGGTCTTCCGCGAACACCGCGTCGGTGCCCATGAGGCCCTCGACGCTCATCGCGGCGGCGACGTCGGCGGTGGTGAGGAGCATCCGCAGGTCGGCGATCGCGAGGGCGAGCATGCCGAGCATGCCGTCGGTGCCGTTGATGAGGGCGAGCCCCTCCTTCTCGCCGAGGCGGAGCGGCGCGATGCCGGCCGCGGAAAGGGCCGTCGCGGCGGGGATCGGTCCCTCGTTCGCTGAGCTCGTCGAAGCGACGGCACTACGCGTGCTCCCTTCGGCAGGCTCAGGGAGCGGAGTGACCCGCACCTCGGGGAGCGGAGTGACCCGCACCTCGCCCTCGCCCATCGCCACCAGCGCGCAGTGGGCCAGCGGCGCGAGGTCGCCCGAGCAGCCGAGCGACCCGTACTCGCGCACGATCGGCGTGATGCCCGCGTTCAGGATCGCCGCGTACGTCTCGGCGGTCTCGCGGCGCACGCCCGTGCGCCCGGTCATGAGCGTCGACAGGCGCAGCAGCATCAGCGCGCGCACGACCTCGGTCTCGACCTCGGCGCCCGAGCCGGCGGCGTGCGAGCGCACGAGGCTCGCTTGCAGCTGCGCGCGGCGGTCCTCGGCGATGAACGTGGTCGCGAGCGCGCCGAACCCCGTCGAGATGCCGTAGTGCGGCTCGGGGTCGGCGGCGAGTCCCTCGATGATCGCGCGGCTCGCGGCGACCCCGTCGAGGGCGGCCGGATCGAGGATGACGGATGCCCCGTGGCGGGCGACGGCGACGACGTCGTCGATGCCGAGCGGTGCGGTGCCGACGGTGACGGATGTCGCGACGGGGGCGTGGGCGGCGGGCGCGATGGTGCTCATGCCTCCGATTCCACACCGCACTCGCGCAAGAGGGAACGCCGACGTCGCGGCATCCGTCCGGGATCCCGGACGCGGCGTAGGCTGGCCGTCGTGAGCGAGCCATCGAAGGTGCCGGCGGCCGACCAGACGCTGCGCATCCTCATGCACCTCGCCGCGCAGCGCGGGCCGGTTCCCGCCGCGACGATCGCGCACGCGCTCGGACTGCCGCGGTCGACCGTGTACCACCTGCTGGCCGTCATGCAGGAGCGCGGGTTCGTCGTGCACCTGCCCGAGGAGCGCCGATACGGGCTCGGCATCGCCGCGTTCGAACTCTCCAGCGGATTCAGCCGTCAGCAGCCGCTCGCCCGGCTCGGGCGTCCGCTCGTCGCGGCCCTGGTCGACCGCCTCGGCGAGTCGGGTCATCTCGCGGTGCTGCACGGACGCGACGTGCTCTACCTCGTCGAGGAGCGGGCGCCGCGGCGTCCGTCGCTCGTCACCGACGTCGGCGTGCGGCTTCCCGCGCACCTCACCGCGACCGGCCGCGCGATGCTCGCCGAGCTTCCGCCCGCGCAGCTGCGCGCACTGTATCCCGACCGGGCGGCGTTCGAGTCGCGGCATCCGTCGGCTGAAGCGGATGCCGCGGAGTGGAGCTACGGGCGCCTGAAGCGCGTGCTCGCCGACGTGCGCGCGGCCGGCTGGTCGGCCGAGCTGGGCGAGGTGACCGGCGGGCTCGCCTCGGTCGGGGTCGCCGTCGTCGACCACCTGGGCTGGCCCGCCGCCGCGATCGCGGTCACCTACCCCGAGGATGCACCCCCCGAGTTGCAGGCCGCCGCCGTGCCCGCCGTGCAGGATGCCGCCGCGACGCTCTCGCGGCGCATCGGCGGCGCGCGCTGACGCGTCGCGCACCCGGGCACGCACTCGCGCGTTCGCGTCGCGATATCGGGTTAGCGTGGAACGAGGCGCACGCGACGTGTTCGCGCGTGCGCACGCGCACGCGACGTGTTCGCGCACGCGCACGCGCGAGAACGAGGAGGCGACGGTGGCGGAGTTCATCAGGTACGGCGAGCACGGCGGCCCCGAGGTGCTCACCCTGGTCGAAGGCCCGGTTCCCGAGGCATCCACCGGCGAGGTGATCGTCGAGGTGCGCGCCGCGGGCGTGAACCCGGTCGACTGGAAGATCCGCAGCGGGTCCCGCGGTGCCCGTGACTTCAGCCGGCCGCAGGGCCTCGGGTCGGATGCCGCGGGCGTGGTCGCTGCGGTGGGCGACGGTGTCGACGGGGTGCAGGTGGGCGACGAGGTCGTCGTGCGCGGCGCCGGCGCCGCCTACGCGAGCCACCTCGTGGCCAAGCCCGAGCAGCTCACGCCCAAGCCCGCCGCGCTGGGGTTCGAGGAGGCGGCGGCGCTCGGCATTCCGGCCGGCACCGCCTACCAGGTGCTCCGCTCGCTCGGGCTGCGAAGGGGCGAGACGCTGCTCCTGCACGGCGGGTCCGGTGCCGTCGGACAGGCGGCGATCCAGTTCGCCCGGGGCTGGGGCGCGAACGTCGTCGCGACGGCGTCACCCGCGAACCACGACCGGCTGCGGCAGCTCGGCGCCGTCGCCGTCGCGTACGGCCCCGGCCTCGTCGACCGGCTGCGGGAGGCGTCGCCCGAGGGCTACCACGTCGCGCTCGATTCCGCCGGCACCGACGAGGCGATCGACGCGTCGCTCGAGCTCGTCGCCGACCGCTCGCGCGTGGCGACGATCGTGCGCATGGCGGATGCCGCGTCGTTCGGCATACGGACCTGGTCGAGCGCGATCCCGTCGACGATGGGGCCCGAGGAGCTGCGCCTGCGCGACGAGGGCGTGGCCGAGGCGGTCCGGCTCGCCGCCGACGGTCGCTTCGACGTCGAGATCGCCGCGAGGTATCCGCTCGCCGAGGCGGCCGGCGCACAGCGGCGGAGCGAGACGGGGCACGTGCGCGGCAAGATCGTGCTCATCCCCTGAGGGTCGGGGTGCGTGGTCTCGATACGCTCGCTGGCGCTCGCTACTCGACCACCGGCGGCATGACTCACTCGGGCGGTCGCACCCCGGCCGAGGTCACGAGCCCGTCCACGGCGGTGTCGGGCTTCATGGCGCTCGATGCGCGGTAGTCGCTCGCCCGCTGCTCGCGGTTCGTCTCGATGGTGCGGTCGTCGCGCAGCGGGAGTTGCACCTGGTTCTCGGCCGCCACGCCGGCCCGGAGCTGCCTGGCCCGTTCGACCTCGGTGTCGAGCACCGCGCCGAACAGCATCGCGAGGTTCGACAGCCACAGCCAGAGCAGGAACGCGACCGCCCCGCCGAGCGCGCCGTACATGCGCTCGTAGCTGCCGAACCCGAGCGCGTAGCCGCCGAAGAGCACCGTCGTGATCATCCATGCGAGCAGGGCCGCGACGGCGCCGACGCTGAACCAGCGCAGGTTGCCGCGCTTCACGTTCGGCCCCGCCCAGTAGAGCAGTGCGATGACGAAGATCGTGATGGCCGCGAGCACGGGCAGCTTGCCGAGGTCCCACCAGAACACGACGCCCTCGTCGAGGCCGAGCACGCGCGCCGTGGACTCCGCGATCGGGCCGGTGAGCAGGATCGCGAACGCCGAGACCGTCGCGAGCACCAGGAGCACGGCCGAGATCCCGATCATCGCGGGCCGCATCCGCCAGAACGGCCGCCCCTCCTCCACCTTGTAGATGCGATTCATTCCGCGCCCGAACGAACCCACGAAGCCCGATGTGGCCCAGAGCGCCACGACGATTCCGACGATGAAGGCCGTCGCCGCGTGCGACGCGTCCAGCAGCTGCTCGACGGCCCCGCGGAGCGGATCGACGACGGAAGACCCGCCGAGGTCCTCGATCACGCGAAGCACGTCGTTCGCGACCGCCTCGGCGCTGCCGAAGATGCCGAGCAGGGCGAGCACGGCGAGCAACGTCGGGAACGTCGCGAGCACCGCGTAGTAGGTGAGCGCGGCGGCGATGTCGTAGACCTGGTTGATGCGGAACTCGTGCACCGTGCGGGTGAGGATGACCCGCCAATCGTCGTGCGAGAGCTGCGCGGGTGAGTCATGATCGGGCATCGGTGCCTCCGCGTCACTGGGATGATGCCGAGCATACGACCGCGTCTGCGCTCCGCGGCAGGGGCTTGCGCGTCAGCCCAGGTGGGCGTGCAGGAACGCGGCGACGCGGCCGCGCAGCCTCTCGTCGAGGATGCCGATCGAGTGCTCGGCGCCCGGCACCACCGCGAGCTCCACCGGCACGCCCGCGGTCGCCAGCGCCGACGCGAAACGCTGCGACTGGCCGAGCGGCACGACCTCGCCCTCGGCGTGGCCGATGAAGACGGGCGGGTCGCTCGGGTCGAGGTGGCTCGCTGCCGAGGCATCCGTCGCCTGGGGGCACGCGTCATCGGTGGCGTGGGGTTCGCAGCCGAGGTAGTCGCCGACGATGCCGCGAAGCCAGTCGGATGCCGCGTCGGAGGCGAGCTCGACGGCGCCGAGCCCGACCGGGCCCGACAGCTCGGCGACCGCCGCGACGCGTGATCCCGCGTCGAGTACGCCCTCGCCGCGCGTGCCGAGGAGCGCCGCGAGATTGCCGCCCGCAGACCCGCCGAACGCGCCGATGCGCCCGGGGTCGATGCCGAACCGCTCGACCTGCTCGGGCGCGCGCAGCCACTCGACCGCGACGCCGACGTCGTCGATCGCGGCGGGGAAGACGGCGTCGGGCACGAGCCGGTAGTTGACGGATGCCGCGACGAAGCCCTCGCTCGCGAGCCACAGGCACACGTTGCGCCAATCGGCGTTCGCCTTGTCGCCGCGTGCCCAGCTGCCGCCGTGGATCGCCACGACGGCGGGTCGCGAGCCCGCGAGCGGGTCGGGCGGGGGCGTGCACACGTCGAGGGTGAGCAGCGTGCCGTCCTCGCGGATGCCGTACTCGAGGTCGGCGTGCACGTCGAGGCCGGGCGGCGGCGTGAAGGTGCGGATGCCGACGATCTCGGCGGTCACGATCTCGCTCGCGGCATCCGTGCCCTGCGGGTCGATCTCGCGCAGCTGGGCGTGGAACCCCGAGAACGCGCTCACGCCGACGCTCGCCGCGATGGCGGCCAGCGCGGCGAGGGCGATCCGCCGGGCGCGGATGCCGGAGCCGCCTGCGATTCGGGTCGAGGTCACACCGGGCTCCGGGTTCAGGGGTGGAGCGATGCTACCGGAAAATGGTGTTCCCCTCGCTCGTGTGCGTTCCGCCTCACCTGAGGCGGGACTCACATGAGCAAGACGGGATGTCTCGTCGTCACGCGGGCGGCGCCGGGATCGACTTCGCGAAGCACACCGAGTGAGGCTGTCCGACGTACTGCCCGAACTGCGGGATCTCGCGGTAACCGTGCCGAACGTAGAGGGCCTGGGCCGCGTCATGCAGGTCGCCCGTCTCGAGCACGATCTCGCGGATGCCGCGAGCCGCGGCATCCGCTTCGATACGTGCGAGCAGCGCACCGGCGACACCGCGACCGCGCGCCGCGGGTTCGACGAACATGCGCTTCAGCTCGCCGTGTGCCGGTGCGGCATCCGGTGCGGGCGACGGCTCGGTCACGAGCGCCGCGATGCCGACGGCCGGGCCGCTCGCGTCGTCGCGGTGGTCGCCGCGGTCGCGGGCGACGTAGAACGCGACCTCGGGTCGCTCGAGCGTCGCGATGTCGAGCAGGAAGTTGCTCTCGGGCGGGTAGAGGCCCTGCGCGTAGGCGCTGCTGCCGTCGAGCAGGCGCTCGACCTCGGGCTGGCGGGGCGGTTCCACGGCGATGCTGATGGGGTGGAAGGCGTCGTTCACCCCGCGAGCGTACGCCGGGCGCGTTACCCGCGTGTTTCGGCAGGACGGCGGCAACGGCGCCACGGATACTCGAGTTCCTTCCGGGGCTTGCAAGTTGCGCCTCATCGATGAGGGCGAACTGGCACACCTGGTACGCGGAACCGCGGCGAGCAGCGGACCGCGGCGAGCAGTGAACGCGGCGAGCAGCGAACCGCGGCGAGCAGTGCTCGTCGTCGGTGAGTCGAGATGCCCTCGGCGGCCTGGTCCGCACAAGCCCCCAGGGGTGACGTGGGCGTCAGTGCGACTGCCGCGGCGTGCGCTGGCGGCGGTTTCCCAGCCGGCATCCGGTATCGTTGGCAGGTCGGTTCTGGACACCGCGCCGTGCGCGGATGGGTTTGTGAGTCTGAAGGGCCGGTTTCGAGGCATCCGGCCTCGGATAGTCACCGTATGTGAACGGCCCCGGTCGACGATGTTCCGGGTTCTCAGTGTGCTGCGCCGCAGCGCCTGCCATGTACCTCAACCCAGGAAGTCATCACCATGCCCAAGAACAAGAAGCCCGCCGGCGGACGCCCCGCCCGGAACTTCGATCCCTCCTACGCGAAGGGCGGCTCGAAGGGCGGTCCGGCGCGCGCCGGATCGTCCAAGCCCGGCTCGCGCAGCGCCGGCCACCGCGGCTACCGCCCCGAGCCTGCGGATGCCCCGCGCAAGGAGCGTTGGTCGCGCGACGAGCGCGTCGCTGCCGGGCGCACGCCGCACCGCGCCGACCGCGAAGGACGCGACATCCGCGACTCGCGTGATTCCCGCGCCCAGGGTGAGCGACCTGCTCGCCGCTACGACCGCGACGACCGCGCACCCCGCTCGTTCGAGCGGAAGGATCGCCCGGCTCGTTCGTTCGACCGCGACGACCGCGCACCCCGCTCGTTCGAGCGGAAGGATCGCCCGGCTCGTTCGTTCGACCGCGCCGACCGCGCACCCCGCCGTGCCCGCGACGACCGCGCTCCCGGCCGCGACGGTGGCCGAGCAGCCCCGCGAAGCGGCGCGTATCGAGACCTCGACCGCGCCGGCTTCCAGCCGTCGGGTCGCCGCGAGTCGAGCTTCTTCCCGTCGAAGGATGCCGCGCGCTTCAGCCCGGCCGATGACGTCGTGCTCGAGCGCCTCGAGGCCGAGGCCATCCAGGCCGACGCGGTCGAGGGCGTGACCTTCGCCGATCTCGGGCTCGGCAACAACGTGGTGCGGACCCTGCGCGACCTCGGCGCGGAGCATCCGTTCCCGATCCAGGCCGCGACCATCCCGGTCGTGCTCGAGGGCCGCGACGTGCTCGGCCGCGGCAAGACAGGTTCGGGCAAGACGATCGCGTTCGGCGCGCCCGCGGTCGAGCGCCTCATGACGCTCTGGGCGCAGTCGGGCCCTTCGGCAGGCTCAGGGACCGGCCGTGTGAAGCGCCAGATGGGCCGAAACCCCCGTGCGCTCATCCTCGCGCCCACCCGCGAGCTCGCCCTGCAGATCGACCGCACGGTGCAGCCGATCGCCCAGAGCGTCGGCCTCTTCACCACGCAGATCTACGGCGGCGTGCCCCAGGGCCGCCAGGTCGGTGCCCTCCAGCGCGGCGTCGACATCGTGATCGGCACCCCCGGCCGCATCGAGGACCTCATCGAGCAGGGCCGACTCGACCTCTCCGAGGTCGTCATCACCGTGCTCGACGAGGCCGACCACATGTGCGACCTCGGGTTCCTCGAGCCGGTGCAGCGCATCATCCGTCGCACCGCCGAGGGCGGGCAGAAGCTGCTCTTCTCGGCGACCCTCGACCAGGGCGTCGCCACGCTCGTCGACGAGTTCCTCGTCGAGCCGGCCGTGCACGAGGTCGCCGGCGAAGACCAGGCGTCGTCGACGATCGAGCACCGCGTGTTCGTCATCGAGAATCGCGAGAAGCGCGACATCGTCGCCCAGCTCGCGAACCGCGACGGCAAGACCCTCGTGTTCAGCCGCACGCGTGCCTTCGCCGAGGACCTCACCGAGCACCTCGAGGACTACGGCATCCGCGCCGTCGCGCTGCACGGCGACCTCAACCAGTCGCGTCGTACCCGCAACCTGCAGCAGCTCACGAGCGGTCGCGTGAACGTGCTCGTCGCCACGGATGTCGCGGCCCGCGGCATCCACGTCGACGACATCGACCTCGTGATCCAGGCCGACGCGCCCGACGAGTACAAGACCTACCTGCACCGTTCGGGCCGCACCGGCCGTGCGGGCAAGGTCGGTCGCGTCGTGACGCTCATCCCCGGCAACCGGCAGCGCCGCATGACCGACCTGCTCGGCCGGGCCGAGATCGACGTCGACTTCGAGCGCGTGGCACTCGGCGACGACCCGTTCGCCGAGCGCGCGCAGCCGGTGGCCTGAACGCCGGACTCCGCATGCGCGATGCCCCGGCCGAGTGGCGGCCGGGGCGTCCGTTTGCCATAATTACTTCCTGAACGGTCGGTCGGGAATTCCGAGGCACGGATGCCGCGGTCCCCTGCCTACGCTGGGAGCAGCATTCCATCACGACAACGCGGTCAGGAGACGGTGCCGATGAGCAGTGGCATGGCAGAGGCCTACCTCGTGGGCGGAGTGCGCACCCCCGTCGGCCGCTACGGCGGCGCCCTCGCGGGCGTGCGCCCCGACGACCTCGCCGCGCTCGTCGTCGGTGAGATCGTGCGACATGCGGAGCTCGACCTCGCGGGCGAGCTCGGCGCGATCGACGAGGTCATCCTCGGCGCAGCGAACCAGGCCGGCGAAGACAACCGCAACGTCGCGCGGATGTCGGTGCTGCTCGCCGGGCTTCCCGACGAGGTGCCCGGCATCACGGTGAACCGGCTCTGCGCCTCGGGCATGTCGGCGATCACGATGGCGTCGCAGGCGATCCGCGCGGGGGACGCCGACCTCATCATCGCGGGCGGCGTCGAGTCGATGACGCGTGCGCCGTGGGTGCAGGCCAAGCCCGAGAAGGCGTGGGCGCGGCCCGGCGCCGCGCACGACACGTCGATCGGCTGGCGGTTCCCGAACCCCGAACTGCTGGCGCGCGACAAGGCGACGTACGCCATGCCCGAGACCGCGGAGGAGGTCGCGCGAGTCGACGGCATCACTCGCAAGGAGGCCGACGCGTTCGCGCTCCGCTCGCAGCAGCGGGCCCTGGCGGCCATCACGGCCGGGCGGTTCGAAGCCGAGATCGTGGGCGTGCCGACGCATCGCGGCGACGTGCTCGTCGACGAGGGCCCGCGCCCCGAGACGACGCTCGAGGCGCTCGCCGGGTTGCGGCCGGTCGTCGCCGGCGGCTCCGTGGTGACCGCGGGCAATTCGAGCGCGTTGAACGACGGGGCATCCGCGATTCTGGTGGCGAGCGGTGCGGCCGTGGAGCGCTACGGGCTCACACCCCGCGCCCGCGTCGTGGTGGGCACATCGGCGGGCCTCGCACCCGAGATCATGGGCCTCGGGCCGGTGCCCGCCACCGAGAAGGCGCTCGAACGCGCCGGGATCGACCTCGACGAGATCGGCTCGGTCGAGCTCAACGAGGCGTTCGCGACGCAGTCCATCGCGTGCATCCGCCGCCTCGGGCTCGACGAGGCGCGGGTGAATGCCGACGGCGGCGCGATCGCGCTGGGTCATCCGCTCGGCTCGTCGGGGTCGCGACTCGTCGTGACCCTGCTCGGGCGCATGGAACGCGAGGGCTCGCGCTACGGCCTCGCGACGATGTGCGTCGGCGTCGGCCAGGGCACGGCGCTCATCGTGGAGCGCGTGTGATGAGCCGGTTCCCTGAGCCCGTCGAAGGGGGCAACGAAGGCGGGGGGGTCGCTTCGACGAGCTCAGCGAACGGTGGCTCGCCGCTCCTCGTCGAGCGGCACGACGATCGCGTCGTCGCGACGCTCGACCGGCCGTCGGTGCGCAACGCGATCGACCAGGCCACGATCGACGCGCTGCACGTGCTCTGTGCTGAGCTCGAGGCGATCCCGCGCACGCTCATCCTCACCGGCGCGGGCGGCGTGTTCGCGTCGGGCGCCGACATCGCCGAGCTTCGCGAACGGCGAGCGGATGACGCGCGCGCCGGCATCAACGCCAACGCCTTCGTGCGCGTGGCCGAACTGCCGATGCCCGTCATCGCGGCGCTCGACGGATTCGCGCTCGGCGGAGGCGCCGAGCTCGCGTACGCGGCGGACATCCGCATCGCGACGCCCGCTCTCAGGATCGGCAACCCCGAGACCGGGCTCGGCATCATCGCCGCGGCGGGCGCGAGCTGGCGGCTCAAGCAGATCGTCGGCGATGCGCGCGCGATCGAGCTGCTGCTCACGGGCCGTGCGATCGGCGCCGACGAGGCGCTCGAGATCGGGCTCGTGTCGGAGCTGCATCCGGCCGACGAGCTGCTGCCCGCGGCCCATGCGATCGCAGATCGCATCGCCCGCAACGACCGCGCCGCGACGATCGCCACGAAGCGCGTGTTCCGGGCGCCGCGCGAGTCGCATCCGACGGTCGACCTCGAGGCGCAGGCGGCGCTGTTCGAGAGCCCCGAGAAGTACCGGCGCATGACCGAGTTCCTCGAGAGGAAGCAGAAGTGAGCGAGCAGCCCGGTGCACCTCGATCGGCCACAGGCGCGCCGTCCGACGTCGGCGTGCTCGGCGGCGGGCGCATGGGCGCGGGCATCGCGCACGCGTTCCTGCTCGCCGGCTCGCGGGTCACGGTCGTCGAGCGCGATGCGGATGCCGCGGCCGCCGCGTCGGCGCGCGTGCTCGAGTCGGTCGCGGCATCCGTCGCCCGCGGCACCGCCGACGAGGACGCCGGCGTCATCGGCGCCCGCTTCGCGACGAGCATCGACGTCGGCGACTTCGCCCGCTGCGGCCTCGTCGTGGAGGCGGTGCCCGAGGACCTCGAGCTGAAGATCGACGCGCTCACCCGGGTCGAGACGGTGCTCGGGCAGGGCGCGGTGCTCGCCTCGAACACGTCGTCGATCTCGATCGACCAGCTCGCCGCCCTGCTCGAACGGCCGTCGCGGTTCCTCGGCATGCACTTCTTCAACCCGGTGCCCGCGTCGACGCTCGTCGAGATCGTGCGCGGCGACGCGACATCCGCCGCCCTCGTCGACGACGCGCGCGACTGGGTGCGCGCGATCGGCAAGACCCCGATCGTCGTGACGGATGCCCCGGGGTTCGCGTCGTCGCGGCTCGGCGTCGCGCTCGGGCTCGAGGCCATCCGCATGCTCGAAGACGGCGTGGCGTCGGCCGAGGACATCGACAACGCCATGACCCTGGGCTACAAGCATCCGGTGGGCCCGCTGCGGCTGACCGACCTCGTCGGACTCGACGTGCGGCTCGGCATCGCCGAGTACCTGTCGTCGACGCTCGGCGAACGATTCACCCCGCCCGCGCTGCTGCGCCGCATGGTCGCCGAGGGCAAGCTCGGCCGCAAGACCGGCCAGGGCTTCTACACGTGGGATGCCCCGTGAAAGGAACACCGATGACCGAGATCCTGCCGAGTTATGTGAACGGCGCGTGGTGGACCCCGACGGGGCCGGATGCGGATGCCTCGGTGGCGGGTTGGGGGCCCCCGGGCATACGCCCCCCC
>NZ_JBHXMP010000005.1:0-202404 GCF_042720415.1 Agromyces sp. NPDC058484 | reverse complement strand
GGCCCCCCGCGCGGGCGGGGGGGGGGCGGGCGAACCCGCGGGGCCCCCCCCACCCCCCGGGGGGGGCCGGGGGGGGGGCCGCCCCCGCCCCCCCCGCGCCCCCCCCCCTTCTCCGTGAGGGTGACCGGAGGAGCAGCGGACTGGGTCATTCACGCACTCCGTTCCTCATCCGGCCGATCCTCATCGAAGACATGATCACTTCACGTCAGGAGCCGTAGGCAGAGACCGCCGCGGCCTCCAGCTGCTGCTGCGTGCCGGCGATATCGGTCGGGTTCTCCAGGAACGAGATCATGATCTGCCAGAACCCCTGCCCGGGCGTGCCACCGAATGCGCTCGGCGTGAGGTCGGACATGTCGAAGCGGAACTCCTCGGCGCCCGTGAGCGCCTCGGCGATCTGCCGAGAGATGTCGTCGGGGTACAGCGAGGTGTCGACGCCCTGGTTCGGCGAGGTCATGCCGCCGTTCGGCACCCACACCTCGGCCGATTCGGGCGAGGCGAGGAACTGCATGAGCGCGGCGGTCACCTCGTCGTCGACGAATGCCACTGCCACGTCACCACCGCCGACGACCGCGGGAGCCGAGTCGTTGACCGCCGGGAAGTCGTAGAACAGCGCGTTCTCGCCGACCGTCGAGGTTCCCCCCTCAGCGATGAGCCCGGCGACGAAGTCGCCCTCGTACACGGTGCCCGCCTTGGGGTCCGCCCCGAAGACGGCGTCGACCGATTCGGGGAAGGTGCGCTGCGCCGCGCCGGGCTGCATCAGCGCCTGGTTGCCCCAGAGCGTGGCCAGCACTTCGAGCGCCTCGGTGACCGAGGGGTCGGTCCACGGGATCTCGTGGTTCGTGAGCTGGTCGTACATGTCGCCGCCTGCGGTGCGGAGGTACACGTTCTCGAACCAGTCGGTCAGCGGCCAGCCGACGTCGGCGCCGACCGAGATCCCGGCGTACCCGGAGTCTGCCACGAGTTGCAGCTGCTCCAGGAAGCCGTCCCAGTCTTCGGGCGCCGTCGCTCCGGCCTGATCGTAGAGGTCGGCGTTGTACCAGACCGTCGACTTGTTCGACGCTTTGAACCAGACACCGTAGGTCGTGCCGTCGACCGATCCGAGGTCGATCCAGCTCTCGGCGTAGTTCTCCTCGACTGCCGCGAGCGTGTCGTCGGAGAGCGGAATGAGCACGCCATCGGCGGCGAACTGCTGCATGAGCGCGGGCTGCGGCAGCATCGCGACGTTGGGCGGACTGCCGCCCTCGACCTGGGCGCCGAGCACGGTCGATGCGTTGTCGCCGAAGCTGGTGTAGTTCACGGTCGCGCCGGTCTGGGCCTCGAACTCGGCGAGCACCGCCTCGAAGTTGTCCTGTTCTTCGCCCGACCAGGCCGCGGCCACCTCGAGCGTCTCGCCCGAGAAGTCGCCTTCGATCTCAGCGGTGTCTCCGCCGCCTCCACCGCCCCCCGTGCATGCGGCGAGGGCGAGCACTGCTGCGCCGGTCATCGCCAGCGGCAACAGGATCCTGGATCTACGTGCGGATGTCATCGTGTGTCCTCCTGGCGTGATGCTGTGGTGTCGCAGGCGGGCCTGAGCACTGATCGGCGCAGTCCCGAGGAACCGGTTCCAGCCCCACGTTAGGACACCGGGACGAATGGTCACAAGCAGGGGAACGTAACGAAACGGACACCGTCGGCCCGCGCCGTTGCCGCCCCCGCGGAATGTCGAGCGTCGCGGCATCCGCGTCTCGACGACATCGCCGGCCCGAATCCGGAACCGGTTCCATGACGCGCCCGACCGCACTATGCTCTGGACGCGGAGCAACCCGTGGGAGGAGTCGGGATGGTCGCGATCCGGGATGTCGCGCGCCTCGCCGGCGTGTCGAAGGCGACGGCGTCGCGAGCCCTCTCCGGCCGAGGCCATGTGGCCGAGGAGACCCGCAGGCGTGTCGAGGCGGCGGCGGCCGCCGTCGGCTACATCGCCTCCCCCGATGCCGCCAGCCTCGTGACTGGACGCACGAAGAACGTCGGCGTCGTGATTCCCTTCGTGAACCGCTGGTTCTTCGGCGAGGTGCTCGAGGGCATCGAACGGGCGCTCCTCGGCGCGGGCTACGACCTGACGCTCTACAACGTCTCCGAGCGCGTGTCCGAGCGGTCGCGCGTCTTCGAGTTCTTCCTCGCCCGCAAGCGCGTCGACGCGGTCATCGCGGTCGGCGTCGACCTCGACGAGCGCGAGGTCGAGGTGCTCGACCGGCGCGAGAAGCCGCTCGTCTGCCTCGGCGGCAGCGGCGGAGGGGCGGCGCGTCTCGCCGTCGACGACCGCGCCGTCGGCCAGCTCGCCACCGAGCACCTGCTGCACCTCGGACACGTTCGCATCGCGCACCTCGCGGGAACGGGCGCTGCGCACCCGGAGAGCGTGCAGGGACATCGCCGCGACGGCTTCCTCGAGGCGATGGCGAACGCGGGTCTGGCCGGCGACGATACCCAGGTCGTCGAGACGGCGATGAGCCTGCCCGGCGGATACACCGGGGCACTGCAGCTGCTGGGGCATCCGCGGATCCGGCCCACCGCGCTCTTCGCGGCATCCGACGAGGTCGCCTTCGGCGCCGTCTTGGCCGCCGAACGACTCGGCATCGACGTGCCCCGCGATCTCTCCGTCATCGGCGTCGACGGTCATGAGTACGCCGAGATGTTCGACCTCACCACCGTCGAGCAGTACCCCGGTGACCAGGGGCGGATGGCGGTCGACGTGGTGATGCGGCTCCTGGGCGAACTGTCCGTCGCCGATCCGCTCCCCGACTCGGGTGCGCCGCTGCCGACCAGGCTCGTGGTGCGCGGGAGCACCACGAGCCCGGCGCGCTGAGCGGCGAGCGACCGTCGGTGGCAGTCAGCGCGTGCTGAACGCGGCGTCGAACGCGGCCTCGGGCGCCTCGAACGCGTTGCGCTTCACGAACTCGAGGGCATCGGGAGCACCGATGAGCCGATCCATGCCCGCGTCCTCCCACTCCACCGAGATCGGCCCGTCGTAGCCGATCGCGTTGAGCGCGCGGAAGCTCTTCTCCCACGGCACGTCGCCGTGACCGGTCGACACGAAGTCCCACCCACGGCGCAGGTCGGCCCAGGCGAGGTGCGAGCCGAGCCGCCCGTTGCGGCCGTTGCCGACGTTGAGCTTCACGTCCTTGCAGTCCACGTGGTAGATGCGGTCGGCGAACTCGAGGATGAAGTCCACGGGATTCAGCTGCTGCCAGACGAAGTGGCTCGGGTCCCAGTTCAGGCCGAACGCCTCGCGGTGGCCGATCGCCTCGAGGGTGCGCACGGTGGTCCAGTAGTCGTACGCGATCTCGCTCGGGTGCACTTCGTGCGCGAACCGCACGCCGACCTCGTCGAACACGTCGAGGATCGGGTTCCACCGGTCGGCGAAGTCCTGGTAGCCCGCGTCGACGAGTTCCTGCGAGACGGGCGGGAACATCGCGACGTACTTCCAGATGCTCGATCCGGTGAAGCCGACGACCGTCTTCACCCCGAGCTTCGCCGCCAGCCGCGCGGTGTGCTTCATCTCCTCGGCCGCACGTCGCCGCACGCCCTCGGGGTCGCCGTCGCCCCAGATGACGTCGGGGAGGATGTCGCGGTGTCGCTGGTCGATCGGGTCGTCGCAGACCGCCTGGCCCTTGAGGTGGTTGGAGATCGCGTACACCTCGAGGCCGTACCTCTCGAGCAGTGCGAGCCTGCCCGCGACGTACTCCTCGTCGTCCCAGCGCCACGGGTCGAGGTGATCGCCCCAGCAGGCGATCTCCAGCCCGTCGTAGCCCCAGCCGGAGGCCAGTCGTGCGACCTCCTCGAGCGGGAGGTCTGCCCATTGGCCCGTGAAGAGCGTGATCGGTCGTGCCATCGTTGCTGAACTGCCTTTCTCCGTTGTCTGCGTTGGAAGCGCCTGCGGCTCGTGGCCGGTGACGGCACCGTCGATGAAGTCTTTCACCTGGAGCCGGAGTCCATGCACGTTGATCCGCTGGACGCGCCGCCGCCGGTCCACGTACGCTCGCGGCATCCGCCCTCGGAGTGGAAGGAGTGATCGAGTCATGCCCACCGACCAGTACCACGAGCCGCCCAGCGAGCTTCCAGTGAGGTGCGAACCTTCGCCCGAATGTGCGCCAGCCTCGCCGAGGAGGCCGAGGCCATCGGCTGGTACGAGCAGCGCATCGCCGGTGCCGAGTCGGCCGTCAACCCCACGCGCCGGGCGGCAACAGGTGCCTACGGTGGGCGTATGGACACGGGAAAGCTGGTACTGCGACTCGTCGTCGGCGGCCTGTTCATGGGACACGGCCTGCAGAAGCTCAAAGGCTGGTTCGGCGGTCCGGGCATCGAGGGCACCGAGCAGATGATGGAGAGCACCGACATGCACCCGCCGAAGGCCAACGCCTACGCGGTCGCGCTGACCGAAACGGCCGGTGGCGCTGCCATCGCAGCAGGCGCCGCGACGCCGTTCGCCTCGGCCGGGCTCATCGCCACGATGCTCACGGCGATCGAAAAGGTGCACTGGAAGAAGGGGTTCTGGAACTCCAAGGGCGGCTGGGAGTTCAACGGCACGCTCATCGCCACGCTCTTCGCCCTGAGCGCGGACGGGCCGGGCACACTCTCGATCGACGCGGCCGTCGGCAAGCGGCGATGGGGCATCGGCTGGGGTGTGCTCGCCCTCGCGGCCGGGGCGGCCGGGGCGTACGGCGTGGTGAAGCTCGGCGAGCGAGGTGTCGGCGGGTCGGAAAACTCAGCCGATCAGCGAGACGGGTGATCGACGATTCCAGCGAGCGTCTGCGGAACGAGCACGAGGTCGGCGAAGCGCTCTCCGATGTGACGCTGGGCGTCGGGGCCCGGATGCAGGTTGTCGGGCAGAGGCATCCGCTCGGCATCCGCCCGGCCGTAGAGGTCGAGCCCGTCGAGGTACCGCAGATTCGGGTCGGTCGAGGCGCGGCTCGCGACGATCTCCGCGAGCGCGTCGCGGATCGAACGGAGCGACAGGCGGCCCGCGACCACATCGTCGCGGGTGCCGCCGGCGATGGACCACTCGTATGCCTTCGACGGATCCTGCACCGTCGGGCCGGCGGATTCCTCCACCGGCTCGCACCAGATCGGCGAGGCGACGACGATCGGGGTGTCGGGATGTCCGTCGCGGATCGTGTCGAGAAAGCCGTGCACCGCCGGGCGGAAGGCGCGCATCCGCATGACGTCGCCGTTCACGAGGTTGATACCGGCCTTCAGGCTGATGAGGTCGGCAGGGGCATCTCGCATCGTGCGGGCGGTGAACGCATCGAGCATGGCATTGCCCGAGAAGGCGACACTCGTGAGGTCGACGCCCGCCCGGAGCGCGGCGACGACGGGCCACGTTCCCGTCGTCGAGTCGGCACGGTAGCCGTGGCTGATCGAGCTGCCGTGGTGCAGCCAGCGCAGCGCCTCGTTGGCGGACGGGCGCGAGACCGGGGCATCCGCTCGCATCGCGATGAGCTCGACCTCGTCGGTGTAGGGCAGCCACAGCTCGAACTGGCGCTCGGCGCCGCCCAGCCCGGTGAAGCGCACCGTGACCGGCGGCCCCTGCACGACGTAGCCGAGCGGCCGCTCGAACGAGAAGACGTACCGAGACCCGGCCACCGCCGATGCGCGGGCGACCACGGCGCGGTCTTCAGTGAGCTCGTAGCGGCTCGGCGGCAACTGCACCGATTCGTCGGCCGCCATCCGCGTGGCCAGCACGTCGAGCTCGAGCACCGAGGCCGACGTGCGAAACGCGAGGCGGATGCCGGCGCTCTCGGCCGTGGTCTGCACCATGAATCGATCGGGCACCTGGGCGCGCGCCCACGCGGGCAGGCGCCGCGGCAGAAGGCCGCCGCGGGGAGTGCGATCGACGACGATCGCGCCGCGCACCTCGACGTCGTCGAGTCCGATCTCGCGCGGCTCCGTCATGCCCGCTCGACGACCTCGCCGTTCGCGTGCACGTCGACGAGCCGGTCGCCGACCCGCAGGCCGCGGAGCACGGCGGTGGCGTCGAGTGCTCCGACGCACCCGTTCACCGTGCCGAGCCCGTCGATCGAGGGGTCGACGCCGAAGAGCGACTCGATCACGAGGGCCACGTAGGCGCCCGCTGACGAGCACGCCCAGTCGATGATGTACGGCAGCTGCGGCGGCGCCTTGCGGGCACCGCCGTTGATCGCGGGCTGCGCCTCCTCCTGGAAGTGCGCCTGCGCGGGCGGGCCCTGGTTCGTCGAGCGGGCGAGGCCGGGCAGCCAGTCGAGGGCACGCTGCGGTTCGCCGAGCGCGACGAGCGACCGCGCGGCATCCGCGGGCCAGGCCGGGTAGGCGCCGTTCCACTGGTGGTCGGGTCGCACGCTGTAGCTCGCGTCGGCATCCCACGGCGAGAGCGACCGCAGCCACGCCGGCGTCTGCAGCTCGCGTTCGAAGAACGCGACCATCTCGCCGCGCGTCGACTCGTCGAGGTCGGCGGCGATCGTCGTGCCGACGATGTTGAAGTCGTAGCAATGCCGCACGGGCAGCCGCGAGCCGTCGGGCTGTTGCGCCGCGAAGTAGCCCTGGCCCGGCAGGTACAGGTCGACGACGGATGCCACGAGGGTCTCCGCCTCCGCGCGCAGCTCGGCGGCGGCGGGGCGGTCGCCACGCGCCTCGAGGATCGCCGCGGTCGTGCGCAGGTTCCACACGTTCGCCGCATTGAAGCTCGCGACTTCGTGCGTATACGAGCTCACGCACTCGAGGAGGTTGTCGATCTCGCCGTAGTCGGCGAGCGGCGAGTCGCCGCGCAACTCCTGCCACGCACGCGACCAGTACCGGAGGTGGTCGACGACGGGCCGCCCCTCCCCCGGTGTCTCATCGAGGTAGCCGTGATCGCCGGTGAAGCGCACGTAGTCGTTGACGAGCCGGGTCATCGCGTAGTCGTTCACCGAGTACCAGCGCCCGACCGGCCCGCCGGTCAGCGAGGATGTGCCGAAGTGCGAGTGCGTGTCGCTCGTGATCCAGTGGCTGAGCTGCCGCTTCATCGGTTCGGGATCGAGCAGCGCGTGCGTGATCGAGCTCAGGCTGTAGTCCCAGATGAACGTCGTCGTCGCCCAGTAGTTCGGCATGAGCGTGTCGTAGCTGCGACCGAGCACGTTGCCGGCGAAGTCGCGACGGAACCAGATGACGCCCAGCACACCCCACCAATAGAGCGTGCGCAGCGCTTCCGACGAGGTCTCGAGCACGGGCAGGTGACCCGAGAACTCGCCGTTGCCTGGCGTGAACGCGGCCTCGAGTTGCCCGTTCCAATACCGCTCGGAATCGGCGACGGATGCCGCCACATCCGCCGCCGCGGCGTCGAACTCGGCGAGCGCGGCCTCTCGCGTCGTGCCGATCGCGTGCACGTAGCCGAATCGCCCCGACGCGCCCGGCGGGAGCTCCAACACGACGGTCACATCGCCGCCGCGCCCAGTTCCACCGATGCCCACCTCGTACTCGTCGGGCGTTTCGGCGACACCACTGAGGCCCACGGATGCCGCGGTGTCGACCCCCTGCACGCTCCAGGCGCCGCCCGCCTCGTTCAAGAACACCAGCCGCGAGGCATCCGCCTCGACCGCGTTGCGCTCGCTCGGGGACTCGGCATCGAGCCACGCCTCGGCGGAGCGGGTGACCCTCGCCGCGAGCGAGAGCATCACGGTCACCGTGCGCGGCGCGTCGCCGGTATTCGTGATGCGCACGTCGATCGCGACTGCGGTGCGTCCCGGCACGCACACCGTGACGGTCTCGAGCTCGAGGCCGACGAGGCTCGCGCGTCGCACGACCCGGTCGGCCCGCCACTCATGGGTGACCGGTGCGCCGTAGGACTCGAAGATGCGGCCGTCGACGAACAGCACCGCGGTCTTCGCGAGGCCCTGTGCGACCGGCGGGAATGTCACCGCGCTGACGGCGGTGAGGTCGTGCTCCACGCGCACCGTGCCGAGGAAGTTCGTCAGCCCCGAGGGCGCGATCATGTCGTCGTAGTGGTGTGTGAGGGGATCGGCCGCGAGGTCCGCGACCGTGGGGATGAGCGACATCCGGTCTCCTAGTACTGCCCGAGCGCGAGGCCGCGAGCGAAGAACTTCTGCGTGAGGAGGAACAGCACGACCGTCGGCAGCGAGACGAGCACACCGGCGGCGAGCACCGTCGAGAGCTGCGCCCCGCCGTAGGTGCTCTGCATCCCGGCCAGGGTCGTGACGATGGGCCGCACATTGTCGGACTGGCTGAGCGTGAGGCCGACCAGCAGGTCGTTCCAGACGAACGTCGCCTGCAGGATGAAGATCGCGACGAGCGCACTCGAAGCCATCGGCAGGTAGACGCGGGTGAAGATGCGCCATGTCGTCGCGCCGTCGAGCACGGCCGCCTCAAAGACGTTGTGCGCGATGCCGGTGAAGAAATTGCGCATCACAAAGGCCGAGAACGGGATGGAGATCACTGTGTAGACGATGATCATGCCGAGCCGCGTGTCGAAGAGGCCGACCCGAGCGTAGCCGTCGAAGAGCGGCAGCAGCACCATCTGCAGTGGGAACACGGTGCCACCGAAGATGACGACGAACCACGCGAAACCGTGTCGCAGCCGCAGCGCGACGATGGCGAAGCCGGCCGCCGCGCCGACGAGCACCGCGATCGCGGGCGACACGAGGGCGTACAGCAGGGTGCTCAGCACACTGTCGCCGAGCCCCGACAGCTGCATCGCCTCGACGATGTTGCCGAAGAGCGAGAAATCCGTCGGAATCCACGACTCGGTCGTCGTGAAAGTGAGCGGCGATTTGCTCGCGTTGATCAGCAGCAGGTAGACGGGCACGAGCCAGGCGATGCCCAGCACGGCGAGGACGGTGGTTCTGAGAAGTCGCGTCATGATCTAGAACTCGTGCTTCTTCGACAACTGCTCGCGCAGGTAGAGGATGGCGGCCAGGAGCGTCACGACCGTGAGGAAGACCGCGATCGCCGATCCGAGCCCGTACTCGCTATTGACGAACGTCTCCTTGTACATCGTCAGGGCAAGGGTCTCCGACGCCCGGCCGGGTCCGCCATCGGTCATGCCGAGCACGATGTCGAACGTCTTCAGGCTCGCCACGATCGAGAGTCCGACGACGACCGCCGTGAGCGGGCGAAGCATCGGCCAGAGAATGCTCGTGAAGAGCCGCAGGCCGCGCGCGCCGTCCACCCGCGCCGCCTCAAGCGGCTCCTTCGGAATCGAGTTCAGTCCGATGGTGAACAGCAACGCGTTCACGCCGACGCCCTGCCACGCCGCGGCGACGATCATGACGACCGTGTTGAGCGGGGCATCCACGAGCCATCGCGGCGTGTCGGTGATGCCGAACACGGCGAGGGCCTGGTCGAGTGCGCCGTCGACCGACAGGATGAACGACCAGATGAGGCCGACGCCGATGCCCGAGAGCGCGTACGGGATGAGGAAGGGCAGGCGAAGCCACACGCCTCCGGGAAGGTTCCAGGTCAGGAGGGCGAGCCCGAGCCCGATGCCCACCGGGATGAGGAGCGTGCCGACGACCCAGAAGAGGGTGTTGAAGACCGATCCGAGAAACCCCGGGTCGTCGAACATCTCTGCGTAGTTCGCCAGCCCGACCCAGTCGGGGTCGCCGAGGCCGTCGTACTCGGTGAAGCCGAGGAATGTCGTCCACAGGAGGGGAAGGTAGAGCAGCACCGCGACGAGCAGCACGCCGGGGGCGATGAAACCCAGCCCGGCCCGATGGTACGGTCTCTTCCGGCGGGGACGGAGGCCCGGGGTCTCGGTGAGACCTCGGGCCACCCGCTCGCGTTCGGGCGTCTGAAGGATCGCCATTCGGGGATTACTCCTGGTCGGCCCAGTACTCGTCGGCCTCGGCCTGGATGGCCTCCAGGAACGGCAGCGGGTCGCTTGGGTTGGCGATGAACGCACCGAACTGCTCGAGCGCGACGGTCAGGATCGGCGTCGGCGTCGCTTCGAAGTAGCGGTCGTAGACGAGGTAGTCGTCGCTGGCGACCGTGCTGCCGAGCTCGTCGAGCATCGGGTCGGCGACCGTCGCCTTCGGGTTGAAGGCCACGTCGCCGCGCGCCTCGCTCCACGCGGTCTGCGCCTCGGGTGACATCCACCACTCGGAGTATGCGAGGCCGAGCGCCTTCTGCGAGGAGTTCTCGGCCACGCAGATGGGACCGGATTCCACGGCCACCGGCGTGCGCTCGAGGTCGGGGTTGGTGGCCGGGATGACGAACATGTCGTAGTCCTCGCCCGAGACCATGCCGGCACCGTCGAGCGAGCCGTTGAAGAACGAGCCGAAGTTGATCATCGCGTAGTCGCCCTGCTTGAGGCCTACGGCGGGGTCGACCGTGCTGCCCGCGTCGCTGAACCAGCCGGCCTTCTGCTGCTCGAGCCAGAGGTTCATGATGTCGACGATCTCGGGATCGGTGTACTTCACATCCCCCGTCGAGAGCCCCTCGTACAGTTCAGGGTCGGTGCCGGCGACCATCTGCTGGAACCACTGGAACGTGAAAAGGGTGCTCGTCTGGTAGTACGGCGTGATGCCGGCGGACTTCAACTTCTCGGCCGCGGCGTCGAGCTCCTTCCAGGTGGTCGGAACCGCGATGCCCTGCTCCTCGAAGATCTTCGTGTTGTAGTACATGACCCAGTACGCGATGTTCATCGGCACGCAGTACTGCTTGCCGTCGACCGTATAGGTCTCGCGGAGGTCTTCGCTGACCCAGCCTTCATCGACCGCGGTCGACCAGATGTCCGTCGTCTCTGCGATGAGGCCTTCGTCGACGAGCTCGGTGAGGGAGCTGCCGGTCTGCCACGTGAAGAGGCCAGGGCTCTTCTGGGTGCGGAAGGACTGCTTGATGAACGCGTCGTACTGGTTGGCGTCCGAGTATCCCGTGGTGCCGAGGGCGATGTCCACGGATGCCTCGCTGGTGGCGTTCAGCTCTTCGAAATCGGGCTCCCACGCAGCCTTGTTGGTGTAGAAGTCGAGCGTGCCGGTCGTTTCGCCGGAGTCGGCCGCGCTGCCGCCGGAGCAGGCACTGAGCAGCAGCCCCGATGCGGCCAGCGCGGCGATGGTTCCGATCCTGATGCGTCGTGATTTCACTGGGAACTCCCTTGTCCGTCTTTTGGTATCGTTACCAACCGCGATCGCCAAGGTATCAACGATACCCAGTCGCCGCAAGGCAACGGTTCGGTGTGGTGCTGCGATGCTGTCGTTCAGGTGGTGCAGGTGGTGCCTGGTTGCGTCGTGGCCCTGTTCAGTTGTCGGTCATGGTGGTCCCGCGCACGTATGCCTTGACGGTGGCGAACCGTTCACTGCGCGAGCGCTCGGTGCGGCGGATGACGTACGGCCCGACGGCGGCGGGCACGATGAAGGTCTCGGCATAGTGCACGAGGTACGGCTCGAAGGCGCCCGTCGGGCTCACGATCTCGACCTCGTCGCCCTCCACCAGGTTGAGCACGTTCACCGTCCCGTCGGTGTCGTGCGCCGCCTCGTCGTCGAACCAGTGCCGGCGCACCTCGATGAACTCGAGCTCGTGCAGCCCTGTGCGCTCCTCGACGAGGCCGGGCTCCCGCCGGAGCTCCTCCACCTGGCCGACGAGGTTCCGCTCGACCCACTCGGTGTCGCGTTCCCACTGGATGTTGCGCTCGCCGTGATCGAGGTGCACCGGTCGCGGCACCCCGTCGAGGCCCACGCGACCCCAGTCCCAGAGCTTGAAGGTGAAGATGAACGGCGTCGCCGAGATCTCGAGCACCATCGAATCGGCGCCCGAGCAGTGCACGGTGCCGGCCGGGATCGCGAAATGGTCGTGCTTCTTGGCCGCGAACACGTTCACGTAGCGCTCGGCATCGAACGGCGGCCCGCCGTCGGCCGCCGCTCGCAGGGCCTCGACCATCTCCTCGGGATCGACGCCGGTCTTCGCACCCAGGTACACCACGGCCTCGTCGGAGGCGTCCAGCAGGTAGTAACTCTCATCCTGCGTATAGGCCATGCCGAAGGAGTCGCGGATGTAATCGGTGAGCGGATGCACCTGCAGCGAGAGATTGCCGCCGCCCATCGTGTCGAGGAAGTCGAACCGGATCGGGAACTCAGCGCCGAAGCGCGCGAAGGTCTTCTCGCCGAGCAGGTCTCGGGGCCGCATGAGCACGAGGTCGAGCGCCGGGATCTCGACGACCCTCCCACCGGCCTCGAGCAGCAGCGAGTTCTCCTCGGGCACGCAATCGAAGCACCAGGCGTAGTTGCTGGCCGATGGGTCGAGGTCGAGCGTGCTTTTCATCCACTGCCCGCCCCAGACACCGGGGTCGAAGAACGGCACGACACGGAACGGCGCAGCGGATGCCGCGGCAAGCGCACCTCGGAACGCGTCGCCCTCGACGGCGCCGGCGACATCGTGTGGGGCATTTCCGTCGACGAGCAGGTCAACGCGGTCGAAGAGCGAGCGCTTGTGACGGTCGGCCGCGCGCCACTCCACGAAGAATCCGCGCTTGTACTTGCGGAGCGCATCCTCGTCATCGTTTCCCGCACGCCAGTTGGGTGCGCCGGCACGTTGCCGCTGCTGAATCTCCCATCGGGCGAGGTCGACGAGCACGAGAGCGTCCGCGCTGCACTCGAGCGCCGCATCCGCCCCCCAGCCGACGACGAACGTCGGCGCCGTGCGCCGCCCCAGCGCCCCGCGGAACGCTGCGACGCGCGCTCGGTCGTAGAACTCGTCGACGGTGAAATGACTCATGATGCCGAACACCCGGTCATCGGTGAGGTTGCGCCCGATGAGCGCCTCGATGACCTCGCTCGGAAGGGCGGCGCGGTCTTCGAGGTCGATGACCTCGGCGTCGGGGATCGCCGCGTCGATGCGCTGACGAATCGCGGCGACGTCACCACCGGGGTAGACGTCGACGGCGACGAGCGGGGGCCGGCCGCCCGCCCTCGAGCCGGCGATCTCGAGCGCGCGTCGCCATGCATCGTCGCCGACGAGGATCTCGGCGCCGGTCGGCAGAGCGATGGTCGGCAGCTTCACGTAGCTGCTCTCCCCACCCGCCATGTACTCCTCGAGCGTGAGTTCGCCGTCTGGATCAACGTGGGTCATGGATCTTCCTTGCTGGTGCGGGATTCGAATGCGAGCACGGCGAGCCCGCGCAGCACCGAGAGCGCGGGCTCTTCCGGCGTCACGAAGCTCGGCCTGAACGATGACGACCAGAGGTGCTCGTGCACGTAGTCGACGAGGGCGGGGAGCACGACGTCTCCTGATCGCATGACGCCGCCGGTGACGACGACGACCGTCGGGTCGAATGCGAGGCACTGCGAGACGACGACTGCGCCCCAGATGCGGACATAGCGGTCGAGGATCGCGGCGGACTCGGCTTCGTGCCGAGTCTCGACGAGGTCGCGGATGCCGAGCTCCCCCGCCGTCTCGAGCCGGAGGGCGAGCTCGGCTCCGACCGCGACCGTCCCGCGCCCGACCGCGTCGCCGAGCGCCCAGGTGCTCGCGAGCGCCTCGGCGCAACCGAGGTTGCCGCAGGGGCAGCGGGGTCCATCGAGATCGACGGTGACATGCCCCGAGAGCACGCCGGCGTGGCCATGGGCCCCACGGATGACGCGTCCATCGATCGCGGCCGCGGTGCCGATGCCCGTGCCGAGCGCGATCAGCACGGCATCTCGCGTGCCGCGCGCGCTGCCGCCGGCCATCTCGCCGACGAGCGCCGCGCGAGCGTCGTTCTCGACGACGGCCGGCACGCCGAAGCGGCGTTCCGACCACTCGGCCAGGTCGACTCCATGGAGCTCGGCGTACTTGCCGTGCGCGGCCACGAGTCGGCGCGCCTCGGGATCGACGATGCCCGGAACGGCGATGGCGACGCCGTCGGGGCGCCCGCCTCGCAGCATCCGCTCGGCAGCGATGGTCACGTGATCGAGCACGACCTGACCATCGGCCGCGCCGAGCTCCTCGGAGTCGATGAGGCGCCGCCCTTCGAACACTCCCGATTTGACGGCCGTGCCGCCGAGGTCGATGGCGAGTTGCATCATGCGCCTATCCTCCTCGTCGTCGGCGTGCGCGCTTTGGTAACGTTACCATAGCGAAGCCCACCGCCCGAGGCAAGCCGAACGGCCGACTCGAGCGGGTGGCGCTCGGCGGCAGGCCGGTCAGTCGGCCGGCGCGGATGTCGGCGACGAGGACGGCGATGGCGACGGCGACGGCGACGGCGACGAGGCGAGCGTCACCGGCATCTCAACGAGGCGGGCCGGCGCGCGTCGGCCGCCGGGGCTCAGCCGGGAGAGCAACAGGCGCGCGGCCTCACGACCGAGCTGACGCGCGTCGTGGTCGATCACGGCGACCGGCACGGGCATCAGCTCGGCGAGCTCGAAGTTGTCGAAGCTCACGATCGCCGGCAGTTCCGCGACATCCGCCCCGTCACGCAGCCGGCGACCGATCTCCTTCAGGGCGCCCACCGTGTTGCGGTTGTTCGCACTGAACACCGCCGTCGGGGCGTCGTCGAGGTCGAGCAGGTGTCGCATGGCGGCGCGCGCCGAATCCACATCCTGCTGCTCGCGCTGTACGAGCCGCGGATCGGGCTCGAGGCCGCGTTCGCCGAGCGCACGCGAGAACCCCTCGTACCGACGCTGCCCGGTGAAGACCGAGCGCACGTTGCCGAGAAATCCGATGCGGCTGTGCCCCGCGTCGAGCAGCGACTTCGTGCCACGGTACGCACCGCCCACGTCGTCGAGCAGCACGGCATCGACGTCGAGGCCGTAGACGCGACGCGACGCGAGCACGATGGGAATGTCGCCGAGCCGCTCGGGCTGCAGGTGGTCGGATGCTCCGCCCGACGGCACGAGCACGAGGCCCTCGACCTGGCGACCGATGAAGTCGGCGATGAGCTGGCGCTCACGTCCGGGGTCTTCGCCGGTGTTGCCCAGCACGATACGTCGCCCGTACTCGGCGGCGACCTCCTCCACACCGAGCGCGAAGTTGCCGTAGTAGGGGTTGCCCAGGTTCGTGATGGCGACGCCGATCAGGCCGCTCGATTGCCCCGGCCGCAGACTCCGCGCGTTCTCGTTGCGGTGGTAGCCGAGCTCGCGCACGGCGGCGAGCACCTTCTCCTGCAGGTCCGGTCGCACATTGACGCCACCAGCGAGCGTTCGCGACACCGTCATCGGGCTGACCCCGGCGTGCACGGCGACCTCTTTGATCGTCGGCGGCCGGTCGCCGTGGCTCACGTCGGACATCTGGTTGGTTCCTCCCGCACGCGGCCTCCGGTTTGGCCGCTCTCACGCTACTACCGCGCCGCGCGGCTGTCGTTCGCGCCGCACCAGCCGGCCTTGTCGGCGGTGGGACCCGCTGCTACGCTCCGCTCTTGGTAACGTTAACAGGGATTCGGTGCTACCGCAGCGGTCCCCCGGATCCGGCGACGACGCCGGAAGGGAGCTCCACCATGCTTCGACGACCCATCCCCCGCGCGGGCCGGCTCGGATTGATCGCGGCGGCCGGTGCCGTCGCGCTCGTGGCCACCTCGGCCCCGCTCACCGCGACCGCGGCCGCCGACTGCGCCCGCATCTCGGCATCCGTCAATGAAGAGTTGCGCGACCGCTTCGGCGACTACGGCGACACCGCAGGCCGCTGGACCGGCGCCGATTCCGCCTACAGCGTTCCGTTGCCCGACGGCAGCATCGCGTGGATCTACTCCGACACCTTCCTCGGCGAGGTGAACGAGAGCCATGGGCGCCCGCTCGACTCCCCGTTCGTGCACAACTCGATCGTCGTCGATGATGACGGCGAGCTCACGACCCACACGGGCGGTACTCTCGACGCGCCGGAGTCGCTCGTCAAGGTGGCCGGCGCCGACGAGGGAAAGAACTGGTACTGGTTCGGCGACGCCACTGTGCACGGCGACGAGCTGCAGGTGATGCTGGTCGAGTTCGTGAAGACCGGCGACACCATGTGGGACTTCGCGTTCGCAGGCAACGGCGTCGCGACCTTCGACGCGTCGACCCTCGAGCTGCGCTCGGTCGATGACCTCGCCACGGACGGCGTCAACTGGGGATCCGCGATCTACGAGGATCCTGAGGCCGGCTACACCTACGTCTACGGCGTCGAGGACCTCCAGTCGCAGAAGTTCGCCCATCTCGCGCGAGTCGCGGGCGGCGACCTGGCCGACGGTGCGTGGGAGTACCTCGGCGACGCGGGATGGTCGACCGATCCGGCGAATTCGAAGCGAATCCTCGAGGGCGTGTCGAACGAGTTCAGCGTCAGCAAGTACCAGGGCCGCTACACGCTCGTCACGGGCGACGCGACGGAGGCGCTCAGCGCGAGCATCGTGATGTATCGCAGCAAGAGCCTCGAGGGCCCGTTCACCGGCAAGACCGAGCTGTACCGCACCCCCGAGACGTCGGGCAACGTCTTCACGTACAACGCGAAGGCCCACCCCGAGCTGGGCAACGGGCACACGCTGATGATCACCTACAACGTGAACAGCTTCGACACGAACGACCTCTACGAGGAGGTCGACAACTATCGGCCGAGGTACGTCGACGTCGACGTGAAGGTCCGCAACGGGCACTGCTCCTGACCTGCCTCGAAGACGACGGATACCCCGTGGCCGTCTGAGTCGGCCACGGGGCATCCGTGTATTCAGGTGACGCAGGTCACCTCGAGCTGCGGCGCTCTCGCGAGCGCACGCGACTACTTGAGGGTGACGGTGGCGCCGGCCTCTTCGAGCGCGGCCTTCGCCTTGTCGGCGGTCTCCTTGTTCGCGCCCTCGAGCACGGCCTTGGGAGCACCGTCGACGACGGCCTTGGCCTCGCCGAGGCCGAGCGAGGTGAGCTCGCGGACGACCTTGATGACCTGGATCTTCTTGTCGCCGGCAGCCTCGAGGACGACGTCGAAGGAGTCCTTCTCCTCGACCTCTTCGGCAGCGGCGCCGCCTCCGGCGGCAGCAGGGCCGGCAACGGCGACCGGGGCGGCCGCGGTGACCTCGAAGGTCTCCTCGAACGCCTTGACGAACTCCGAGAGCTCGATGAGGGTCAGGCCCTTGAACTGCTCGAGCAGCTCTTCAGTGGACAGCTTCGCCATGATTCTTCTCCTTAGATTTCTTGGTTACTCACCGCGTGCCCTTCGACAGGCTCAGGGACCGACTCTGCAGACCGGCCCAGGCCCGTTCAGGCAGCGGACTCCTGCTTCTCACGCAGCGCGTCGACCGTGCGAACGGCCTTCGACAGCGGTGCGTTGAACAGATATGCGGCTCCGAACAGCGAGGCCTTGAAGGCACCGGCGAGCTTCGCCAGCAGCACTTCGCGGGACTCGAGGTCGGCGAGCTTGCCTACCTCTTCGGCGGTCAGGGGCTTGCCATCGAAATAGCCGCCCTTGACCACGAGGAGGGGGTTCGCCTTGGCGAAGTCGCGCAGCCCCTTCGCGACGGCGACCGGGTCACCATGCACGAACGCGATCGCCGACGGACCCTTGAGGTCGTCGTCGAACGAGGAGATCCCGGCGTTGTTGGCCGCGATCTTGGTCAGCGTGTTCTTCACCACGGCGTAGCTCGCGTCCCCACTGATGGACTTGCGCAGCGTCTTGAGCTGGGCAACAGTGAGGCCGCGGTATTCGGTCAGCAGAACGGCGGTCGAGCTCTCGAACAGGTTCGTGAGTTCGGCAACCGAGGCTTCCTTGTTCGCCATGGCCACTCCTTGTGTCTTCAACGTGCATCGCGGTGGCGGTGCACGGCCTCGGAGCGCTGGCCTGTTCTGGTGAACACAGCTCGTGGAGAAAGAAAAGAGCTCCGGCGCAGTTGCGCGGAGCTCGGCCGGATCACCCGGAAGTCTTCGTCACACCTGCGCGGGCACTTGCTTTCGCAAGACTTCGGTCGCTCTGCCTGGGCAGCACGACAACCAGCGGTCTTCGGCTCCGTCAAGGCTAGCGGATGCCGCGTGCGCGGCCAAATCGACGCTGAGCCACCCCGCCGTCCACGCCCCTGTCCCCGTCCTCCCGGTTCGGAATTCAGGACGCGCCCGGCGCCTCAGGCACGACACGCCGCGGCGGGACCACGACACGCCGGGAGGGTTCCTGAATTCTGACATCGGAATGGAGCGGGCGCGGCCAGCCGGGACTAACATGAGGATGCCTCAGTGTGTCCCCCGATGCGGCGTCATCCATACCGATCGAGACTGTGCCCAGTGCGGGCGTCGCGCCTCGAATTCCCCGTGGCATCCGACGACGCCCCTGAACGAAGGAACCGATCATGAACACTGACAGCGCCGTCGGACGAGTGCCCGAAGGACCGACCGGGCGGCAGATCATCACCTTCGCCCCGGTGGACGACGCGACGGCCACCCGCGAGCTCCGCGACGTCGCCGGCTTCGACATCGGCGCGCCCCGCGGGCTCGACGACCCCGCCGCCGCAGCGACAGGCGACGTGTACCTCGAGGAGCTCGGGATCGCCGTCGTCGACTCCGCACCCGAGCAGCTCGGTGCGCTCTCGCGTGCGGTCGGGGACTCGGCGAGCCCCATCCTCGCCGTGGAGCCCGAGGTCTACGTGTACCCGTTCGACTCGATCGACGCGCCGCCGGCGGTCGACTACGAGGCCGACGACGACACCGACGCGGAGGAGGACGAGGTGGACGCGGCGCAGACGTATGTCGACACCGACACCTCCACGTGGGGCCTCAAGGCCGTTCGCGCGATTCCGCCGATCCTCTCGACGGCCCCATGGTCGGGCTACGGCATGAGGATCGCGGTGCTCGACACGGGCATCGACCTCGATCACCCCGACTTCGCCGGGCGCGTGCTCGCGAGCCAGTCGTTCATCCCGGGGCAGCCCGTGCAGGACGGCCACTCGCACGGCACGCACTGCGCGGGCACGGCCGCCGGTCCGAAGGTGCCGTCGGGCACGCAGCGACGCTACGGCGTCGCGCACGGCGCCAGGCTCCTCATCGGCAAGGTGCTGAGCGACCAGGGCAGCGGCACGAGCGGCCAGATCCTGGCGGGCATCCAGTGGGCGATCCAGCAGGGCGCGCACGTGATCTCGATGTCGCTGGGCTCTGCCGTCGCGGTCGGCCAGCCGCACTTCACGTACTACGAGCAGGCAGCCACCGCGGCCCTGAATGCGGGGTCGCTCATCGTCGCCGCAGCAGGCAACAGCGGGTGGGCGCCGGTCGGCGCACCGGCCAACAGCCCCTCGGTGCTCGCGGTCGCGGCCCTCGACCAGGCGCTCCAGCGCGCCCCGTTCTCGTGCGTGGGCCTGAACGGCAACGGCGGCGAGGTGAACATCGCGGCGCCCGGTGTCGCGACGTACTCCACCGTGCCCGTGTCGAAGGGCTCGTACGGGGTGAAGAGCGGCACGAGCATGGCGACCCCGCACGTCGCAGGCGTCGCGGCAACGCTCGCCCAGAAGACCGGCCTGCGCGACCGGGCGCTCTGGCAGGAGCTGGTGCGCACGGCGGAGGCGCTTCCGCTGCCCGCCCTGGAGGTCGGGGCCGGGCTCGCCGTGGTACCCACGCGGCGCCGCCCGATCTGGTTCTACCGCCCCGTCCCGTGGCGGCCGGGCCCGGTCGTCGACCCCGGCCCGATCGAGCCCGTCCCGGTGGCACCGAAGGACCGATGATGGGCGAGCCGGATGCCGCGAACGACCGGGTGCACGTGACGGTGCAGGGCCGCGGCGTCGACGACGCGCTTGCAGAGCTGCAGGGCGCCGGACTCGAGGTGGACGAGACGCTCGGCGACCTCGGCATCGTGACCGGTCGCGCGGCGCCCGACGCGGTCGAACGCATTCGCGGCCTCCCGGGCGTCACGGTCGAGCCGGAGAGCGACGTGCAGCTGCCGCCGCCCGAGGCGCCGGTGCAGTAGCGCGCCGACGCCGGCATCGCCGGAGGCCGGGTCCGTCTCGACGGGCCCGGCCCCTCGCATGCCCGCGATGCCCCGATCGATCTCTCGCGTCAGTGGGTCGCGGTAGACCGGAACCATGGAGATCACACACCTGAATCCCGAAGCGCTCTTCTCGAACCCCGCCTTCAGCCAGGGCGTGCTCGTGCGCGGCGCGCACGACACGCTCTACGTCGGCGGCCAGAACGGAACGGATGCCTCGGGCGCCATCGTCGAGGGCGGCCTCGGCCCGCAGACCGAGCAGGCGCTTCGCAACCTGCTCGCGGTGCTCGCAGAGGGCGGCGCCGACCAGTCGAACGTCGTGCGCATGGCGGTGTACGTCGCCGCGGGCGAGTCGGTCGACGAGGGCTTTGCTGCGTCGATGCGCGTGTGGGGGCAGCATCCGACCGCCATCACCGTGCTGTTCGTGGCGGCCCTCGGACGCCCCGATGCGCTCGTCGAGATCGAGGCCATCGCCGTGCTGAATAGTTGACAACGATCAACTACCTGGATATGGTTGACATCTGTCAATCAATTGCAGGAGTCATATGGCGCTCGCCTCGCGCAATCGCGCACCGAAGAAGAACCCGAACGCAGCGGCATCCGTCGAACTGAGCGACACCGGCATGACGCACCGCGAGGTGCTCACCGCCCTCTCGGGGCTTCTGCTCGGCATGTTCGTGTCGATGCTCGCATCGACGGTCGTCGGCACCTCGCTGCCGCTCATCATCTCCGACCTCGAGGGCGACCAGTCCGCGTTCACCTGGGTCGTCACGGCGACCCTGCTGGCGACCACCGTCTCGACGCCGATCTGGGGCAAGCTCGCCGATCTCTTCAATCGCAAGCTGCTGCTGCAGCTCGCGCTCGTCATCTTCGTCGTCGCCTCGGCCGTCGCCGGATTCTCGCAGGACACCGGCACGCTCATCACGATGCGCGTCTTCCAGGGCCTCGGCGCGGGCGGCCTCGCGGCGCTCAGCCAGATCGTCATGGCCGACATCATCAGCCCCCGCGAGCGCGGCAAGTACGCCGGGCTGTTCGGTGCGGTCATGGCTGTCGCCACGGTCGGCGGCCCGCTCCTCGGCGGCGTCATCACCGACGGTCTCGGCTGGCGCTGGAACTTCTTCGTCGGGCTCCCGATCGCGGTGGTGGCGCTCGTGCTCCTGCAGCGCACGCTGCACCTGCCGCGGCATCCGAAGGGCAGGGTCTCGATCGACTACGCCGGCATCGTGCTCATCTCGGCCGGCGTCTCGCTCCTCCTGCTCTGGGTCACGTTCGCGGGCACCGACTTCGACTGGATCTCGGCGCCGAGCCTCGTCATGGTCGGCAGCGCCGCTCTCCTGCTCGTGATCGCAATCGTCGTCGAGCTCAATGTCAAGGAGCCGGTGATCCCGCTCGGTCTCTTCAAGAACCGCACGTTCACGCTCTCGGTCGTCGCGTCGATCTCGGTCGGCGTCGCCATGTTCGGCACCGCGGTCTTCCTCAGCCAGTACATGCAGCTGGCGCGTGGTGCCACCCCCACCGAGTCGGGCCTGCTCACGATTCCGATGATGGCGGGCGTGCTCATCGCCTCCACGGTCGTCGGCGCGCTCGTGAGCCGCCGCGGCAAGTGGAAGGGCTATATGGTCGCCGGCGGCGTGCTCATGATCGTCGGGAGCCTGCTCCTCGGGCAGCTCCACTACGACACGGCGTTCTGGTTCGTGGGCGTCGCGATGTTCGTGCTCGGCGCGGGCGTCGGCATGCTGATGCAGAACCTGGTGCTCGTCGTGCAGAACACGACCGAGGTGAAGAACTTGGGCGTCGCCACCAGTGCCGTCACGTTCTTCCGCAGCCTCGGCGGCACGATCGGCGTCGCGGTGATGGGCTCGATCCTCGGCACCGTCGTCGCCGAGCACCTCGAGACCGGCATTCTCGGGCTCGAGCCCGAGCAGCAGCTCGAGGCGGCGAAGACCCTCGCCGGCGGCGCCATTCCGCAGATCAGCCAGTTGCCCGACTTCCTCCGCGTCGTCGTCGAGTCGGCCTACGGCACCGGCATCGGCAGCGTCTTCCTCGCCGCCGTGCCGCTTGCGATCGTCACGCTCATCGCGGTGGCCTTCCTCCCGAACGTCGGCCTCGGCACCCAGACCGCGATCCAGCGGGCGAAGGCCGACCGAACGGCGGAGGTCGAAGACGCGGAGGACGCCGCGATCGATGCGGGAGCGGCATCCGTCGCCCTTGCTCCCGTGGGTCTCGCGCACCCCGACGGCCACGCCGGCGAGGCCGTGACGATCGGAGCGAGCCGTGGCGCCGACTCGCGCGAGGCAGAACGGTGACGAAATGACGTCCACCGGCGCGACCCCCTCGAGCGACACGCGCACGGCCACCGACGACGAGATCGCGGCGGTGGAGGAGCAACTGCGGCTGCTCTTCGTCCGGGTGCGTGCCGTCTGGAAGGAGGCGGCCGCCGCGGTGCACCCCGACCTCCAACCGGTCGGGTACAAGATTCTGTCGGCGGTCGTGCACCGGGGACGCATGCACGCCGGCGCCATCGCCGAGGCGCTCGTGATCGACAAGAGCGTCGTCAGCCGGCAGATCAAGCAGCTCGAGGCGCTCGGCCTGGCGCGGAGCGTCGCCGACCCCGACGACCGGCGAGCGCGCTTCATCGAGGCGACGCCCGCCGCGATCGGGATCATCGGCCGGAAGGGGTCACGGATGCAACGACAGCTCTACGCGCGGCTGCGCACGTGGCCCGGCGCCGATGTCGACGAGCTCGCACGCCTGCTCGGCCGGCTCACCGCGGAGGTGGTCGTCGTGCCGGGTGCGGATGCGGCGGAGGCGGGTGCGCCCGACGCGACAGTTCGCTGACCTCGACAGCTCGGCTCCCTGAGCCCGTCGAACTGTTCGACCGCCGCAAGCGACCAGATCTCGAGCGTCGCCGACATCCTGGTTTCCCAGGAAGAGAGCGGAGTCTTCGGACCTGCTGAGGAACGGCTCTACGCGCGAGTGAATAGGCGAAGCGGACCGCGCGCGCGGCGAGGTCCCGCACGCGTCCTGCAGGCCAGTCGCGGCGAAACTCGACGGTGCCATCACTCCGCACGACCAGCTCGCATTTCCGCCCAGCGAGGATGGGTGAGCGTTTCGCGGTGTCCAAGGTTGCTTGATCTGCTCGGAGTTCCGTTTCGAAAGTCCAGCCCGCGTGACGCACCTGCGCCACGAGTTGTCCCCCGACGGATGGATCCCGACGGCTGAAGATTCGGAGCGGATCGATCGTGACGCTCGCGGACAGGTCCTGCGGTGCGCGTCCCGGGATGCGGCGCTCGGTGTTGCGGACTTCGTCGCGGAGGAGAAGCTCGACCCGGCCTCGGCGAAGATCTCGGCTTGCATCGAGGGCATTCCGCGGGAGGAGATCGTGGCCGAGGTCCTCAGGGGGTCGCCACACCGAGGGCCGCAGATCCGCCGCTTGCGCGGGACCGATCACTGACCCCGCGGGCGATTCGCCCAGCTCGAAGATGAGCGCATTCTCCTCGTCACGAACAACCTGAACGTGGACCGTCAGGTTGAGCTTCCCGCCGCGTGTCCACTGGGCCGATGTCACCTCGGCGCGGCATTCGAGTTCGGCTTCGAACTCGGCGAGACGGAGGAGGTCGTCGCGCCGTCCGGCGCGGAGCAGAGCAGAGCGGATTCGCAGCGGAAAGGGGAGACCGTCCTCTACGGCAGAACCGAACCTCGCTTGGGCGATGGGAGTGACGACGTCGAGGAAGCGTTCGCGATAGTCGTCGGGGTAACGAACCATGCGTCGTCCGTCCAGCCGCTTCAGGATCTTTCCGCGATACCAATGGCGCAGGAGGGTGTCCCGTAACTCACCGGGTTCCGTGTTGGCCTCGACGAGGTCGAGCACGGTTTCCAGATGGGGGAAGTACGAGACCGGATCGATTCGCGATGAGCTGGCGCTGCCTTCATTCTTCACCCAGGCATAACAGGGTTGACTTGCCAGGATCGAGATCGTTCCCGCGCTGAAGTATGCCCTCATCACGAAGAGATGGTCCTCCAACCGCACCCGGCCGTCCGGGAACCTGATGTTGTTCTCTCGGAGAAACGACGAACGGAACAACTTATGCGGTGTGAGGAGCTCGAGGAGCGGATCCTTTCCGAGCACTGCGCGCGGGACGTCACGGCGAAAGATCTGGCGCGGGATCCTCCGTCCGATGCCCACGACGTTGCCGACCACGACATCGGATGAGCACCGGTCCGCGTAGTCGCAGAACTTCTGCAGCGCCCCCTCGAACAGCCGGTCGTCCTGATCCGCGAAGAACACATACTCACCGCGTGCGGCCTCTATGCCGTAGTTCCGGGGGGTTCCCGGCCAGCCGGTGTGCGCAAGCGTAAGGACGCGAACATTCGAGCGGGCGCGTGCGACCTGCTCGAGTCGAAGTCGGGTCGACTCGTCCGACCCGTCATCGCAGAGGATCACCTCGAATTCTCGGGACGACAAGGTCTGGCGATCAAAGGACTGAATGAGCTCATCGAAGCCCGGTCCGGGGTTGAACACCGGAACGATGACACTCACACGCACTGGCGCCGATACTGCCATGACCTCACGACCCTGCTCATTTCTCTACTCAACAACAAGGGTCGCGCTGCGCTACGGGGGTTGCGCTCCACCGATCAACGTGCTCGCCCATTGCAGACTCCAGGCTTCGGCTCGCCCATTGCGAACCCGTCGAAGCTGGCACGCCCGGGATGAAGCCCAGGGGATCCGCGAGCCGCGACGAGTCCCGCAGGTGGGGCGATACTGTCGGAACCATGACCGAGGAGGACCTCTCATGCGCAAGGTGACCTATTCGATGGGCGTCTCACTCGACGGCTACATCGTCGGGCCTGATGGCGGCTTCGACTGGACGGCGCCCGACGCAGAGGTCTTCCGCTTCTGGATCGACGAGATTCGGGAGGTCGGCGTCCACCTGTTGGGACGACGGCTGTACGAGACGATGCTGTACTGGGAGACCGCCGACCAGGAGGCGTCGCTCGACGACGCCGAGCTCGAGTGGGCCGCGCTCTGGAACCCGCTCCCGAAGGTGGTGTTCTCCACCACGCTGTCCGCGGTGCAGGGCAATGCCCGCCTGGCCTCCGGCGGCCTGGCGGAGGAGATCGAGCGGTTGCGAGCCGAGCCGGGCGAGGGCGACATCGCGATCGGCGGCGCAACGCTCGCCGCCGAGGCGGCCGCGTCGGGTCTGATCGACGAGTACCGGGCCGTGGTCTACCCGGTGCTGGTGGGCGGCGGGATTCCGTTCTTTCCCCGGCACGAGCGCCGGGTGGATCTCGAGCTCGCCGAGACCCGCACCTTCGGCTCGGGGGTCGTCTACCTCCGCTATCGCGTGGCGAGCTGACCAGCGCGATCTCTTTCCGCGGCGGGCAACCGCACACTGAACCGGGTCGACCCCGGCTCGCTCGACACCTCGACGGTGCCGTGATGCGCCTCGACGACCGCGCGCACGATCGCGAGCCCGAGGCCCGTGCTGCCCGCCCGCCGCGAGCGGGAGGAGTCGCCCCGGGCGAACCGTTCGAACAGCGAGCCGAGGAGCTCGGGCGGGATGCCCGGCCCGTCGTCGTCGACCGTGAGCACGACCTCGTCGGCGTCGCGTTCGAGGGCGACGACCACGCTCGTGCCCTCGGGCGTGTGCACGCGCGCGTTCGCGAGGAGGTTCGTGACGACCTGGCGGAGCCGGGGTTCGTCGCCCGTGACGACGGTCGCGGCATCCGGAATCCGTACCTCCCACTCATGGTCGCGGCCCGCCGCCTGTGCGTCGCCGACGGCCTCGACGACGACGCGGCCGAGGTCGACGGGCCGCGCGGCGAGCTCGCGGCCCTCGTCGAGGCGGGCGAGGAGCAGCAGGTCCTCGACGAGCGCCGTCATGCGCACCGACTCCGACTCGATGCGGCCGACCGCGTGCACCACGTCGTCGGGCAGCTCCCGACCGTGCAGGCGCGTGAGCTCCGCGTAGCCGCGAATCGACGCGAGCGGCGTGCGCAACTCGTGGCTCGCGTCGGCGACGAAGCGGCGCACCTTCTGCTCGCTCTGCTCTCGAGCCGAGAGAGCGGATGCCACGTGCCCGAGCATGCGGTTGAACGCGGCGCCGAGCCGTCCGACCTCGGTGCGCTCGTCCTCGACCGGTACGCGCTCGCCGAGCGCCACGTCGCCCCGATCCAGCGGCAGCACCGAGACCCGCTGCGCCGTCGCCGTGACGTCGGCGAGCGGACTGAGTGCACGGCGCACGATGATCGTTCCCAGGGCGAGCGCGAGCAGCAGGCCGCCGAGGGCGACCAGGGAGATGGTGAGCGCGAGCTGTGCGGTATCGGCGTTCACTGCCGCGAGCGGCAGTGCGAGCACCACCGAGATGCCGTCCGCACCCGCGGGCTCGATCGCGAGCGCGCGGTACGAACCGAGGCTGCCCACGTCGATCGTGTGCGGCTCGCCGTCGGGCGGCACCGCCGCCAGGGCTTCGGCGAACGGGGCGGGCAGGTCGAGCACGCGGCCCGCGTCGGCGATGTACCCGGCCTGGGCGGCGCCGTCGGCTCGCACGAGCGCGGCGAGCGTGCCCGCCGACTGACCGGGCACCGTCAGGATGAAGTCGGGTTCGACCGACGGATCGCCGGGGAAGCCCGGGGGCTGGGCGTCGATCGCGACGTTCGCGCGCGACATCGCGTCGTCGAGGCTCGCGTCGAGCCCGGCGAGCGACGAGCCGTGGAAGACGGCGACGCTGACGAGGCCCACGATCGCCGAGACGAGCACGAGCAGCGCCGCGACGATGAGGAGGAGGCGCCGGCGCAGGGTCAGCGGGCGGGGGCGGACCGCGGCATCCGTCGATGGGTGCTCGTCGAGGTCGCCGGCGGCCGGCGTTCCCGGAATCACCGGGGTTCGAGGCGCCAGCGCCGCTCGCGACGACGCGGCGTGGCCGGGATCGCCCGGTCGGGTCATCCGGCGGCCTTCAGCATGTAGCCGGCGCCACGCACCGTGTGGATCATCGGCTCGCGGCCGGCGTCGACCTTCTTGCGCAGATAGGAGATGTAGAGCTCGACCACCGTCTCCTTGCCGCCGAAGTCGTACGACCAGACCCGGTCGAGGATCTGCGCCTTGCTCAGCACGCGGCGCGGATTGCGCATGAGGAAGCGGAGCAGCTCGAACTCGGTCGCCGTCAGCTCGATGGGCGTGCCGGCGCGCTCCACCTCGTACGAGTCCTCGTTGAGACCGAGGTCGCCGACCGTGAGCACCGGGTCCTTCGCCTGCGCGAGCGTCAGCGTCGAGCGGCGGATGAGTCCGCGCAGTCGCGCGACCACCTCTTCGAGGCTGAACGGCTTGGTGACGTAGTCGTCGCCGCCGGCGGTGAGCCCCGCGATGCGATCGTCGAGGGAGTCCTTCGCGGTGAGGAAGAGCACGGGCGTCTCGGCGCCGTCGGCGCGCACCCGCTGCAGCACCTCGAGGCCGTCGATGTCGGGGAGCATGATGTCGAGCACGATCGCGTCGGGCCGGAACTCGCGCGCGACCTTGACGGCGCCCAGGCCGTCGGCCGCGGTGCGCACGTCCCAGCCCTCGTAGCGCAGGGCCATCTTCAGCAGCTCGGTCAGCGCATGCTCGTCGTCGACGACGAGCACGCGCACCATGGAGCCGTCGCCCTTCGCGATCTGCGGGGCGCGGTGGGAGGCGGTGACCGGTCCGGAGTTCATGCCTCCAGTATCCGCGTCGCTCTATGCGTTTCCTATGGGTTCGATGAGCGGATGCCGCAGCCGAAGCGCTCGGTCACCGCAAACGTGTCGCGGTCGACCACCAACTCGCGTCACGGCGCGCCGTCTCCCATCAATCAACGGCGGTTGTCGACTTTTGGTGGGCGACCATGCATATGCCGCATAATTGACAAGCAACATTCGGCGATCTAGCCTGAACCTGTAGAGCAGATCGACACATGGCCTCTTCGAAGCCTCGATCGGCCCTGAGTTCCGGCGCGACTCCGTGACTCTCGCCTTGTCATCGTCGACGGAGGATTGCATGTCCCGTGCCCCTGCGGCCGCTTCGGCCGGCACGGCCGTGGTCGATCAGGCGCTCGGCGCCCGGGTCGATGCGTTCATGTCCGATGCACCCCGGCTCGCCTCCGAACTGTGGACGGAGGTCTCCCGTCGAGCAGCGGCCGCCGGGCCGGCGATGGCCCGCCTCATCGAAGCAGCCAGGGCGGCAGACGGCGGCAAGCACGTGCGCCCGCGCCTGGTGGCCGCCGCCTTCTACGGCCTCCAGGGTTCCGACGCGTCGCTGTTGCGACGCGTGGCAGGCGCACAGCAGCTGCTGCACATCGGGCTGTGCATGCACGACGATGTCATCGACGGCGACCGTGTGCGGCACGGCCGGCCGAACGTGATCGGACTCGTGGAACGCGAGGCGCGCGCGGCAGGTCTCGGCGCGGCCGCCGCGGCACGGCAGGGCGAGGCATCCGGAATCCTCGCCGGAGACCTCGCACTCAATGCCGCGGTGCTCGCACTCCTCGACGCCCCGGCGCCCGCCTCGATGCGGCTGCGCCTCGCCGGCGCCGCCCTCGAGGCGGTCGAGCGCACGATCGCCGGGGAGTTCCTCGACCTGCGATCCGAGATGCTCGCGCCCGCCCGGTCGGAACCACTGCAGGTCGCGCTGCTGAAGACCGCCTCGTACAGCGTGACGCTTCCCCTGACGCTCGGCGCTCTCGCCGCGGGCGCCGACGACCCGGCTCTCCTCGGAGCTCTGGAGCGGGTCGGGTCGGCCTTCGGCGCCGCGTACCAGCTGAGCGACGACGACCTCGGGTTGTTCGGCTCGCCGGCCGTCACCGGCAAGTCCGCGCTGTCCGACCTCCGCGACGGCAAGCGCACCGAGCACATCCGGATCGCGCACGCCCGCGCGGGCGGCGCCGAACGGTCGGTGATCGACGACGTGCTCGGGCGGCCGAGTGCGACCGAGGCCGACGCCGAACGCGTGCGCGGCATCGTGACGGCCACGGGTGCCCGGGCGGCCGTGCACGACGTCATCGATCGGCACCTCGATCGCGGCATCCGCGCCGCCGCCGACGGCCTGCCTCCGATGCTCGCCGCCCACCTCACCGACCTCGCCCGCGCACTCGGCCGCCGCGAGCGCTGACGCACCGCGGCGACACGACCGACACGACGTCGACAACCGACACGTACGAACAAGAACCAGGAGGACCGACGTGACCACCACCCCCGACATCCAGCACACCCGCACCGCACCCGACGGCGGGTGGACCCGAGGGCGCGTCGGCCTCTGGCTCAACGGTGCCCGCGGCTCGGTGGCCACCACGGCCGCCGTGGGCGTGCAGGCGCTCGCGGCCGGGATCGCACCGCCCACCGGGTGCACGACCGCGGGGCCGGGCTTCGCCGGCGTTCCGCTTCCCGCATTCGACGAGATCGTCCTCGGCGGCCATGACGTCAGCACCGTGTCGCTGGCGGCCCGTGCCGAGGTGCTCGCAGACGTCGGGATGCTCCCCACGGCCATCGTCGCGGCGGTCCGCCACACGCTCGGCGACGTCGACGCCGAGATCCGCCCCGGCTACGACCCTGCGACCCACGAGGGTACCCAGGCCGAGGCCGTCCGCCGCCTGAGCGACGACATCTCCGCGTTCCGCGCCCGCCACTCGCTCGCGCACGTCGTGGTGATCGACGTCTCGTCGACCGAGCCGCTGCCCGAGGACCGACCCGAGTTCCATGACGCCGATCTGCTCGTCGCGGCCCTCGACGACCCGACGCAGGCGGTGCTCCCGCCGAGTTCGGTTGCCGCTCTCGCCGCCATCGAGTCGGGCAGCGCCTACGCGTGCTTCACACCGTCGACGGGCATCGGGCTCCCGGCCCTGCGCGCACTCGCCGACCGCCGCGGCATCCCCTACGCCGGGCAGGACGGCAAGACCGGCGAGACGCTGCTGCGCACCGTGCTCGCCCCCATGTTCACCGAGCGCGGCATGCACGTGCACTCCTGGGCGGGCACCAACCTCCTCGGCGGCGGCGACGGTGCGACGCTCGCCGACCCCGAGGCCGTGCGCAGCAAGCTCGTATCGAAGAACCGCGGGCTGATCAGTCTGGTGGGCGAGCACGTGGTGGCCCCGCTCCACATCGACAACGTGCCCGACCTGGGCGACGTGAAGACCGCCTGGGACCACGTGCACGCCGAGGGCTTCCTCGCCACGCGGATCACCCTGCAGACCACCTGGAGCGCGTACGACTCGATGCTCGCCGCGCCGCTCGTGATCGACCTGGCACGCCTGCTCTCCCTGGCCGACGCGGCCGGCCAGTACGGCGTGCTCCCGGCGTTCGGGTTCTTCTTCAAGGACCCGTGGGGCAGCGACGTGCACGCCTTCGCCGACCAGGCGACCGCGCTGCGGTCGTGGGCCGCCGAGACCGGACTCGCGGTGGCGCCCGAGTCGATCGCACTCGGCGGCACGCGGTGACGACCTTCCGCGACGTGCTCGAACTGGTGCGCGCCCCCGCGGCGCTCACCGTGCTCGGCGACACGGCGGTCGGCGCCCACGCGGCGGCCGGCGGGTTCACGCGACGCGGATGGCTCCTCCCCCTCGCCTCCGCGGCAATCTACAGCGGCGGCATGGCCCTGAACGACTGGGCCGACCGGTCGGTCGACGCGATCGAACGCCCCGAGCGGCCGATCCCGTCGGGTCGTGTGCGACCCCGGCAGGCGCTGGCCGTCGCCGCCGCCTGCGGCGTGGCCGGGCTCGCACTGGCCGCCGCAGGAGGCGGACGGCGCTCGCTCGCGGTCGCGGTGCCGCTCGCCGCGGCTGTGGTCGCCTACGACGTCGTGGCCAAGCCGACCGCCGCCGGCCCGCTGGTGATGGCAGCCTGCCGGGCACTCGACGTGATGATGGGAGCCGGCGGCTCACCGCGCGCCCTCCCGGCGGCGCTCACCATCGGCACCCACACCGCAGGGGTCACCGCCCTCTCTCGCGGCGAGGTGCACGGCGGCTCCGCCGCCGACCTCGGCACGGCGCTCGCCGCGACCGGGGCCGCAGCGGCCTCGATCGAGGCGGTCGCACCGTCGGTGCAGGCCCCGCTGGCGCGCGTCGCGGGCGCGGCCGGCGCGGCGGGCTACCTCGCGTCGGCGCTGCCGAGCCAGCTCGCCGCGGCCGACGACCCGTCGCCCGCCCGCGTGCGCGACGCCACCCGCACCGGCATCGGCTCGGTCGTGCCGCTGCAGGCCGCACTCGTCGCGCGGAGCGGCTCGCTCGCCGTCGCGCTCGGTCTCGCCGCCCTCGACGGCACCCGCCGGTTCCTCATGGCGAGGCGGCGGGCCGGCGACGTCACATGAGCAGCGCGGAGCCCACCGGCACTATCGCCCCATCCGCCCTGCCTGGGGCGGCGTTCACGCTGGGGTACGGCACGAACGGGTTCGTCGACCACACGCTCGACGACGCGCTGCTCGTGCTCGACCGGCTCGGCTACCGCGCCCTGGCGCTCACCCTGGGGCATCCGCACGTCGACCCCTTCGCGAGCGACGCCGATCGCACCGCGTCCCGGCTGCGCCGGCGGTTCGACGACCTGGGGTGGCGGGTCGTGGTCGAGACGGGCGCGCGCTACACGCTGGATCCGTTCCGCAAGCACCGGCCGACGCTCCTCGACGACGACGCGAGCCTGCGCGAGGCGTTCCTCCGGCGTGCCGTCGACCTCGCCGGCGTCCTCGGCGCGGAGTGCGTGTCGCTGTGGTCGGGGGTGCTGCCCGAAGGGGTCGCCGCCGAGCAGGGCGGCGACCGGCTGCGCGAGCGACTCGCCGGCCTCGTGGCCCACGCCGCGGCATCCGGTGTCGCCCTCGCCCTCGAGCCCGAGCCGGGCATGCTCGTGGAGACGGTCGCCGATGCGCTCCGGCTGCGGGCCGACCTCGGCGACCCGGCCGTGCTCGGCCTCACGGTCGACCTCGGTCACTGTGTCGTGGTGGAGCCGGGCGGCGTGGCGGGCGCCCTCCGCGCGGCCGGACCCCTGCTGCGCAACGTGCAGGTCGACGACATGCTGCCGTCCGCGCACGAGCACCTCGAGCTCGGGCACGGCGCACTCGACCTGGCGGTCGCGCTCCGCACCCTCGAGGAACTCGACTACCGCGGCGTCGCGGCCGTCGAGCTGCCGCGACACGCGCACGACGCGCCGGCCGTCGCCGCGCGCTGCATGACCGCACTGCACCACGCCTGGGAGGCACGATGAACGACGGATGGATCCACGAGAGCGTGCTGGCGATCGCCGCCGAGCCGGCGCGCGTCGCCGAGCTGTTCCCGGCGGCCGGACGCGCCGTCGGCCGCGACCCCCTCGCTCCCGACGACGACCCGCTCGGCCTCGTGCACGGCACCCTCGACGATCGAGCGCGAGAGGAGCTGCTCCGCGCGACGCTCGCGGCCCTCCCGCCGCAGGACGCCGCACGAGCGATCGACGAGCTGTACCGGTTCGGCGACGACGCGGAACGTCGCGGTGTGCTGCGAGGCCTGGGCGCCGCCGGCGCCGCCGGCCCCGCCGGCCCCGAAGCTGCGCCGATCGTTGCCGTCGGGCTCGACCTCGTCGCCGACGCACTCCGCACGAACGACCCGCGCCTGGTCGCCGCCGCCCTCGGCCCGTTCGCGGCGCGTCACCTCGACCAGCACTCGTGGCGGCACGGCGTGCTCAAGGCGCTGTTCATGGGCATCCCGCTCGCGGCGGTCTCGGGCCTCGAGCGCCGCGCCGACGGCGAGCTCGCCCGCATGGTGGCCGCCCTCGTGGCCGAGCGACGCGCGGCATCCCGTCCCATCACCGACGACATGACCCGACTCGCGACCGCGACCGACCCCGAGGGGGAATGACCATGCGCATCTTCGACCCGCACATCCACATGAGTTCGCGCACCACGACCGACTACCTCGCGATGTACGACGCGGGCGTGCGGGCGGTGGTGGAGCCGTCGTTCTGGCTCGGACAGCCGCGAACCAATCCCGGCAGCTTCGCCGACTACTTCGACGCGCTCATCGGCTGGGAGCGGTTCCGCGCGGCGCAGTACGGCATCCGCCACCACGCCACGATCGGCCTGAACCCGAAGGAGGCGAACAACCCGCGATGCCGCGAGGTGCTCGGCCTCCTCCCCCGCTACCTCGCGAAGGACGGGGTCGTCGCCGTCGGCGAGACCGGCTACGACTCGATGACGCCGGCCGAGGACGAGGTGTTCGCCGCACAGCTCGAGCTCGCCCTGCGCCACGGGCTCCCGGCGCTCGTGCACACCCCGCACCGCGACAAGGCGGCGGGCACGCTGCGCACGCTCGACGTCGTGCGCGAGTCCGGCCTCGCGCCCGAGCGGGTCGTCGTCGACCACCTCAACGAGATGACCGTCGCCGCGGTGGCCGAGAGCGGATGCTGGATGGGCTTCTCCATCTACCCCGACACCAAGATGGACGAGCGGCGCTTCGTCGCGATCCTCCGCGAGTACGGCACCGAGCGGATGCTGGCGAACAGCGCCGCGGACTGGGGTCACTCCGACCCGCTCAAGACGCGCGCGACCGCCGAGGCGATGCTCGACGCCGGCTTCACCGAGCACGACGTCGACGTGGTGCTGTGGCAGAACCCGGTCGCCTTCTACGGACAGAGCGGTCGCCTCAACCTCGACCCGGTTCCCGGTTTCGACACGGATGCCGCGGGCGACTCGGATGCCGCGGGCGTCTCGTTCGCCGAAACCGGCGCGACCTTCGAGGGCAACTCGGTCCTGCGGGGAGTGCGCGCCTGATGGAGCTGTCGTACTGCACCAACGTGCACCCCGCGGAGGACCTCGACGGCGTGCTCGCCCAGCTCGACGCCTACGCCGGACCGGCGCGGCGGGCCGCGGGGCTCGACCGGCTCGGGGTCGGGCTGTGGCTGCCGGCCGACCTCGCACGGCGCCTCGCCGCCGACGCCGACGCACGCGAGCGGGTGCGCGCCGGGCTCGAGGCGAACGGCCTCGACGTGCGCACGGTCAACGCGTTCCCGTATGCGGCGTTCCACGCCGACGTCGTGAAGCTCGACGTGTACCGCCCCGACTGGACCGATCCGAGGCGCGCCGACTACACCCTCGACTGCGCGCACGTGCTCGCCGAGCTGCTGCCGCCCGGCGGGGCGGGCAGCATCTCGACGCTGCCGCTCGGCTGGCGCACCCCGTGGACCGGCGCCGACGACGCGCGGGCGACGGCGGAGCTCCGGCGGGTGTCCGACGGCCTGCGCGAGCTGCGCGCACGCACGGGTCGCACGGTGCGCCTCGCCATCGAGCCCGAACCCGGCTGCGTGCTCGACACCGTGGCGGACGTGGTCGGATGGCTCGCCCCGCGCCTCGGCCGCGATTCCGACCCCGGCGCGGGCATCGATCCCGAGCACGTCGGCATCTGCCTCGACACGTGCCACCTCGCCGTGTCGTTCGCCGACCCGACGGAGACCGTGCGCACGGTCGAGGCGGCGGGCATCCGGATCGTGAAGGTCCAGGCATCCGCCGCACTCCACGTGGACGACCCGGCCGACCCGGCGAGCCGCGAGGCCGTGGCCGCGTTCGTCGAGCAGCGCTACCTGCATCAGACCCGAGAGCTCGGTTCCGACGGCGCCGTGCGCGCGGTCGACGACCTCCCCGACGCGTTCGCGACCCTGCCGGCGCAGGGCCCCTGGCGGGTGCACTTCCACGTGCCGCTGCACCTCGCGCCGACGCCCCCGCTGCGTGCGACCACCGACGTGCTGCGGGCCGCGTGCGCCGCCGTGCGCGAGACGCGGCACGGCGACGAGGCCCACCTCGACATCGAGACCTACACGTGGTCGGTGCTCCCGGGCGGCCAGGCCGACCTCGTCGCCGGCATCGCCGCGGAGGTGCGCTGGGCGACCGACGAGCTGCTCGCCGTGCCCGCCGCAGGCGCGAACGCGAGCGCCGTGCTCGAGGAGGTCGCATCGTGACCCGCGTGCTCCTCCTCGATGTCGTCGGGCTCACCGAGCGGGCGCTCGCGCACATGCCGCGGCTCCGCGCCCTCGCCGCGGGCGGTGTGCAGACCCGCCTCGGCACGGTGCTGCCCGCGGTCACGTGCAGCGTGCAGTCGACGATGCTCACCGGTCTCGCACCGGCCGAGCACGGCATCGTGGGCAACGGCTGGTTCCTGCGCGACATCGGCGAGGTGAACCTCTGGCGACAGCACAATGCGCTCGTCGGCGGCGAGAAGGTGTGGGAGACGGCGCGCCGATCGGATCCGGGCTTCACCGCGGCCAACATCGGGTGGTGGTACGCGATGGGCGCGAGCACCGACATCACGGTCACGCCCCGCCCGGTCTACCACGCCGACGGCCGCAAGTCGCCCGACTGCTACACGCGACCGCCGGCGCTGCACGACCGGCTCACCGACGAGCTCGGCACGTTTCCGCTGTTCGACTACTGGGGCCCGACCGCGTCGATCCGCTCGAGTCGCTGGATCATCGAGGCGACCCGCACGATCCTGCGCGAGCAGGGCCCCGACCTCGTCATGGCGTACCTCCCGCACCTCGACTACGACCTGCAGCGGTTCGGTCCCGACTCCCCCGAGGCCGACCGTGCCGCCGCCGACCTCGACGCCGCGCTCGCGCCGCTGCTCGACGACGCACGGACGCACGGGGCATCCGTCATCGCCGTCGCCGAGTACGGCATCGCGCCGGCCGACCGCCCCGTCGACATCAATCGGATGCTGCGGGGCGCGGGCCTGCTCGAGGTGCAGGTGCAGCACGGTCGCGAGTTGCTCGACCCCCTGACCTCGCGGGCGTTCGCCGTCGCCGACCACCAGGTCGCGCACGTGTACGTCGCCGATCCCGCCGACGTGCCGCGCGTGCGCGACGTGCTCGAGCGTGCGGTGGGCGTCGACGAGGTGATCGACCGCGAGCAGCAGGCGCGCTACGGCCTCGACCACGCTCGGTCGGGCGAGCTCGTCGCGATCGCCGAGCCGGGTGCCTGGTTCACGTACTACTACTGGCTCGATGACGAGCGCGCGCCCGACTTCGCGCGGGGCGTCGAGATCCACAAGAAGCCGGGCTACGACCCCGCGGAGCTGTTCCTCGACCCGGCCGACCCGCTGGTGAAGCTCCGAGCCGGGATGAACCTCGTGCGCAAACGCCTGGGACTGCGGTACACGATGAACGTCGTCCCGCTGGATCCCTCATGCGTGCGCGGCACGCACGGCCGGTTGCCCGAGTCGTCGGCCGACACCCCGCTCCTCCTCTGCTCCGACGCCACGCTGCCCTTCTGGGAGGCGGCGGCCGAGACGGTGCCCGCCGCCCGCGTGCGCGATCTCGTGCTGCAGGCGGCGCAGGTGCCCGGAGCGACGGTCGCGTCGTGAGCACGCGGCCCGGCGCCGAGGCCGACCACGAGATAGAGGCCGACCACGGGGTCGAGGCCGGCCACGAGGTCGAGGCCGGCATCGAGCAGGTCGTGCTGCTCGACGACACCGGTGCCCCGATCGGCGTCACCGAGAAGGCGCTGGTGCACAACACCGACACCCCCCTCCACCTCGCCTTCTCGTGCTACGGCTTCGCAGCCGACGGGCGGATGCTGCTGACCCGCCGTTCGCTCGCCAAGCGCACCTGGCCCGGGGTCTGGACCAACGCGTGCTGCGGGCATCCCGCGCCCGGCGAGGATCCCGAGCTCGCGGTGCGGCGACGGGTGGGGAGCGAGCTCGGGGTCGAGCCGCACGACGTGCGGCTCGTGCTGCCCGACTTCAGGTATCGCGCCGTGGCTGCCGATGGAATCGTCGAGCACGAGGTGTGCCCGGTGTACTTCGCCGACCTGCCGACCACGCTCGCTCCCGACCCCGGCGAAGTGCTCGAGTGGGCATGGGTGGCGCCGTCGTCGTTCCTCGACGTCGCCGCGCAGGCGCCGTTCCTGCTCAGTCCGTGGAGCGTGCTGCAGGCAGAGGAGTTCCGTCGGCGCGGGCTCCTGGCGGCACCCGGCCTCGCGGAACTCACGCGACATCCGACTTCACTACTCGATCTTTCACCAAGGTCGTGACAAGATACGACTATGAACGACGTAAGCCCGCAGGGCGATGATGCCCATGTCACCGCGCTCGGATCATCGGTCGCGAGCGACCTCTTCCAGATCCTGCGAGATGGGCAGCCTCGCACGCGCACCGAGCTCTCGGCGATGACCGGGCTCGCGCGATCGACGGTCGCCCTCCGCATCGACGCGCTCATGAACCTCGGCCTGGTCGGCCCCGTGGGCGACGCCGTCTCCACCGGCGGGCGCCCGTCGAGCCAGTTCGCCATCACCGCCAGCGAGCGCGTGGTGCTCGGCGTCGATGTCGGCGCCTCACACGTGCGCATCGCCGTGAGCGACCTCACCGGCCGGATCCTCGGCGAGAGCGACGACCGCATCCAGGTGTCCGAGGGGCCCGAGGCGGTGCTCGGCTGGGTGTCCACCGCGGCGCGAGCGCTCATGGAGCGCGTCGGCCGTGGGCCGGGCGACCTCCTCGCGATCGGCATCGGCCTCCCCGGACCGGTCGAGCACCGCACCGGACGGCCCATCAACCCGCCGATCATGCCCGGCTGGGACCGCTTCGACGTGCCGGGCTGGTTCAGCGACGTCTTCGACGCACCCGTGCTCGTCGACAACGACGTGAACATCTCGGCGCTCGGCGAGCGCGAGCTCTCGTGGCCCGAGGTCGACCACCTCATGTTCGTGAAGGTCGCCACCGGCATCGGCTCCGGCGTCATCTCGGGCGGCATCCTGCAGCGCGGCGCCCAGGGCACCGCCGGCGACATCGGGCACGTCTACGTCGCCCGCGGCGCCGACGTGCCCTGCACCTGCGGAAATCGCGGATGCCTCGAGGCGCTCGCCTCGGGTCCCGCCATCGCGCGCGAGCTGCGGGAGACCGGACTCGAGGCGGAGTCGAGCCAAGACGTCGTCGACCTCGTGAAGCGAGGCAACATCGACGCGATCCAGGCGGTGCGCCAGGCCGGTCGCGACATCGGCGAGGTGCTCACCACCTGCGTGAGCCTGATCAACCCGTCGGTGATCGTCATCGGGGGCAACCTCGCCCAGGCGGGCGAGCACCTCATCGCCGGCGTGCGAGAGATCGTCTACACGCGATCGATGCCGCTCGCGACCGAGTACCTGCAGATCACGCAGTCGAAGTCCGGGTCGGATGCCGCGGTGCTCGGCGCCTGCATGCTGGCGATCCATCACGCGCTCTCGCCCGAGAACGTCGAGGCGATGGTCGTCGGGGCTCCGGCGCGATAGGGCGGTCGCGGCATCCGGCCGCTGCGCACGCACACGAACGGGCCCCGGTTCCGAAGAACCGGGGCCCGTTCGTCGCTGATCACTCGAACAGTGACAGGGTCAGTGTCGAAGTGTAGTTGCCTGCGGCGGTGGTGCTGGGGGTGCGCAGGAACAGGTTCGCGTTCGCGGTCCAGGAGCCTTCGCTGGCGACGTCCTCGGAGTCGAACGCCATCGCGAGCAGCTCCTGGTCGACCAGGCCGACGTTGTTCGGCGGCGCGGTCGGCGGCGTGGTCGGATCGTCGACGACGGTGACGACCTCGCCGCCCTCGGCCACGAGACCGGAGTCGCCGCCGTCGATCAGGGCCGGCTTCCAGCCGAGGTGCCCGGCCGAGATCGGCGCCTGCCCGGCGTCGTCGGTGAACTGGCTCGCGGAGCCCAGCACGTACCAGGCGGCGCCGTCGGGGATCTCCTCGGCGGTGCGGGTGTCGGTGACCGTGACCGTGGGCAGCGTTCCCGTGAACTCGCGCAGCAGCGGGTCGGCCGAGGTGCCCTCGGTCAGGCTGACCGCGTCGCCGGCGACGCTCATCGCGAGCACGCCCGGCTCGGTCAGCTCCGAGATCGCGACGTTCACGTCGACCGCGTCGTTGCCGTGCCCGACCGGGTCGGCCGCGTTCGCCGCCGCGGCACCGGCCGCGGTCAGCATGAGCGCGCCGAACGCGGCAGCGGTCACCCGCAACGCGGCAGGGGTGGTGCTTCTCTGTGTCCTCATCATTGATTCCTCATTCTCGGATTCGGGGGTTGATTCATTGCGGGATCGCGCGATCAGCCGCAGGTGCGGGCGTCGTACTGCGCGACGCGGGAGATGGCCGCGCCGTCGGAGAGGCGGGTCGCCTCCACGGTGACCTCACCCGCCGGCACGCTCGCCGCACGGGAGTTGAACGTGGCCACGGCGTTCTTGCCGGCGGCCACCGAGGCGAACGACTTCTCGCCGTAGGCGGTCGTCACCTTCACCGAGATCGGCTCGCTCTCTCGGTTGGTCGCCTTCACGGTCACGTACGTCTTCGACCCGATGCAACGCGTCTCCGCGACCACATCGACCGCGAGGGCGGGCGGCGCGGCCGTCACCGAGAGCGGAGCAGAGGCCGAGCTGTCACCCGACGTCACCGTGACGGTGTACGCACCCGCCGCCGTGTCGGCCGGGACCTGGACCTCGGCCTGCCCGACACCATCGGCTCCCGCCGTCAGCGTGCCGAGCACGACCGCGCCCGCCTCGCCGACCAGCTCGACGACGTACTCGGCGTCGGCCACTCCGTCGCTCAGCGACACCGTGAGGGCCGCACCGGCGTCAACCGATTCCGAGCTCAGGGTGATCTGAGGATCGACGGTTGCGCCCTCCAGGTGGAAGTAGTCGAACTCGACCACGGCCGGAGCCTCCTGCTGCGGGCCGATGGCCATCAGGCCGAGTCCGCGCAGCGGCGTGTCGAAGGTGATCGCCGACGTGCCGATCGGGGTCCAGTTCACGCCGCCGTCGCTCACCTCCGAGGTGTACTGGTCGCCGGTCTTCGTGACCCGGACGTACCAGTACCCGCTCTCGCTGGTTTCGGCGATGTCGATGTTGCGGCTGCCGAAGCCCGCGCCGTTCGCCTCGCCGGCCATCTCGGCCTTGAGATCGAGTGCGGCGCCGGGGTTGTTGGTGGCCACGACATCCGCCTTGACGTAGTTGTCGTCGTCGGCCCACATCAGCAGGCCGGCGAGCTGCCAGCGGTGCTCGAGCGGTGCCTTGAACTTCGTCGTCGCCACCCAGTCGCCCTCGGGCGCCTCGGTGAGGATGAAGTTGCGCGGCGAGACGGGGTTCGCGCCGTTGATGTCGCCCGGCTGGGTCGTGATCTTCAGGTGTCCGTCGGCGACCTTCGCGTTGTTCGAGTCGTAGCGCACGCTCTGCGCCCAGCGGCAGCCGTCGAGTGCCGTGCCGTCGAACTCGTCGTTCGGCACGACGGGCTCTCCGGGCGCGGGCTCGGGGCTGAAGCGGAACCAGTCCACCTTGGCGGTGACCGGGGTGGTGCCCAGGTCACCGGCCGCTATCACGCCGATGCGCGCGTTCTGCTTGAGCTGCAGCTGCCCGGTGAGCGCCGTCCACGTCTGGCCGTCGGCCGAGTACGCGCCCGTCAGCACCGTGCCGTTGCTCGTCAGCTTGAGGTGGATGGTCGACGAGAAGTCCGCCGGCAGCGCCGGGGCGGCCGGCGTCGTCCGGACGCCTCCGGTCTCGCTCTGGAACTCGATGAACCGACCACCGCCCTGGTTGCGCACGAACGCGAGCTTGTTGTACTCGTTGTCGTTCTGGTGCACGACGAGTCCGGCCCACTGCCAGTGCGACGTGTGCGCGAGCGTGATCTTCGTGGTCGCCTCCCAGGCGCCGGCGGGCAGCGGCTTGCCCGCGAAGCTCACCGGACCGGTCGCGGCCTCGTTGATGTCGCCCGTGGCCACCGGCAAGTTCAGGCTTCCGCCCGACTGGGTGATCGGCTTCGCCGGGTCGGAGCGCAGCGCCCACGACGGAGCCAGCGCGGGTGCGTCGAACTCGTCGGAGAGCGGTCCGGCCGGGCACACCAGCGGTTCGGACGGTGTGACAGGCTGCGGCCCCGAGGGGTCGGTGTCGATCGCGAAGTCCGCGAAGTCGACTGTGCCCTCGGCTGCGGCGTGCGACACCATGAACATGCCCACGTCCTGGGTCGTCGCCGCACCGGTGAGCGTGACCGCTCCGCCGACCTGCGTCCACGACGTGCCGTTCTTCGAGAAGAACGCCGCGTACCCGGATGCGTCGCGCTTCAGCTTCACCCAGGTCGGGTAGCTCGTCGTGCCGCCCTGGACCGACGTGTTCAGCTGTCCGTTGCCGTCGGGGTCGGCGAGGAACTCCACGCCGCCGCTCGGGCGGATGCCGACCATCGCGTAGCCCGGCGAAGTACCGGGCAGCGTGAGGTCGTTGCGCACGATGATGCCCGCCTTGGCTGCGCCGTTGGTGTTCTCCTGGGCGTCGATCTTCACGACCGCCTCCCAGTTGTCATCCCCTCCCGCGGGCGCGTAGAGCGTCGAGTACTGGTCGACGCCCTGCCAGGTATCGGCGCCGGCGCCGTTGATGCGGAACTTTCCGTCACCGATGCGCTCGAACGTGCCGTCGGCGTTGGTGAACGGCACGAGGTCGCCGAACAGCTCACCGACCTGGGCGAGCACGATGCGGGAGGTCTTCGACTTCCCGTCGGCGTTCGTCGCGACAGCGGTCAGCTCGTACAGTCCCTCCTCGGGCTGTGCCCACGTCGTGGAGTAGGGCGCGGTCTCGTCCGTTCCGATGGACTCACCGTCGACGAAGAACTCGACCTTCGAGACCTCGCTTCCCGTGTCCGCGGCCGTCGCCTCGATGGTGACGTCCTGACCGGGCTCGAGCTCCACGTCCTGTGCGGGCGCCGTGATGGCCACCGTCGGCGTCGTCGCGGGCGACGAGCCCTGGCCGATCGCCTCGAGGAAGTTGAGCTTGACCTGCCCACCGCGGAAGACGACGTAGAGGTCCATCGTCTCTGCCGGGAACGCACTCGTGTCGACCGCGACATCTGCGAATCGCGTCGCTCCGGTCGCCGGAACGGCGGCGGTCGCGAGCAGCTCGCCGTCGGCGGCGCCCTTGCGGAGCTCGATGCTCGTTCCCTCGGAAAGGGCGGACACGCGCAGCGCGAGCTGGTCGATGCGGTAGAAGTTCACCGGCTCGAAGTGCGCCCACGCGCCGTCGTCGCCCACTATCACCTTGTCGTTGTCGATGCCCTCGACGTCGCGGCTGGGCGCGAGGGTCATGCCCTCGGCGGAGTCGAAGAACTCCGCCTGCTTCACCTTCGGGTAGACGAGCGTCGTCTGCGAACCGGTGAGGGGGTTCTCTCCGCCTGCGCCGCCGCCGTCGGTGTACCGCGCGTCGATCGCGAAGAAGATGTCCTCATCGGGCGCGTGACCGCCGAGGCTCGTCTGGGTGGTGCCGGTGAAGCCGCTCATCGGCGTCGTCGGGTGGGCGTGCTCGTCATGGCCGAGGGCGGGCTGGATGATGACGTCGCCGCCGGAGACCTCGCCGTCCTCGGGGTCGGTCACCGCGACATCCCAGGAGAGGTCGTCGCCGAAGTCGAAGAACGAGCCGTTCGGGGGCAGGTCGAATGCGACGGTCGGACGGGTGTTGCCCACGGTGATGGGCGTCGTCGTCGTGCCGGTCTTGCCGTCGGGATCCGTCACCGTGAGACGAGCGTCGAAGACGCCCTCGGTCTCATAGGTGTACGAGGCCTGCGGAGTCGTCGCGTCGACGGTGCCGTCGGCGTCGAAGTCCCAGGCGTAGGCCAGCGGCGCGGCCTCGGGGTCGGTCGACGCGGAGCCGTCGAAGGCGACGGTCAGCGGTGCCGGACCGGACTCCTGGTCGGTCGTGATCTTCGCCATCGGCGAGCGGGAGCCCGAGATGTAGTCGATGCGGTGCAGTCCCGAGTTGGGGTTGTCGCGCCCGAACCCGCCGCCCCAATCGAGCACGTAGAGCGATCCGTCGGGACCGAACTTCGAGTCGATGGGCGCCAGGAACTGCTCCTGCGGCAGGAACGCGTTGACCTTCTCGACCTGCGTGCCGCTGGATGCTGCGGGGTTCTTCAGCTGGATCGAGTACATCTTGTTGCGCGCCCACTCGTAGAAGAAGGGCTTGCCGTCGTACGAGGCGGGGAACTTCGTGTCGGACTCGAGGTTCGCGTCGTAGTTGTAGACCGGGCCGCCCATGGGGGCGAGGCCGCCGCCCTGCGGGATGATCCCGGGGACCGACGAGCGATTGTAGCCGTACCACATGTCGGCTGCGCGAGCGGCCGGCAGCTCGGTGAGGCCGGTGTTGCGCGGCGAGTCGTTGACCGGGTTGGCGCAGTCGAAGAAGCCGCCGACCGTCACCGGGTTCGTGGTGTAGTCGACATCACGGAACGGCTCGTTGTCGCCCATGCAGAGCGGCCAGCCGTAGTTGCCGGGCGAGGTGATGTAGTTCCACTCGGCGATGCCGGCGGGGCCGCGGGTCGCGGGTGCGTCGTTGCCGTTGTCGGGCGAGTAGTCGGCGAGGCTGATCGCGCCCGTCGCCTGGTCGACCGAGAATCGGAACGGGTTGCGGAAGCCCATGGCGTAGATCTCGGGCAGCGTCTTGTTCCCGGTGTCGGCCGACTCGGGGAACAGGTTGCCTTCGGGAATCGTGTAGCCGGGGCCGTCGGCCTTCGGGGTGATGCGCAGCAGCTTGCCGCGCAGGTCGTTCGTGTTCGCCGACGTCGCCCGCGCATCGTGGAAGGTGTTCGGCCGGGTCGACAGCGGAGCGTAGCCGCCCGAGGGCTCGGAGTGCGGGTTCACGTCGTCGCCCACGCCGAGGTAGAGGTTGCCCTGCGCATCGAAGTCGAGGCCGCCGCCGGTGTGGCCGGGCTCATCGGGCAGCCGGCGTGCCGGGACCTCGATGATGAGCTCCTCGGATGCCGGGTCGATGACGCCGTTCACCATCGTGAACCGCGAGACGCGGCTCTTGAAGCTCGACGGATCGCTGTTGTCTGCGGCATCGGGCGAACGGTAGAGGTACAGCCGGCCGTTCTGCGTGAAGCCGGGGTCGAGGGCGATGCCGAGCAGGCCGTCCTCGCCGCCCGAGTACACGTCGAGCTCGAGCGCCGTGGTGACGTTGTCGGTCGCCGGGTCCCACACGCGCACCTGGCCGCGGACGAGCTCGGTGTAGAAGACGCGACCGTCGTCGGCGATGTCCATCGCGAACGGAGCCGACGAGTTCTGGTCGAGCGCGACCTTCTCGAAGCTGTCCCAGACGGTTCCGCCGCAGTCGCCCTCCTCGACGCCGGCCGCGTACTTCACGCCGCCGACGATGTGCTTCATGAACTTCTCGTCCTGGTAGTGCGAGCCGAAGTGGCCCATCGCGGTCGCCCACGCGCGGCCGCCGTCGTAGGGCTTGCACCAGGAGATCGGGTGGTCGTAGCCCATCGCGTTGCTGCCGGGCGCGTAGGTCGACTCATCCATCGAGGCGAGCACATGCGCGGTGCCGCGAACGTTGTTGGAGAAGTTGTACCACTCGTCGGACCGCTGCCAGCGGCTCTCGTCGAAGTGCTCGGTCGACGGGTGCGTGTCGTCCTCGATGCGTACGACGCCCGGCTGACCCGGGTCGGTTCCGGTTGCGGCGTGGCCGGGCATCAGCGAACCGACCAGGTTGTCCCACCATGGGTAGTTCCCGCGCATGTCGGTGGCGTTGTGGATGGCGACGATGCCGCCGCCGGCCTGCTGGTAGCGCTCGAGGGCTGCCCTCTGGTCGGCGTTCCACGGGTCGCCCGAGGCCTGGAACATGATGATGGCGTCGTACCCGGCGAGGTCGGTGTCGTTGAACTTCGTCGAGTCCTCGGTGTGCGTCACCTCCATCCCCTCGGCCTCGAGGGCGGCGGTGATGAGCGGCGTGCCCTTGTCGATCGCGTCCGTGTGCCGGAACTGCGTCGTCTTGGTGAAGATGAGCACGTGAGCGCCGTCATGCGCCTGTGCCGGTGCGGCGACGCCGACGACGACGCCGATGGCGAGAAGCGCCGCGAGCAGGGCGGCGACCATCCGGGCGACCGCCCGATGGATTGTGATGCGCATGAGACCTCCGTTGGTGACCGATGCCGGGACCCGCACGTGCGCACGGCTGCGTGCACAGTGAGTCCGGTCTGAAGATATTGGCGAGTTTTAGCGATTGTCAAGCAAAAGTAGTAAGTCTGTGGCGTAGATCTGTGGCTCGACGTCAGTATGCCGCGGGCGCACCTGCAGAATCCTGCTGGTCTGATGAGAAATCGTGTCCTCGGGCCGGAGGCAGGGCGGCCGCCGGCGGGTCAGCGCGCGTCCCGCTCGTCCTGGACTCCGTCGAGATACCGGATGCTCCGCTCCGCGAGTTCGTCCTGCGATGCGGCGAGCGGGCGCCACACCGACGCGGCGACCGCGATCGTGGCGTTCTCGCCCGTGAAGCTCTCGAGGCCGAGCGGCCCGGCGTAACCGGCGTCGTCGAGCGCGTCGAGGAACGCCGGCCAGTCGATGTGGTCGTCGCCGACGGCGCCCCGGTCGTTGCCGCACACCTGCACGTAGGCGATGTGCTCCCCCGCCGTGCGGATCGCCGCGCCGATGTCCTTCTCCTCGATGTTCAGGTGGTAGCTGTCGAGCGCGAGCCCGAGTCCCGGGCCGAGGAGCGGCCCCAGTGCCTCGAGCGCCTGGTCGACGGTGTTCACGAGGCTGGTCTCGTAGCGGTTCAACGGCTCGATCGCGAGACGGATGCCGCGCTCGGCCGCCTGCCGCACGACGGGCGCGAGACTCGTCCGCAGCTCCTCGTACCGTGCGGTGCGTTCCGCGTCGTCCATCCGCCACGTGCGGCCGGTCGACGCGGTGAACGGGCCGGCCACGACGCCGGCGCCGAGGCGCTCCGCGACCTTCACGCAGTGCACGAGGTAGTTCTGCGTCGCTACCACCTCCGAGCCGGGGGCAGCCACCAGGTTGCGGCCGGGCCCCATCGCTCCGATCACCACGGGAAGCAGTCCGTGCTCGGCGAGCACGTCGGCCGCGGCATCCGGCGACCAGTCCCCCTCCTGCTCGACCGGCAGCTCGATGGACCCGAAGCCCATGCCGGCCGCCTTCGCGGCGATCGCGGCCAGTGAACGGTCGTCCAGCGGCGAGGTCCAGACCCAGGTGTTCACACCGATCGTGCGGCGCATGCGATTCTCCTTGTCCAAGACGAGCGGCCGGGCGGCGGGCCGGAGCCCGGCCGCCGCCCGACCGTGCGGGTGGTGCGTCGTTACGGCATCACGCGTTCTTCCCAGACCTGCGGGTACCCGGGCAGGTCCTCGCCGCCGAACTTCGCGTAGTGGCCGTCGGGCATGTTCTCGTTCAGCGCGAGGTACTCGTCGACCTCCTCAGCGGTGATCGGCTCCTGCGGGAGCACCCACTCCTTCGGCACCTCTTCGCCGGCGAAGATCTTCTGCACGGCGAGGAGCGGGGTGCGCCACTGGAAGTTGGAGTACACCGGTGCGAGACCCGTGAGCCCCGTCTCCTTCCACTTGCGGAGGAAGCTCATCTCGTCTTCGCCCGTCATCACCGGGTAGTCGGCGCCGGCGTCCTCGAACGCCTCGATGGCTGCCACCGCACCGTCACCGGCGTCCATCCAGACACCCTTGACGTCGCCCTTGGCGAGCTCGTCGGAGATGATCTTCTTGATCTCGGCGGGGTCGGCACCGGTGAAGTAGTCGACCGCCTCGATGCCCGCCTCGTCGAACAGCTTCTCGGCCGCGGCCCAGCGCTGCTCGAGCACGTCGACGCCCGCCAGGATGCGCAGCGCCACGACCTTGTCGCCCTCTTCGAGGTTGTCGATCAGGAACTCAGCGGTGTCGATGCCCCAGGCGAAGCCGCCGATCGGGTGGATGAAGGTCACGGGGCAGTCGGTCTGCACGCCGCGGTCGAACACGATCACCGGCTTGCCGGTGTCGCACGCGCGCTCGACGGCCGGCGTCATCGCGGCGGTGGAGTTCGGCGAGATGATGAAGACGTCGCAGTTGCCCTCGTTGATGAAGTAGTCGATGTCGGCGATCTGCGTGTCATCGGAGTCCTGCGCGTCGCGGGTCTCCATCTCCGAGATCGCCCCGGCCTCCTGGAGCACCTTCAGCTGCTGGTTCATGGTGATCCAGCCCGTCTGCCGCCACGGGTTGGAGATCGAGGCGTTGGCGAAGCACGCCTTCTTGGCGCCGGGGCTGGCGAACGATGCCGTGTCCACCATCTCCGCGTTGATGTACTGGAGCCACGGCTGGCCTTCGGGGCCCTCGGGCACGACGTCGCGCTCGGCGTCCTGCTTGTCGAAGAGCGCCTGGTCGAACCACTCGACCGCCTCCTCGGTGGCCTCCGCCTCTGCGGCCGGACCGGCCACGTTCGGATCGGTCGTACAACCGGCGAGCGTCATCAGCGCGAGAGCGCCGACCATGGCGGATGCCACTGTGAACTTGCGTCGCATCACGAACCTCCCTTGGTTTCGTTGTCAGCCCTCTGCGACGAGGGAATGGGTGCAGGACGAGCGGATGACGGGTCATCCGGCTCCTTCGCTCCGGGTGCGGGCGAAGTCTGGTTCGCCGTCTCGGGCGAAGTCTGGTTCGCCGTATCGGGCGAAGTCTGGGATGCATCAGGTGACGGATGCACCGCGGGCGCCTCGAGTGCGTGGCCCTTCCGGCGTGCCCGGAAGGTCGTGGCCGCGTAGGCGACGGCGAGGATGATGATCACGCCCTGGACGGCGTCGCGCCAGGTCGACGGGATGCCGGCGAAGTTCAGCAGCGTGAACAGCGCCTCGAGCGCGAACGCGCCCGCCGCCGCGGCGACCACCCAGCCGCGCCCGCCGCCGAGCACGACGCCGCCGAGCACGACCGCGGTGATCGCGATGAACTCGTACCCCCGGCCGACGCTGGGGTGCACGCCGGCGTAGCCGACGAGCAGCACCCCGGCGACCGTGGCCGAGAGCGACGAGATGATGAAGGTCGAGGTCTTCACCCACCAGGTGCGCGCCCCCGCGAATCCGGTGGTCGTCGCGTTGTCGCCGAGCGCGATGATCGTGCGGCCGAACGGCCGGCGCGAGAACCAGATCGCGAAGGCGAGGACAGCGGCGAGCACGACGACCGACCACGGCAGGATCTCGATGACCGGGAGGTCGCGGATGCCGCCCCTCCCGATCTCCCTGAAGCTGTCGGCGGGGTTGCCGGTGGCGGCGCCGCCGGTCCAGTAGAGCACCCCGCCGAGCAGGGCGAGCATCATGCCGAGGGTGACGATGAAGCTCGGCACCTTCAGGAACGAGACGATCAGGCCGTTGACCAGCCCGATGAACGCGCCGAAGACGAGCATCAGCAGCAGCACCGGGATCGACTTCGCGTCGTCCTCGCCGATGAGGTTGCCGGCGATGACCACCTGGGCGGTCACGACCGACCCCATCGACAGGTCGAACTCGCCGCCGACGATGACGAAGTACTGGCCGATCGCGACGATCGCGACCGGTGCCACCCGCTGGATGAAGCGGATGAGCTGGCCCGGTTCGGCGAATGAGGGGTTGAAGATCGTGATCGCGACCAGCAGCACCGCGAGCAGGAGGAACACGGCCCCGCGCGGGCTGATGAGGTTGCGCCCGAAGGCGGCGATCCGTTCACCCGTCGTGGGCGCGGCATCCGTGACGGTGGTCATCGCTTCGCTCCTTCCTTCGTGATCGAGTGCGTCTCGGCGGCGCGCGCATCGGTGATCGCCGCGACGGACCCGCCCGGGCCGAAGCGGGGGCGGCGTCGATCGAGGTTGCGACTCGTGTAGATCGCGACGGCCGCGACGATGACGACGCCTCGCACCACGTCCTTGAGGAACGGGTTCACCTGCATGACGCTCATCACGCTGTCCATGACGGCGAAGATCGCGACACCGCCGATCGTGCCCCAGATCGAACCGCGGCCCCCCATCAGCAGGGTTCCGCCGAGCACGACCGCGGCGATCGACAGCAGGTCGTAGCCGCCCTGCGTGCCGACGGTCGGGCTGCCGACGCCGAGCCGGCTGGCGAGGAGCAGGCCGGCGAGCGCCGCGGCGATCGAGCAGAGCATGTGCGCGGCGATGAGCGGCCGGGCGGTGCGGATGCCGGACAGGCGGGCGACCTGCTCGCTGCCGCCGACTGCGAACATCTGGTGTCCGGTGCGGGTTCGCGAGAGGAACAGCGCGGCGAGCAGCGCCACTGCGAGCATGAGGAGCGTCGAGACCGGGATCGGGCCGAGTCCCGTGGCGCCGATCAGCTGGAACTCCCACGGGACGTCGCCGCTCGTGCCCTTGTAGGTCGAGTCGAGGTAGCCCTTGATGATGAGTCCGGTGCCCAGCGTGGCGATGAAGCCGTTGACCTTGAGCTTGGTGACGATCAGCCCGTTCGCGAGGCCGATCACGGCCGCGACGGCGAGGGTGACGAACACCGCGAACGGGATGTTCGCCGGGTTCCCAGCCATCAGGTCGGCGGCGATCAGGCTCGAGAGGCTGACCACGTAGGGAACGGAGAGATCCAGCGACGCGCACAGGATCACGAGCGTCTGGCCGATCGCGACGAAGCCCAGCACGCTCATCCCGGTGAGGATGTCGCGGATGTTGCCCGGGCTGAAGAAGTTGCGGCCGACGGTGGAGACGAGGATCGCGCCCACGACGATGACCACGACCAGTGCGATGCCGACGATGAAGGTGGCGTCGAGCTGCCGGCGGCGGCGACCCTGCCCGGCCGGGGCGATGGTGCTCATTCCGCACCTCCCACGAGGTCGATGGCCGAGACCGCGCCGGTTGCGGCGGTGAGGATGGTGGCCTCGTCGCTGCGCGCCGGCAGCTCGGCCGACGCGCGGCCGTCGTGCATGACGACGATGCGGTCGGACATGCCGATGACCTCGGGCAGTTCCGAGGAGATCATGAGGATCGCAACCCCTTCCTTCGCCAGGCGGCGCATGAGCCGGTAGACGGCGACCTTCGCGCCGACGTCGATGCCGCGGGTGGGCTCGTCGAGCAGGACGACGCGCGGTTTCGTCGCCAGCCACTTCGCGAGCACGATCTTCTGCTGGTTGCCGCCGGAGAGGTACTGCACCTCTTGGTCGACACCGCGGGAGACCACCTCGAGACTGGACAGCACGCCCGGGAGGTCCCGTCGCACGCTCCGGGTGCGGCGGGAGAACACGGAACGGATCACGAGCAGCGCGTTGTCGAGGATCGACTGGTTGAGCGCGAGGCCCTGGGCCTTGCGGTCCTCGGTGATGAGGGCGAAGCCCTTCCGCACCGCCCGCCTCGCACTCGTGATGGTGACCTCGGCGCCGTCGAGCAGCATCCGGCCGCGCGTGAACGGCGTGACGCCGAACACGCCCTCGACGAGCTCGGTGCGGCCCGATCCCTGCAGGCCTGCGATGCCGACGATCTCGCCGGCGCGCAGCTCGAGGTCGACGCCGTCCACATAGGCGTTGCCCACTCCGCGGAGCACCAGGCGCGGTTCGCCGAGCACGGTGCCGGGCTCGGGGTCGGGATAGTACGCCTCGATCGGCCGGCCGACCATGCGGCGCACCAGCTCGTCGGTGTCGAGCTCGGCCGCCGGCCCGGTGGAGACGAGCGCGCCGTCCTTCAGCACCGTGATGGTGTCGCAGAGGTCGAAGATCTCCTTGAGGCGGTGCGACACGTAGATGATCGCGACGCCGCGCTCCTTCAGCCGCCGGACGATCGCGTAGAGGAGCTCCACCTCGTGGTCGGCCAGGGCCGCCGTCGGCTCGTCCATCTGGATCACCCGCGCGTCGGTCGAGAGCGCCTTCACGATCTCCACGATCTGCTGCTCGGCCACGGTGAGGCTCCGCACCGGGGCATCCGCCTCGATCGAATCGATGCCGAGGTCGGCGAGCAGCTCACGGGTCCTGCGCACCATCCCCTTGCGGTCGACGAATCCGCCGCGCTTCGGTTCGCGCCCGACGAAGACGTTCTCGGCGACGGTGCGCTCGGGGAGGAGATTGAACTCCTGGAACACCGTCGCGAGCCCCGCCCGGGCGGCCTGCACGGGGTGCTGGAAGTCCACCTCCTCGCCGGCCAGACGGATCGTGCCGGCGTCGCGCTCGTACACGCCCGCGAGGATCTTCATGAACGTCGACTTGCCGGCGCCGTTCTCGCCGATGAGGCCGTGCACCTGGCCGGGGTACAACGTCAGTCCGACGCCCCGGAGCACCTGAACGCCGAAGAAGGACTTCTCGAGTCCCTCGGCGACGAGGATCGGCTCGGTCATGCGGGCACCTCCACCCAGTCTCGTGATGCCGCCGAGGCGAGGACGGCATCGGTCACCCGAACCGCACGCAGCCCGTCGGCGAAGGTCGGCAGCCCGTCGGGCGCCTCGCCCCTGATCGCGGCATAGCTGTCGGCGACGAACGCGTTGAAGGCGTCCTGATAGCCCATCGGATGTCCCGCGGGAACGCGCGACAACCGGGCGGCATCGGGCGCGAGGGCGGCGGGATCGCGATCGACGAGCCGCGATCCGTTCACGCGACCGAGCCAGAGCCGGTCGGGCCGCTCCTGCTCGAACCGCACGGTCGCGTCGGCGCCCGAGAGCTCGATGACGAGGGCGTTCTTGTGCCCGGGGGCGACCTGCGACACCAGCAGGGTGCCCACCGCGCCGCTCGCGAGCTCGACGACGACGGCGGCCAGGTCTTCGGTCGAGATGTCCGCGTGGTTCGCACGGTTCGGGTGCACGGTGCGGGCGGCGGCGCTGAGGCGCACGATGCGGTCGCCCGAGGCGAACTCGACCAGGTCGACGAGGTGCGAGCCGATGTCGGCGAATGCGCGTGACGGGCCGCCGAGCGCCGTGTCGACGCGCCAGTCGTCGTCACCCGGGTTCGCGAGCCAGTCCTGCAGGTACGCGCCGTGCACGCTCACGAGGGCGCCGACCTCGCCGGATGCGACGCGGGCCCTCGCCTCGCGCGCCATCGGGTGGAAGCGGTAGACGAAGGGGACGGATGCGACGAGCCTGCGTTCGGCGGCGAGCTCGGTGAGCGCCGCGGCGTCGGCGGCGCCGGTCGCGAGCGGCTTCTCGCAGACGACGTGCTTGCCTGCCTCGAGCGCGGCGCGGGCGATCGGTGCGTGGGTGGCGTTCGGCGTGCAGACGTGGACGACGTCGATCGTCGGGTCGGCGAGCAGGGCGTCGACCGAGTCGAAGGAGCCGGCGAGCCCGAGCCGTGCCGCGGCATCGGCCGCCCGCTCCGCAGAGGAGGACGCGGCGCCCACGAGCTCGGCTCCGGCCGCGCGGGCGGCCCGGGAGTGCACCGCGGCCATGAAGCCGCCGCCGATGAATGCCGCGTGGAGTGTGCGGGGCAGTACGCTGACGTCCGTTGTCATGTCGGACATAGTGGCACACATCCCACGGCTTTTGCTAGCGCTTCGGTAAAAGTTGCCTGAATGATTTCGTCTTGCCGTGAGGCCGATGTCGAAGGTCTTGTGCTTTACTCGATCCATGGTCGAAGTCACGCGTTCCACGGCGCTCGGCGTCGTCGGGGCGAGCGAGCTGTTCCAGTTCCTCCGCGACGGCGCACCGCGTACCCGATCCGCCCTCGCTCAAGCCACCGGGCTCGCCCGCTCGACCATCGCCGCCCGGGTGGACGAACTCATGGAGCTTGGCCTGGTCACCCCCGTCGCGGACGCCGTCTCGACGGGCGGACGCCCCCCTTCCCAGTTCGCCCTCAACCCCGCCGCACGGGTGGTGCTGGCAGCAGACTTCGGCGCGTCGCACGCATCGCTCGCCGTCACCGACCTTGCCGGGACCGTTTTGGCCGAGCGCAGCGAGGCCCTCGACATCGCCGACGGTCCTGTCCGCGTGCTGGGCTGGCTGGTCGAGACGGGACGTGCGCTGATGGCCGAGATCGGCCGTGATCGCACCGACCTGGCGGCGATCGGCATCGGCGTCCCCGGTCCGGTCGAGCACGCCACCGGGCGGCCGGTTAACCCGCCGATCATGCCCGGCTGGGACCGCTTCGACGTGCCCGGCTGGGTGCAGCAGCACCTCGAGGTGCCCGTGCTCGTCGACAACGACGTCAACATCATGGCCCTCGGCGAGCGCCAGGTCGCCTGGCCGCGGACCGATCACCTCATGTTCGTAAAGGTCGCCACCGGCATCGGCTCGGGCATCGTCTCCGGAGGAGCCCTGCAGCGGGGCGCGCAGGGCATCGCGGGTGACATCGGTCACGTGCAGGTCGCCCGCGGCGCCGAAGCGGCCTGCCACTGCGGCAACCGGGGATGTCTCGAGGCCCTCGCCTCGGGACCCGCGATCGCCCGCGCATTGCGCGAACGGGGGCTCGACGCCGTCACGGGCCGTGACGTCGTCGATCTCGTGAAGCGGGGCGACCTCACCGCGGTCCAGGCGGTCCGCCAGGCCGGGCGCGACATCGGCGAGGTCCTCACCGCCTGCGTGAGCCTCGTGAACCCGTCGGTCATCGTGATCGGCGGGTCGATGGCGCAGGCGGGCGAGCAGCTCATCGCCGGCATCCGCGAGATCGTCTACACCCGATCGATGCCGCTGGCCACCGCGCATCTCCAGGTCGTGCAGTCGGCGGCCCCCGAGAACGCGGGCGTGCTCGGCGCGAGCATGCTCGCCATCCAGCACGTGCTCTCGCCCGAAGGCGTCGACGCGCTCGCTGCGCGCTGACGTGCTCGTGATCAGCCGACGAGCGCGGCGTAGAGGATGAGGTTGTCGGTGTAGCCTCCGGCGGCGGCGTCGAACTGGCCGGCGCACGTGATGATGCGCAGTTCGGCCGTGGGCACGCTGCCGTAGACCTCGCTGGAGGGGAACCGTGTCTTGACCGCCTGCCCGATCTCGTAGACCTCGAACTCGAGCACCTGTCCGGTCGAGAGGGTGACGAGCACGCGGGTGCCGACGTCGAGCTCGCCCAGCCGGGCGAACACGGCGGGACCGACCGCGGAGTCGACGTGGCCGGCGATGATCGCCGGACCGACGCGGCCAGGAACGACACCGGCGGCGTACCAGCCGGCGCGTCCGTAGTCGACGGGAGCCTGCAGTTCACCGGCCGGATCGGTCGCGAGTGCCTCCAGTTCGGTGTTGACGGCCAGCTCGGGGATCTCGAATCGGGTCGGGATGGCATCCGCCGACACCGTCGCCGGCGCAGGTGCGGATTCGGGGTCCTGCAGCCGGCCGACGGCGCCCGGATCGAGCTCGCCGGCGGAGTCTTCAGGTACGGCGCTGGTCATCGTGTTCGCGGGTGGGTCGCTCGTCATGGTGTTCCTGGGCGGGGCGGCCGTCGTCGAGATGATCGCTCCGACCAGCACGGCGGCCGCGATCACGGCACCGGTCGCCACGGCAGCGACCCGCGTCGGAAGCCGCCGCGGCGTGACGTGGCGGCCGCGTCTCGTCACCACGGCACCCTGAGCCGGAGCAGGGCGGGCCGGGGTGGTGCGGCACGCTCGACGACCTGCCCATCCGTCCGGGCCCGATCCGTCCGACCGGCGAGCCAGCCTCCGCCCGTGCCGAGGCCGCCGGTCGGCTCGTCGGCGATCGCCGCGCTGTCGAGCACCGGGATCATCGCGAGACCCCCGTCGGCGGTGTCGACGACGAACAGGGTGCTCGCGGTCGCTTCGGCGACGACGACATCGACCGACGCGGCCTGGCCGCCGCCGGTCAGGTGCAGGGTCCACGGCCCCGGCGGAACGTCGAGGTATGCCGTCGCCTCGCCCCGGTGGAGGGCCGACGCGACCTGGACGCCCGTGCTCGTGCTGACGTCCACGGCGGGAACGCGTGCAGACGCCTGCACGATACGGATCCGGGCGTGATCGGCCGGCGGCCGTGTGAGGTCATCGGTGATGACGGTCGCCTCGATGTCGGAGTTCAGGCCGTGCACGATGGCCGAGACTGCGACGCCCGAGTCGATGCGAAGGTCGGCGACGAGCACGGGCGCCGACGACGAGGGCTCCCCGGCCGGCACGAGAACGGCGCGGTAGCGTCCGGCCGGGAGTGCTGCGTAGGGCGACACGACGCCGTAGGCGACATCATCCAGGCGAAGCACCTGGGCCCCGCCGGCATCCGTCACCCGGATGTCGACGGCCGACGTGTCGGGCGAGAGATGCGCCAGCCGCGTCCATCCGCGGTCGTCCGCGGCAGCGGCGGGCACGGCCGGGGCGACAGCGCATGCGACCGCCACGGCGAGCACGCCGGCAATGAAGCGGCTGTATCGCCGGGGGCGGATCGGGATTCGGGATTCATCGGGTACGGGTATCACGGGCGAGCCTCCGAAGTTCGGGCAACAAGACTGACCGGGATTCGGAGCCGAGTGAGTCTTCGGATCGGATCCGGTCTGGTCTCGATCGAGATCGAGCTGGTCGATGGGCGGAATCTGCCAACCGACCGCCCCGCGGCATCCGGTCGATGCCGCAGGCTCTCAGATCACCCCGTTGCGCAGTGCCCACGCGGCCGCTGCCGTGCGCGACGGCACGCCGAGCTTCGTGCGGATGTTCGCGATGTGGCGGTGAACCGTGTGAGCGGAGAGCACGAAGTGCGCGGCGATCTGGGCATCGGTCTGGCCCTGTGCGACGAGTCGCAGCACCTCGCGCTCGCGTTCGGTGAGGTGGGCCGTACCGCCCGCACGCTGCGCCGGTGCGGCCTCGACCGGTGCGCCGAGGAACGCGAGCGTCTCGCGCACGACCGCGTCGGTGTCGCCGCGCCACGGGAAGTGGTCGTGGCCTTCGAGCGCGACGAAGCGGGCGTTGCGTACGCGGCCGGCGACATCCTTGCCGAGTGCGAACGGAATCGCCCGGTCGTCGCGCCGATGCAGCACGAGCGTCGGTGCGAGCACGTCGCCGAGGTGCCCGGTGGAGTCGGAGTCGTACACCGCCCGAAGCGACGCGAACGCGACCTCGCGCGAGGCGGAGTGCCGCTGGATCTCGACGAACTCGGTTCTCTCGTCGGCGGTCGCGTCGGGCAGGAACAGGTCGGCGAGCACGTGCGACCCGAGACCCCAGTGCCGGTCGATGACGGAGAGCATGGCCTCGCGCGCGGCGGGCGGTGCGACGTCGACGCCGCGTGCGTACGCGCCGTACAGCACGAGTCGCTCGACGCGATCGGGATGGCGGGCCGCGTACAGCGACGCCACGCCAGCGCCCGAGGAGGCGCCGAACAGCGAGATCCGGCCAAGCGCCGCCTTGTCGACGAGTGTCTCGAGAGTGGCGAGTTCTTCCTCCAGGGATCGCGTGGGCGCGTGATCTCGATCGGACGCCCCCGTGCCCGGCCGGTCGTACCGGATGACGGTGCGATGGTGAGCGAGCGCTTCCGTGAATCTCCGGAACCGCGCGTTGCGCCAATCGAACTCGAGGTGGCTCGACCACCAGCCGCCGACGACGAGCGGCGGCCCCTGGCCGACGGCCGACCATGCGATGGACGCCCCGTCGTGCTCCGCGTAGCGGACGACGTGGTCCTCGAGATCCACGTGCCGAGTCTAGAAGGCGAGGGATGCTCGGACTACTCCGTCCGCAGGCCCTTCGAGCACGTTCGGGAGATCGTCGCGGTGCTCGTCGAGGAGCGCTCGGGCGCCCGACAGTTCGCCGTTCCCTCCATCTCCATCGCCGAGCAGGATCGGGACGAATTCGCCGGGGAGCAGCAGCTCCTCGCGGGCCTCGTCGGGCGCGCGCACCGTGCGAAGCAGGCCGGCTTCGACCTGCTCGGCCAGCCAAGCGCGGGCGTGCTGCTCGGTTGTGCCTGCTCGGTTGCGCCTGCGAGCAGGGCGAAGGTCGCGGCATCCACAGGCCCGGCGTCGAACAGCACGCGGTAGAAGCCGTGTTCTCGGCCGAACGCGATCGAGCCGCGGGTTCGGCGTTCGGCGGCGTCGGTCGTGGTTGCGACGTCGGTGGTGGTGGTCGCGGTGGCGGTGGTGGTGGACATGGCTGCTCCCCTGGTTCGTGCCGGGCTGGAAGGCGCCGACGTCCCGATTCCACGCCCGCACGGCGTCCGCGCGCATCGAGACTTCCGGCCAGTCGGCGTGGCCCGTTCGGGCCATCCCCGCCGCTCGGTGGACTGGGCGATCACCGGGTACCACCCGGATGGTGCCGCGTACCTCTGGAGCATTCCCGAGTAGGGCTGCGACGACGACTTGTCCTCCACAGCCGGCGTCCAAAGTGGATTCTCCACAGAGAAACTCCCAGATGAGAGGTATCTTGCGTGTTGTTCGAATGTCGGTGGGTCGCTCCAGACTGGAAGCATGACGACAACGTCCGAGCTCATCAGCGAGATGACGATGCGCCTCGCCGCCATGAATGCAACGGCGGGTCGGTTCCGGCAACTCGCCGACGCCGAGGTGGTCGACCTGCAGCACGCAATCGCGTCGCTGCAACACGAGTTGTCCCGTTGGGCGGCGCTCTCCGCGGCCGAGATCGCGCATCGATCGCGTCCGGAGTGCGGCGGCCATGGGCTGGCGCAACGGCAGGGGCACCTGAGTGCCGAGGCGATGCTCCAAGCCTCGACCGGCACATCGAAACGCGAGGCCAGGTCACTCGCAGCGATCGGAACGATGATCGCCGAGACCACGGCGAGCGATGAGCTGGCAGTACTGCGCTCCGATGATCACGACGGCGCACAGGCATCCGCATCCGTTGATCGGCCGTGGTATGCGGCCCTCGCCGACGCCATCGAACAGGGCGTGCTGTCCGTCGTCGCCGTCCAGGCAATTCGCGCGGGCCTCGGTGAACCGAGCGGGCGCGTCTCCCCCGAGGCGATCGCCGCCGCACTCCCCGCCGTCATCGAGGAATGTCGATCGGTGAATGCCGATCGAGCTCGGTTCGTGGCGCGAGCGGCTCGCGACCGGCTCGATCTCGAGGGCGTCGCCGAGCACCACGATGTGCAGCGGCAACGCCAGTTCTGGCGGCTCTGGGTGAAAGACGACGGCATGGTTCGAGGCGAGTTCGAACTCGAACCCGAGAACGGCATGCTCATGAAGAGCGTCTTCGACCAGCTCGCGCACCCGCGCCGAGTCGGCAGCGCACGACGCCCGCGCGCATTCGGTGATCGTCCCGTGCGCGACGAGCGATTCGCTCCTGATCCGGCCACACGCCAACGTGAGGCCGCCGAAGGTCTCGTTCATCTCGTGCGTGCGGGTGCTTCTGTCGACCCCGACCGCATTCTCGATGACGTACGACCCGGCGTACGCCTGGTCGTCAACGACCACGCCGTTCGCACCGGCATGGGCTTCGGTGCTCTCGAAGGACACCACGGCGCCGTCCCGCTGACGGTGATCGACCGAGCGCTCTGCGAAGGCCACGTCCCGCTGCGATTCGACGACGAGGGCCGGTGTCTTGATCTCGGACGCGAGAAGCGGCTCTTCTCGAAGGCACAGAAGATCGCCCTTGCGGTGCGCGACGGCGGCTGCATGGATCCCGGCTGCGATCGACCGCCCTCGTGGACCGAGGCCCACCACATCGATCACTGGCTTCGCGACGGCGGGCGCACCGATCTCGCCGACGGCATCCTCCTCTGCAGACGAGATCATCTGAGGTATCACAACCAGGGGTGGGAGATCCGGCGCGACGGTGCCGAGTACTGGCTCATTCCGCCGCCGACCATTGATCCGGAACAGACGCCGAGACGCATGCGCTCGAAAACTCGCGCCGAGATACTGAATCCCGTGGTGCTCGACGCGCGACATCGCCCTGCGGAAGCACGTCCGACCGCGTAAGCCGCACGGGCGTGCAGGTAGGGGCGGCATCGTTCCGCGCGCGCAAGTGTGACGCGGCATCGGCCTTGGCCAGACGGCGGCGCCCGCGACCGAGCAACGGGAACGGCCCGGACGGCGCCCATCGCCGCCCGGGCACGGGAACGGCCCGGACGGCGCATCGCCGTCCGGGCCGTCAGTGCCTCCGGGCCGTCAGGCCCGTCGGATCCGCTCAGCGGACCAGGTGGCTGCCCCAGTACTCGAAGTCCTCCACCGAGATTTCGGCACTCCGCATCATGCGGCTGCCGTCCTCGAAGAAGCCCGAACGCGTGCGCGCCAGCGTCATGATGGAGTGCGCCGCCGCGTCACCGAGCTCGAAGAGCGCGGCGGTCGACAGGTTGTTCACCGTGTCGCACGCCTGGTGGTAGCAGGGGTCGTACGGAGCCCCTGCCGTTCCGCCGTACACGGCTGCCTGCTCCTCGGTCTTCAGACCCTCGGCGCCGCTGAACAGACCACCGGCCGGAATGCCCGCGGCGATGAAGGGACCGTAGTCGGATCGTCCGTCGAACGCGGTCGGGTCGCTCGCGAGACCCTGTCCGGCGAAGTATTCCGTGAAGATCGACTCGATCTGAGCCGATCCGGGAGGACCGGCCTCACCCTCGGGGTCTGCCGAGCCGTCGCCGTCATAGACGAAGCGCACGTAGTTGGTCGACCCGAGCATGTCGAAGTTGAGGTTCGCGTAGATCGTCGACAACCCGTCGTCGCTCAGGTTGTCGACGTAGTACGTCGACCCGAGTAAGCCGTTCTCCTCGGCGCCCCAGAACGCGAAGCGCAGCTGCTGCCGCGGCTTGATGCCGAGCTTCGACATCTGGATCGCCGTTTCGAGGATGACGCTCGACCCGCTGCCGTTGTCATTGATCCCGGGCCCGGCGGTCACCGAGTCGAGGTGGGCCCCCACGACGACGACCTTGTTCGGATCGCCCTTCTTGGAGTCGGCGAGCACGTTGACGGTCGTGCGCGTCTCGGAGACCGTCGAGGTCGCGATCGAGACGACCACCGGCCCCGCCTGGGTCGCCTCGTACAGGGCGACACCGTCGGCATAGCTGATGCCGACGACGGGCACGTCGACGGGTCCGCCGAGCGTCACGCCCGAGAGCAGCTCGGTGCGACCCGGGTTGCCCTCGTTGAAGATGACCGCTGCGTCGTAGCCTGCCGCCACAGCGTTGGCGACCTTCTGTTCGAACGTGCAGCCGCCGCGCTGGATGAGCGCCACGGCCGGCTCGGCGGGCGCGGGCACGAAGTCGGTCGGGAGGCATCCGGATGTCGAACTGGGCGTCGGCGTGGCGGGGATGACGATGTTGGTGGTCGGCACGAGCTCGCCCGTGACCTCACCGCTGCCGGAGTACTCCATGGTCGCCGATTCGTAGTCCGCCGGATTCGGGGACACCTGGCTGAGCGTCGACGGCCCCGTCTCCTCGTAGTACGGGAACTCGAACTCCTGCTGCGTCACGTCGTACCCGGCCCGCGTGAGCTGGTCGGTGACATAGGCGGCCGAGGCGTCGAATCCGGGAGTTCCGGAAGCTCGGGTGCCGCCGTTGTTGTTGGCGATCCGCTGGAACACGCGCTCGTGTTTCAGGATGCTGTTCACCGTGACCGCATCGCGCAGCCTCTTGGTGTTGACTTCGTCGATGGCGGCGACGGCCGATGTCGCCGGGATCAGAACGGCCACTGCAATCAGCCCGGTCAAGGCCAACGCTTTTCTTCGCACGATATCTCTCCTCTTCGAGCACAATCGCGACCCCCGTTTTGGGGGCACTTCCTCGACACTCCCCCACGATGGGATGAGAATGGGAGAACCGTTACCTGATCGTGATATTCGATCGCAGATCGGCGGGCACACACGTCGTCGAAGTGGCTTCGTCAGCACGTCGGCGACGGCGCCCGGGAGTACCCTCGAACCGTGCCCGATACGCCCTTCGCCCTCTTCGACCTCGAGGGTGCTGCCACGGCGGTCCATGTCACGACGACGCCGAGACGGTATCCGCACGAGGCCCGCATCGTGGCGGACTCGAACGACCGGGTGGCCTGGATCCGCGAGCGTTCCCGCGGGATCACGGCGACGGATGCCGCGAAGCTCTCATCCCGCGCCGCTGTGCGCTCGGCGGCGTGGGAGAAGCTGCACGGCACCCGCGGATTCGGGGGGAGCCGGTTCACCGACCACGGCCGCACACGCGAGCCCGTGATCGCCGAGTGGGTGGTTCGCACGCACGGCATCGAGCCGTCGACGCTGCTCTACCACGCGGCATCCGATCGCCGTCATCTGGCAACCCCCGACGGCCTGCGCGTCACCGCCGACGGCACTCCCGAGCTCTGCGAGATCAAGACGACCTCGCGCCCGTGGCGCGGCATCCCGCGCGGCTACCTGCGCCAGGTGTGGTGGCAGCAGTACGTGCTCGGCGCCGAGCGCACGCTCGTGGTGTGGGAGCAGCACGACGACTTCCGGCCGGTCGCCGACGAGCCCCGATGCCGCTGGGTCAACCGCGACGACGACCAGATCGCGATTCTCGTGCGACTCGCCGACGAGCTGCTGGCGGCCTTGCGGCCGAGCGGTGCCTCGGCGGAGGAGCCGTCGCCGAGGGCGTTCTACCGACCGGGTCCGCTCGCGTGACGACCGTGCTGCTGCACGGGCTCGGCGCCGACCGGCGCCAGCCCCTCGGCCTCTTCGAATCCGTCGTCGAAGACGTGTCGGACCCCGACGAGCTCATCGTCGCTCCAGACGTGCGCGCCCACGGCGGGTTCCTCGCCGTCGGCGAACCGGCCGACTTCGAGCTCGACCGGCTCGCCGCCGAGGTGTGCACGCAGGTGCCCGTCGTCATCGCGGAGGCCGGCCGAGGCGTGCTCGCGACATCGGAGCCGGTGACGATCATCGGCATCTCGATGGGCGCGGCGATCGCGTTGCGTATCGCGCTCGCCGGCCGCCTGCCGGTCGCGCGCGCCGTCTTCGTGCGGCCCTCATTCGACGACCGGTCGCTGCCCGAGCACCTCCGGCCGTTCCCGGTGATCGGGCAGGTCCTCGTCGACGCCGGGCCCGCCGGCGTCGCCGAGTTCGCGGAGCGGGCGCTCTACCGGCGCATCGCAGCGGAGTCACCGGCCGGCGGCCGTGCCCTCCTCGCCCAGTTCCAGGCTCCGGATGCCGCGAGGCGGGCGATGCGGCTCGTCGAGATCCCGCGCAACCGCGCGTTCGAAACCGACGCGCAGCTCGGGGAGCTCGCGGCACGCGGCATCCGCTCGCTCGTGGTCGGCGCCTTGCGCGACCCGGTGCACCCGGTGCCGGTGGCCGAGCGATGGGCCGGCGGACTCGGCGCCCCCATGGAACTCGTGCCGGGCCGCGACGACGGGCCGGCCGCCCAGACGGCCGCCCTGCGCGAGCGCGTCGGCCGCTGGCTGCGCGGGAACGAGCCCTGTCGCTGACCGGGGCTGCACGGCCGACCGCGGCCGAACGGCTGAGATCGCTCAGGCCGCGAGGGCCCGCTCCCTCTCGTCGACCTCGGCGGGCTCGTGCGGCCACGGCGTGCGGCTCAGCGCGATGATGCCGGCGCCGACGAGCAGGATGAACGCCGCGATCGCGATGACGTAGAGCGCGACGCCCCGGTAGCCCGCCTCCTGCGCCGGGTTCAGGAACGGGTAGGGATACCACCCGACGACCGCGCCGCGGACCATCGAGTACGCCGCCCACGCGATCGGGAAGATCGCGATGGTCCAGAGCCGCGCCCACGGCACGTGGCGACGTCCGGGGGCGAGCACCCAGTCGAGCACGACGAAGAGCGGCGCCCACACGTGCAGGATCTCGTTCGACCACGGCACCGTCGTGGCCTGGTCGAGGGAGATGTCGCGCAGCAGCAGGTTGTAGACGACGAACGTCGTGGCCATGTACGACACGACGCAGGCGCGCACCAGGTTGACCCGGTCGGGGTCGGCCTGCCGAGTGAACGCGAACCACGCGCCGATGAGGAGCGCGATCGCCGCCGCCGCCGCGAGCAATCGCAGAACCCCGAACAGCCGTCTCATCCGCATCCACCGTCTCCCGCGGCATCCGCCCGTCCGCGTCGTTCACTGTGCAGCACAGCCCCCGTGCAGCACAGCGGCGCACGGCGAACAGTTACGGCTTCGCGGGCTCGCTGCCGGACGCACCGATCCCGCTTCCGTCGATGCCCGAGGCGACTTCGATGTCATGGTCGTCGTGGTACGCGCGCTCGACGGCAGCGAGGAGGAGGTCGCGTTGGACCTCCAGCGCGGGGCGCCGATCCTCGGGTGCGACGGTGAGCAGGTCGTTCAGGGCGGCGTGGATGCGACGTGCCACCTGCGGTGAGCCGGCGCCGGCGAGCCGGATCTCGGTGAAGGCCAGGCGAACGTAGTCGTCCCAGGTCATCACCTGCTCGATGAGGCGCAGGTCGCCGTTCTCGTCGTAGTGACGGCCGTCGGGGAAGTTCCGCAGAACCAGTTCCCGCAGGCAGTCGTGCAGCCGGTCGATGGCCTGCACGGACGTCGTCGGATCCTGCCATGGCGCGTCCGCGAGGGCCCGGTCGGCCATGTCGACGAGCAGCCGCATGCCGTAGGCGACGTCCTGTTCCAGCGTGCGCTCGAAGCGGAGGATGATGCCCGCGTGCACCTGCTCGAGGTCGAGACGCGCTGGGTCGCCCTCGATGCGGAACAACCGGCCCCCGGCCGGGACGAACTCCCCGAGGGCGGGCACGAGCACCAGGGTGCAACCCGCCTGCCGAGCGGTCTCGACGAGCCGTTCGTACCCGATCTGGGTGACGACCCCGGAGATCTCGGACGTGACGATGCTCGGGTCGGCGATGTCGGGCACGGGCTCCTCGTCGGGGTAGACCTTGTTGATGAGCTTGCGGGTGTTGTCGCCCGCGATCTCGACGAGCGCCGACACCCGGAGCGCCTGGCCGATGTGGTGGATGTAGACCACGAGCACGGCGATGCTGATCAGGGAGAGCACGAACGTCGTGAGTATCGCGACGCCCGGCACCTGTCCCGGCTCACCAGGGCTGGGAAGCTTGACCTCACGGATGGTGAGAAGCGTGTGCACGAACGTCGCGACGAACAGGCCGATGGCGAACTGGCTCGGCCGGTCGCGCAGCAGGCGCTGCACGATGCGGGGAGAGAACTGACCCATGGCCAGTTGCACCACGACCAGGACGATCGTCAGCACCAGCACGGTGAGGTTGACCATCGAGGTGGCCACCGTGGTGAGGATCTCGAGTGCCGCCTCGGGGTCTCCGATGAGGTTCGGGGACACCAGCTTGTAGTCGCTCGCCCGGTCGATCGCGATCGTCGAGAACGAGATCACGATCCCGACCAGGACGCACACGACCGGGATGAGCCACAACGACGTCAGGATGTTCCGCCACTGCTTGTAGAAGCTGATCTTCATGCCACTCCCCGGAATGAGGCCGCCGACGTGGCCGGGCCGGTACGCGGACCAAGCGTAGCGACGCGGGCGGCATCAGGGCAGGGGGTTGCGCGGAGCCTCGACCGCATTCAGACGAGCGGATGCTCCAGCACCCAGTCGTGCTCGATGCGGTCGCCGAGCGTGAAGTGCTTGCGCCCGACCTTGGCGAAGCCGTGCCTCTCGTAGAAGCGGATCGCCCGCCCGTTCTGCTCGTTCACGCCGAGCCACGCCGACGCCGCACCCGCCGCCGCCGCGGCCTGGAGGGTCGCCGTCATGAGCGGCGCCGCGACGCCCGTGCCGTGCGCCGCCGCCCGCGTGTAGAACTTGCTGAGCTCGATCGCGGGCCGCCCGGCGACGGCGGCCGTGGCATCCGCATCGCCCGGTTCGCCCGGTTCGCCCGGTTCGCCCGGTTCGCCCGCTTCGCCCGGTTCGCCCGGTTCGCCCGCGACGAGCATGGCGTACCCGGCGAGCCGGCCGCCGGGTTCCTCCGCGACGAGCAGCGTGCGATTCGCGTCGTCGAGGTACTCCGCGAACCGCTGGGGCGTGAAGTGCTCGGCGATGAAGGATTCGATCGCCGCAGCGGTGGTCGACGGAGGGCACGCGAGCGGGAAGGTCTCGGCCGCGAGATCGGCCAGCGCCGCGGCATCCGACGATCTGGCCGGTCGGATCGTGATCGTGATCTCTGACACGATCACCGATTCTTCCAGAGCGCGCGCCCGCCGGCGGTGGCATGATCGGCCCATGGATACCACCTCAGCCCCGGTCACCGCGCGCTCCGACGACGGCCGTTCGTTCGTCGTCGCGGATGCCTCGGGCAGCGCCTTCGTCGCCGGATCGCTCGTCATCGTCACCGCCGACGAACGCCGGCAGCTGGGACTGGTCGAGGAACGTTCCGAGACCTCGCCGGTGCGACTTCGCGGGCGGCTCATCGGCGAGCTCGCCGCCGACGGCATCGACACGCGCGCGAGCCACGCCTTCGAGTCGGGGGCGCTCGACCCGGTCGACGAGGCCACGGTCGAGCAGCTCCACGCGACGACCGGCGCAGAGCTCGAGGTGGGCGTCAACCTCACGCCGCCCGGGGGCCCCGCGCGCCTGCTGCCGAAACGGTTCAACCGGCACACGTTCTGGTGCGGGCAGAGCGGCTCGGGCAAGACCTACGCGCTGGGCGTGGTGCTCGAGCAGCTCGTCGCGCACACGGCGCTGCCCATCGTGATCTTCGACCCGAACTCCGACTTCGTGCGGCTCGGCGAGCTCAACGCCGATGCGAAGGGCCCGACCGCCGAGGCGCTCGCGGGGCGCGACATCCGGGTGCTCAGACCGCACGGCCGGCCCGGGAGTGAGCTGCGTGCGCGCTTCCTCGACCTGCCGTTGCCGTCGAAGGCGGCGATCCTGCGACTCGACCCCGTGGCCGACCGGGCCGAGTACAACGCGCTCGTGCACCTGCAGGATGTGCTGCGCCAGGGCGAGCTCGAAGATCTCCTCCCCATGCTCCGCAACCGTGCGACCGAGCCGGGTCACCCGCTCGCCCAGCGCATCGAGAACCTCGCCGTGCTCGAGTGGGAGGTCTGGGCCGGCGAGGCGACCGCGGTCACCGACGTCGTCGGCGAGCGTCCGGATGCCACGGTGCTCGACCTCGGCGGATTCTCGACGCCCGAGCAGCAGCTCGTGGTCGCCCTCGCCCTGCTCGACGACCTGTGGGAGCGCCGTGAGGAGCGCCGGCCCGTGCTCCTCGTCATCGACGAGGCGCACAACCTCGCCTCGCCGAACCTCGACTCGGCGCTGGCCGTGGCCGTGCGCGAGCGGCTCCTGCAGATCGCCGCGGAGGGACGCAAGTTCGGGCTCTGGATGCTGCTGTCGACGCAGCGGCCGTCGAAGGTGCATCCCGGGATCATCAGCCAGTGCGACAACCTCGCGCTCATGAAGATGAGCTCGCCCGTCGACCTCGGCGAGCTCGGCACCTACTTCGGCTACGCGCCCGCCGCGCTGATCGAGCGTTCGCCGTGGTTCCGGCAGGGCGAGGCGCTGTTCGCCGGCGGCTTCGTGCCGACACCCTCGCTCGTGAAAATGAACCCGAGGCTCACGCCCGAGGGCGGCACCGACGTCGGCGTGCCGCTGCGCTGAGCTCTGGGCGCGCGAGAGCGGATGCCGCAGGCTGTGCCCGCGGCATCCACCCCTCGATTGCATGACTTCGGGCTGTTCGCATGACGCATCTCGTGGAAGTCGTCATGCGTACAGCCCATCGTCGTGCAATCGAGGGTTCGGGTTCGGGTTCGGGTTCGCAGAAACCAGGTGGCTCGCTCAGAGGAATCGCGCGTATGCCCCCACGGTGAGGAACGTCGGGAACTCGGGCTCGAGCGCCACGGTGCGGAACACCGAGATCGCGTCGTCGAAGCGGTCGCCCTCGAACCGCGGCAGCTCGGCCACCGAGGCCGCCATCAGGCGCACGATCGAGGTCTGGTCGATGCGGGTGCCTTCGGCGGTGACGGTGTTGTCGTGCAGCCACTGCCAGATCTGGGAGCGCGAGATCTCGGCGGTCGCGGCATCCTCCATCAGGTTGTCGATGGCCGCGGCGCCCGTGCCGCGCAGCCACGACTCGAGGTAGCGGATCGCGATCGAGATGTTGTCGTGCACGCCGGCCTCGGTGACCTGACCGCCCACCGACGGGATGTCGAGCAGCTGCGCCGCCGTCACCTCGACATCGTCGCGCAGCCGGTCGACCTGGTTCGGCCGGTCGCCGAGCACGGCGTCGAACTCGGCGCGCGCGGTGGGGATGAGGTCGGGGTGCGCCACCCAGGTGCCGTCGAAGCCGTCGGATGCCTCGCGACGCTTGTCTGCGGCCACGGCGGCGAGCGCGCGCTCGGTGACCTCGGGGTCGCGGCGGTTCGGGATGAACGCGCTCATGCCGCCGATGGCATGCGCTCCGCGCCTGTGGCATGTCTGCACGAGGAGCTCCGTGTACGCCCGCATGAACGGCACGGTCATGGTGATCGACTTGCGGTCGGGCATCACCCAGCGGCGGCCGCGCGAGCGGAACGTCTTCACGATCGAGAAGATGTAGTCCCAACGGCCGGCGTTCAGGCCGGAGCAGTGGTCGCGCAGCTCGTAGAGGATCTCGTCCATCTGGAATGCGGCCTGAATCGTCTCGATCAGCACGGTCGCGCGCACAGTGCCCTGCGGGATGCCGAGCGCCTGCTGTGCGTAGACGAAGATGTCGTTCCAGAGCTTCGCCTCGCGGTGCGACTCGAGCTTCGGCAGGTAGAAGTACGGGCCACGGCCGGCAGCGATGAGGGCCTTCGCGTTGTGGAAGAAGTACAGCCCGAAGTCGACGAGCGAGCCCGACGCGTGCATCGCGCGCCCCGCCCGGTCGTGGAACCTCAGGTGCTTCTCGACGAGGTGCCAGCCGCGTGGCCGCATCACAATGGTCGGGGTCTCGGCTGCGGTGACGCGGTACTCCTTGCCCTCGGGGCTCGTGTAGTCGAGGTTGCCGCGCAGGAAGTCCCGCAACGTCAGCTGGCCCTCGATCACGTTCGCCCACGTGGGGCTCGTGGCATCCTCCTGGTCGGCGAGCCACACCTTCGCGCCCGAGTTCAACGCGTTGATCGCCATCTTGCGGTCGGTGGGGCCGGTGATCTCGACGCGTCGGTCCTCGAGGCCGGGTGCGGCCATGGCGACGCGCCACAAGGAGTCGCGCCGGATCCACTCCGTCTCGGGCAGGAACTTCGGGTCACGGCCGTTGGCGGCGTCGACGCGTGTCTGCAGACGCACGGCGAGCAGCTCGTGCCGTGTGTGCGCGAAGCGATCGTGCAGCTCCGCGAGGAACCGCAGCGCCTCGGGCGTGAGGATCTCGTCGTACCGCTCGCCGAGCGGCGCGGTGACCTCGATGCGGGGCTGCACCGTGCGGAAGCTGCCGGCGGGCTCGGGCTCGAAGCGGGGGGCGGATGCCGCGGCATCCGTTCGGTCGCGCTCGATCGTCATGGCGGGTGTCGTGTTCATGGTCGTGACTCCTTGCGTCATCGGCCCGCTCCTCCCCGTTTGCATGACTCTTGGCCGTTTGCATGACGCGTTGGTCGGAACTCGTCATGCAAACTCGCCGCAGTCATGCAAACCGGGAGGGGGCGGGGGTGGGTCAGTGGTTGAACTGGTCTTCCTCGGTCGATCCGACGAGGGCGAGGGTCGCGCTGTGAGGGTTCAGCGCGGTGGCGATCTGGTCGAAGTAGCCGGTGCCGACCTCGCGCTGGTGGCGCGTGGCGGTGTAGCCGGAAGCCTCCGAGGCGAATTCCGCCTCCTGGAGCTCGACGTATGCGGACATCTGGCGGTCGCGGTATCCGCTCGCGAGCTCGAACATCGAGTGGTTCAGCGAGTGGAAGCCCGCGAGGGTGATGAACTGGAACGCGTAGCCCATCGACGCGAGCTCGCGCTGGAACTTCGCGATCGTGGCGTCGTCGAGGTGGCGCTTCCAGTTGAACGAGGGCGAGCAGTTGTACGAGAGGCGCTTGCCCGGGAACTTCGCGTGCACGGCCTCGGCGAAGCGGCGCGCGAGGTCGAGGTCGGGCTCGGCCGACTCGACCCAGAGCAGGTCGGCGTACTCGGCGTAGGCGAGGCCGCGGGCGATCACGGGCTCGATGCCGTTCTGCACCTCGTAGAAGCCCTCGGCCGTGCGCTCACCCGTCACGAACGGGCGGTCGCGCTCGTCGTGGTCGCTCGTGAGCAGGGTCGCGGCGAGCGCGTCGGTGCGGGCGATGATGATCGAGGGGACCCCCGCGACATCCGCCGCCAGACGGGCCGCGTTGATCGTGCGGATGTGCTGCGACGTCGGCACGAGCACCTTGCCGCCCATGTGGCCGCACTTCTTCTCGCTCGCGAGCTGGTCCTCCCAGTGCACACCGGCGGCGCCCGCCTCGATCATCTGGTGCATGAGCTCGTAGGCGTTGAGCGGCCCGCCGAAGCCGGCTTCGGCGTCGGCGACGATGGGGGCCATCCAGTCCTTCTGTTCGGTCCCTGAGCCTGCCGAAGGGTCCTGCTCGATCTGGCCCGCCCGCAGCAGCGCGTTGTTGATGCGGCGCACGACGGCCGGAACCGAGTTGGCGGGGTAGAGCGACTGGTCGGGGTAGGTCTGGCCGCTGAGGTTGGCGTCGGCCGCGACCTGCCAGCCGGAGAGGTAGATGGCCTTCAGGCCCGCGCGCACCTGCTGCACGGCCTGGTTGCCGGTGAGGGCGCCGAGCGCGGCCGACCACTCCGGGTCCTCCATGCGCTCGAACGCGGTGCCGGTGTTGCGCTGGATGTCCTCCCAGAGCTTCTCGGCGCCCCGCTCGGCAAGGGTGCGCTCCTCGCGGACCGGACCGCGCAGGGCGATCACGTCTTCGGCGGTGTAATCGCGCTTGACGCCCTCCCAGCGGGGGTCGGCGTCCCATTCGAGCTGCAGCTCGGCAGCGGTCTGGGTCTGGTCGCCGGGGCGGTTCGCGGTGCTCATGGTGTCCTCCGAGTGGTGTTGAGCGGATGCTTCGGTGTGGCCGTCGGGCGTCTGCTTCGGCGCCCGTCCGTGGGTCTGTGGCATCCACTCTGCGCCCGGTCGGAGGGGGCGGACCGACGAATCGGAGGGTGAACTTTCCAGGTTCTTCTGGCACACAGAATTCACGCCCTCTGGACGGCAGGAGGTGTATCGTTGGTGTATGGCACGCACCAACATCGATCTCGACGAATCCGCGGTCGAGGCGGTCATGCGGCGGTTCTCCTTCACGACCAAGCGAGAAGCGGTCAACTATGCGCTGCGAGCGGTGGCCTCTGAACCGCTCGATGTCGCTCGCGCGCTGGCGCTGGAGGGCTCCGGCTGGGATCTCGACCTCGACGAACTCCGCGAGACACGGGCGTAGGCGTGCTCGTCGATACGTCGGCGTGGATCGAGTTTCTGCGCGCGACCGGCTCGGTCACACACGTGGCCGTTCGCAATCGCATCGGTGAAGATGCACGCCTGGTGACCTGTGACCCGGTGATCATGGCAGTGCTGGCGGGCGGGCGCTCAGAGGAGCATGTCGTGGAACTGCGTGGCCTTCTCGCTCGGGCCGAACTCGTGCCGACGATGCCGACGGACTGGGATGACGCGGCCCGCATCTACCGCGCAGGCAGACGTCGGGGCGTGACGATCCGCAAGCTCGTGGACTGCCTCATCGCTGCGATCGCATTGCGCGTCGGCGCACCGGTGCTCCACAATGACGCCGACTTCGATGCACTCGCGCAGGTTGTTCCGCTGACTGTCTCGCGAGGATAGCGGGCACCGGATCTTCACACCGCGGAAACCGACCCGCACGGAGGTATGCTGGCGAGCACCCCGAAGACGTCCAGGAGGCTCACCGCGTGCTCGTTCTCCATGCCTTCTGGGTGCCGGGAGAGGGTGCTGGTGTGTGGGCGGAGGACTCCGACCTCGCGGTGACCAGCCCGAGCCAGGCGCTGCGCAGAGCGCGCCCGCATCCCTTCGCCGTGCCGGCGGGGACCCTCTCGACCCTGGTGGGCGGGACGGCGTCGACGAGCACACTGTTGCTGCCCTCGCTGCGCCGATCCCCGCTCGACTCGCCCGAGCTCTTCCGCATCTCGCCGAGACAGCACAACGGATCGGCGCCCTCAGCGCTGGAGTGGACCGTGCCGGTAACCCTCCTCGACCTCGCAGGGGCCGGCGACGCCCTCGCCCGCTTCGCCGATCCCAGCGGCGCAACCACCGACGATGACAACGCAGCCTCCGACGATCCGGTGCGCGACGCCGACGTACGTCCCGCTGCCTCGGTGCGCCACCTCGCCGAGCTCTTCCGCTACGCCGAGGAACTCGTCGACCGCGGACGTGTGTTGCCGACGCTGGCGGGTGACGAGCACGGCGCGAACGCCCACTGGCGCGTCGTACTGACGGGTCCCGACGCGGCCGCGGCATCCGCTCTCATCGCCGACATGCCTCCCGCGCTCAGGGCGGCGAGCCCCTCGCAGAGCCCTGCCGCCCTCGCGACCGGCGCGCTCGACGCGATCACCGACGCCCTCGTGCGTCGGCGGCTGCCCACCTCGTTCCTGCCCCGACGTCGCGGCCGGCGCCCGGCGCGGCTGCCGGCCATCGAGGCGTGGCTGGACGCGCTCACCGGTCCAGCGCCGCCATTCGGTCCAGAAGCGCGTGCGAGCGACGCCGATACCGGCGATGACCAGCCCGATACCGAGCACCATCGACGCGATTCCGTAGGCCGCATCGAGCGGTGCCGTCGCGGCCGACGGGTGCACGGCATCCGCCAATGGGATGGCCCACAGCTCGCACGCGGTGAGCAACGCCATGCCGGCGAAGGCGATCCAGGTGCCGATCCGGCCTGGAACCATGCGAGTCGCGGGTGACAAGGCCAGAGCGACGAGCCCGACGCCGAGTCCTGCATGGTTGACGACGAACGACATGTGGGCGATCGCGTGCCCCGTGGCATCCAGTGGGTGGCTGAAGACCGCAGGCGGCACCGCGGGCGGGACGAGCACCAGGATGACGGCCCCCATGAAGCCGAGAGCCGCAGCCGCGATGGTGATCCTGCCGGCGGCGCGGGTGAAGGAGACGGTGGTACGTGGCGCGGTGATGGTGGACATGCCGAGACGTTACGAATGGCGGCGTGAACGCGGCATCCGTGGAAACGCGGATTCCAGGTCAGTCGAAGGTCTCGACGTATGTCTCCGCCGCGGCCAGGCTCTTCTCAGTGAGCGCGCCGTCCTCGGCGATCGGCTCCGACGGTGTCGGCGGTTGTGAATCAGTCGAACGGGATGCCGCCACTCAGCGGGGTTGCCGCGACGGGCTGGACCGTTCATGGCACAGATTGTTATCGATACCAAGCACGTTGTTCGCCCCCTCATTCGTGGGTCTGCCCAAGTCCGGGCGCTCCCCGCGATCAGTGCATAGTGAGCGATATCATCTAGCTGGGCAGACCGGCCGTTCCGACCGAGGAGTACGCATGAGCATGAAGAGCCAGGCCCGCTCCCGCGGACCGTCGCGTTCTCCCAGCATGGCGGATGTCGCGGCCCACGCGGGCGTCTCGGCACAGACGGTGTCGCGCGTCCTGAGCGGACACCCGAACGTGCAGGATGCCACAAGGTCTCGAGTGCTCGCGTCGGTCGATGCGCTCGGCTATCGGATGAACAGCGCGGCACGAGCCCTCTCCTCCGGACGCAGCCGCACGATCGGCGTCGTCATGCTCCCCACCGTCGACTACTCGAGCGCCGCGCTGACCCAGGGTGTGGAAGCCGCCGCGCGCGGTGCCGGCTATGCCGTGACGATCTCCACCTGCAGCTCGCTCGATCCGGCGGCGATCGCCGAGGCGATGTCGCGCCTCGACAACCAGTCGGTGGACGGCATCGTGCTCGCCGTGCCGGTGCCCACCGCCACAGACCAGGTCGAGTCCATCGCACGACGCATCCCGACCGTGACGATCGACGGATCGCGAACGGTCTCCTCCGAGGTCGTCGCCATCGATCAGGTCGCCGTCGGCAGGCTGGCCGCGGAGCATCTGCTCGAACTCGGCCATGACACGGTCTGGCACATCGCCGGTCCCGAGGGCTGGCTCGATGCCATCGGCCGCACCATCGGCTGGCGCACCGCGCTCGAGGCGGCCGGCCGCGACACACCTCCGCTCCTTCACGGTGACTGGTCACCCGAGAGCGGCTACCAGGCCGGTCTCGTGCTCGGTCGCATCCTCGAGGCGAGTGCGGTGTTCGTCGCCAGCGACGAGATGGCGTTCGGCGCGATCCGCGCGCTTCACGAGCTCGGCCGGCGCGTGCCCGAGGAGATCTCGGTGGTCGGCGTCGACAACATCGCGCTCGCGGCGTACTGCAGCCCTGCCCTGACGACGGTGGCGCAGCCGTTCGGAACCATCGGCGGATTGGCGGTCGAGCACCTCGTGCGTCGCATCGAAGACCCCGACGCCGCACCGAGTTCGACCGACGTCGTGCCGAATCTCGTCGTGCGCGCCAGCACGGCTCCGGCAGCCCAAGCGGCACCGCGCTCCTGAGCCGAGATCGCCGTTCGCGCCGGGCCCCCGGTTGATACCGATAACCATCAGCCTGCAACTCTTCGAATCAAGCTGCCCAGAAGCGCTTGCATCTGGCCGAGGCATCCGTCATCATCGTCGTTGATACCGCTAACATTCGGCGGGCATCATCCGATCGGAACGCCGACGGAACACCGACGTCCCGCGGGGCAAAGCACTTGGAGCCAGGATGCCTTTACGAAGTTTCATCGACCGATTCGGAAAGATCGGCCTCGCGGGCGTGCTCGCGGCCGGCGCCCTGATCCCGCTCTCCGCTGCGCCCGCTTCGGCCGGGGAGTCCGACGCGGCTGCCGCAGCGACATCGGGCGTCACCGTGCCCGACGGGCAGTTCCTGCTCCGTTCGGGCGACCTCGACGTCGCGGTGTCGAACGCGTTCCCGCAGGTCATCGGCTACACCGATCGCGAATCGGATGCCTCGCTCTCGGGCAACCCCGACATCCTCTCGAGCCTCCTCGTCAACGGCACGGCCGAGCCCGTCACCGTGACCTCGACGCAGCACGACACGAAGCGCGTCGACTACACGCTCACGCCCGCGAACCTCGCCGGCGTCGTGATCGAGGCGCGGCTCAGCGTGAAGGGCAACGTCGTCACGTTCGCCGTGACGAAGGTCACTGACCCCGGGGCGGTCGTCAAGACCCTGCAGATCCCGGGGCAGAACCTCGTGACCGTGTCGTCGGCCGAGGCCGGGGCATCCGTCGCCGTGGCGAACCTGTCGGTGAACCGCAACGTCTCGGGTGACGCGTTCATCCCGGTGACCGCGCAGACCCCGCTCGACGCGGCGCCCCAGGGATCGAACGCGATCATCGCGAACACGTCGCAGCTCGCCGCGGCGTTCGCGACGAACGCGCTCTACGACACGTCGAGCGGCGCGGCGAACGATGACGCGGGCAACTTCTTCCGCCAGGCCGTCAGCGACGGCGCCGGCGGCGTCGAGATCGGCGTCTCGAGCGGGCCGTGGCTGTACCGCGCCGACCGCTCGACCACGACCGAAGAGCTGCCGTGGGCGAAGGTCGCCATCACGCCCGACGCGAACGACGACGGCACGGTCGACTGGCAGGACGGCGCGATCGCGATGCGCGACATCCGCGTCGCCCCGTTCAAGGGCGACCAGACGCCCGACAACGTCGTCACGCACATCCCGTTCAACTTCGCCTCGCAGGCGACGCATCCGTTCCTGCGCACCCTCGACGACGTGAAGCGCGTCGCGCTCGCGACCGACGGCCTGGGCCAGGTCGCGATGCTGAAGGGCTACACTAGCGAGGGCCACGATTCGGCGAACACCGACTACGGCGACAACTTCAACGAGCGTGCGGGTGGTCTCGACGACCTGAACACGCTCGCGAAGCAGGGCGAGAAGTGGAACGCCTCGTTCGGCGTGCACATCAACGCGACCGAGATCTACCCCGAGGCGAAGTCCTTCTCCGACGGGCTCGCGAACGAGAACTCGAAGGGCTGGAACTGGCTCGACCAGTCCTATTACATGGACCAGCGCGAGGACATCGTGTCGGGCACGCTCGACGAGCGCATCGGCGAGCTCGCCGACGCGACCCACGACAACCTCGACTTCGCCTACGTCGACGTGTACTACCAGTACGGCTGGCTCGCGCAGAAGATCCAGGACTCGCTCACCGACCACGGCTTCCGCGTGGGCTCCGAGTGGGCCGACAAGCTCAGCGAGAACAACACGTGGTCGCACTGGGCGAACGACGAGAAGTACGGCGGATCAAACAACAAGGGCGTCAACTCGCAGATCCTCCGGTTCGTGAACAACACGCAGGCCGACGTGTGGAACCCCGACCCCAAGCTCGGCGCGCCGCACCTCGTGGAGTTCGAGGGCTGGACGAACCAGAACGACTTCACCGCGTTCCTGCAGAACGTGTGGGTCTCGAACCTGCCTGCGAAGTTCCTGCAGCATGAAGAGATCATGCGCTGGACGCCCGAGCAGATCGACTTCACCGGCGGGGTCAGCGTCACGGGCGCGACCGCGGCCGAGCGCAACGTCACCGTCGACGGTGTCAGCGTGCTGCAGGGCGACACGTACCTGCTGCCGTGGGCGTCGAAGGACGGCCAGAAGGGCGACAACCCGAAGGTCGACAAGCTCTACCACTACAACCCCGCGGGCGGCGCCTCGACGTGGACCCTCACCGACGAGTTCTCGGGCGAGCGCTCGCTGCAGCTGTTCAAGCTCACCGACACCGGTCGCGAGAAGGTGGCGGTTGTCCCGGTGGTCGACGGCCAGGTCACGATCGAAGCGGATGCCGCTCAGGCGTACGTGCTCGCGGCCGGCACGAAGCCCACCTCGGGCAGCGACCTGCCGAAGAAGACGCAGTTCGGCGACGGAACCGGCGTGGTCGACCCCGGATTCAGCGCGGGAAACCTCGACGCGTGGAACCCCACGGGCGGCGCGACCGCCGCACGCGACGACCTCGGCCGTCGTTCCGCGACCCTCGGCACCGACGCGTCGTCGATCAGCCAGAAGCTCGGCAAGCTGAAGCCGGGCACCTACTCGGTGAGCGCGTGGGTCGAGGTGGAGCCCGGCCAGACCAGGCCGACCACCCTCTCGGTCGAGCTGCCGAAGGGCGGTTCGCAGGCCGTGACGATCGACTCGTCGGGCGCGACCAACTACGTCGCGGCCGATGAGATGCACGGCACCAACATGCAGCGCCTGCGCGTGCTGATCGACGTGCCGAAGGGTGGCGCGAAGCCGACGCTCACCATCGGCGCCGAGGCCGGTGAGGCATCCGTTCGCATCGATGACGTGCGCGTCATCGAGACCAGCCGTGCCGACCTGCCCGAGGGCGCGATCTACGCCGAGGACTTCGAAGACGTCGACCAGGGCTGGGGCCCGTTCATCAAGGGCGACGCCGGCGGATCGACCGACCCGCGCACGCACATCTCGGAGCGCAACGAGCCGTTCACCCAGAAGGGCTGGAACGACCGGGCGATCGACATGGTGCTGAACGGCGACTGGTCGCTCATGGCGCACGAGGAGAACCGCGGTTCGCTCAGCCTCGTGTACCGCACCTCGGAGTACACGATCCCCTTCGAGCCGGGCCACCGGTACAAGGTCTCGTTCGACCACCAGAGTTCGAAGGCGGGGGAGTACGCCTGGGTCTCGGGCTATGACGGCGCGACCGGTCCGGTGGTGACCCAGTCGCAGACGATCGGCGAAGCCACCGAGACCACGCGCTTCGAGCAGATCGTCGACGCGAGCTTCTGCGGCGACACGTTCGTGGGCCTGCAGCGCACCGGTTCGGGCGGCGGGGCCGACGTGATCCTCGACGACCTGCTCGTCAAAGACCTCGGCGTCTCGGATGCCGTGCCCGCGTGCGCCCAGCTGAGCGGCGACCTCACACCCGACGTCGTCCAGCAGGGCGTGCCGGCAGAGTTCGTCACGACCCTCACCTCCGACGAGCCGGCCGACATCGCGGATGTCGCGGTCACGCTCGACGTGCCCGAGGGCTGGACGGCCGAGCCGACGGATGCCGCGACCGCGGCCACCCTCGCGCCGGGCGCCTCGCTCGTGACGCACTGGAGCGTGGTCGCCCCGGCGAGCGCCGACGGCGCGTACGCGTTCACCCCGAACGCCACGTACACGACCACGACCGAGCCGTTCGGCGAGCGCAGCATCTCGACCGAGGTCGAGGTGCGCACCCTGCCCGCGCCGCCGCAGGCCGACGTGTTCGCGAGCGACCACCCGTGGGTGAGCGCGACGAACGGCTGGGGGCCGGTCGAGCGCGACCGTGCCAACGGCGAGCAGGGTGAGGGCGACGGTCCGGCGCTGACCCTGAACGGCATCGTCTACGAGAAGGGGCTCGGCGCCCACGCACCGAGCACCGTACGCTACTACGTCGGCGGCTACTGCACGGCGTTCACCGCGCAGGTCGGCATCGACGACGTGCAGAAGACGCGCGGCTCGGTGCAGTTCAGCGTGATCGCCGACGGCCGCACGGTCGTGACCACGCCGGTGCTCGGTGCGACGTCGGCGACCGTGCCGATCAACGCCGACATCAGTGGCGCGCAGTACGTCGAGCTCGTCGCCGGCACCACGCCCGATGGCAACGGCAACGACCACGCCGACTGGGCCGACGCGAAGTTCGCCTGTTCCGACGAGCCGACCGAGCCCGGCGGCCCGGTCGTGCCCACCGGCACGGCGTTCGTGAGCGACCTGCCCTTCGTCTCGTCGACGAACGGGTGGGGGCCGGTCGAGCGCGACCAGTCGAACGGCGAGGACGCGGCCGGCGACGGGTTCCCGCTCACTGTCGGCGGCACGGTGTTCGCGAAGGGCCTCGGCACGCACGCCGACTCGAGCGTGAAGGTGCTGCTCGGCGGAGCGTGCTCGGCCTTCACCGCGACCGTCGGTCTGGACGACTCGCACGATACGAAGCAGAACGGCGACGTGATCTTCATCGTGCGGGGCGACGGCGTCGAGCTCACCCGCACCGGGGTGATCGGGTGGAACGACCCGGGTGTCGAGCTCGACGTCGATGTCACGGGCGTCGAGCACGTCGAGCTCGTCGTCGACCGCAATGCGGACGACGCGGGCGACGACCACGCCGACTGGGGGAACGCGAAGCTCGAATGCGCGTGACGGAAACGACTGCCTGAGAGCGGTCGGCGGATGGCCGGTGGGGGTTGCTCCTCACCGGCCATTCGCATTGTCCCGATCACCCGCCGAGACGTCAACCAGCTTCCGCTCGCTCGGCCGCCGGCGTAGCGTCCGACAGCGGGAGGGCAGACGAATGAGATACGGATACAAGCTCTCGGCCGAGGGATACGGCGGATGAGCAGCTTCCCGTGCTCTTCGGCGATCGGCGCAGAACTTTCACGGTTCTTCTGTTTGCGGCAACCGCCCTCCCATGTGACCATCGATGCATGGTCACCGCCGATCGCACCGCCCGCACGGCTCTCGCAGCCGCCGCCATCGAGCCCGCCGACGAGCGCGACGAGGTCGACGCGCTCACCCTCGGGCGCCGCATCCGCGACCGGCGCACCGCGCGTGGCATGACGCTCGGCGCGCTCGCGAACGCGGTCGACCGGGCGCCGTCGCAGGTCTCGGCCATCGAGAACGGCAAGCGCGAGCCCCGGCTGTCGATGCTGCGCACGATCGCGCTCGCGCTCGGGACATCCGTCGACGAACTGCTTCGAACGGATGCCCCATCGGAGCGCGCGGCGCTCGAGATCGCCGTCGAGCGAGCCCAGCGCGGGCCGGTGTTCGCCGCACTCGGCCTCCCCCAGTTCCGCGTCGGCAAGGGGTTCAGCGACCAGACCCTCGAGACGATCCTCGCGCTGCACCACGAGATCGACCGGCTGCACCGCGAGCGCGCCGCAACGCCAGAGGAGGCGCGGCGCGCGAACGCCGAACTGCGCGCCGAGATGCGCGCCCGCGACAACTTCTACCCCGAGCTCGAGCAGAAGGCCGCCGAGCTCCTCGACGCGGTCGGGCACGCGGGCGGGCCGGTGTCGCACCAGCTCGTGGCCGACATGGCCAGCCATCTCGGCTACTCGCTGCACTACGTCGGCGACCTGCCGCATTCGACCCGCTCCGTGACCGACAAGCACAACGGCCGCGTCTACCTGCCGACGCAGCAGTCGCCGTCGCGTGACTCCCGCTCGCCCATCCTGCAGGCCCTCGCCTCGCACCTGCTCGGGCACGAGGAGCCGGGAAACTACGGCGAATTTCTGCGCCAGCGCATCGAGACGAACTACCTCACCGCGGCCATCCTGCTACCCGAGCAGGCGGCGGTGCGCTTTCTCAGCGAGGCGAAGAACCTGCGCCGCATCTCGATGGAGGAGCTCCGTGACGCCTTCGCCGTCTCGTACGAGACGGCCGCGCACCGGTTCACGAATCTCGCGACCGCGCGCATCGACATCCCCGTGCACTTCACCAAGGTTCACGAGTCGGGCACGATCATCAAGGCGTACGAGAACGACAGAGTGCGGTTCCCGTCCGACGCGCTGGGTGCGATCGAGGGCACGACGATGTGCCGCAGCTGGACGGCCCGCACGGTGTTCGACGTCGAAGACCGGTTCAGCCCCTGGTATCAGTACACCGACACCCCGTCTGGCACGTTCTGGTGCACCTCGCGCATCGAGAAGGCCAAGGAGGGCGAGTACTCGGTGTCGGTGGGCGTGCCGTTCGAGCACGTGAAGTGGTTCCGCGGACGCGAGACGCCGCATCGCGCGGTCTCGCGCTGCCCCGACGAGTCGTGCTGCCGCCGGCCGCCGGGCGCGATGGCCGAGAAGTGGGCGGATGCCTCGTGGCCGGCCGCCCGCACGCCCACCTCGCTGCTCGCGGCGCTCCCGACGGGCACGTTCCCCGGCGTCGACCAGACCGAGGTGTACCAGTTCCTCGAGGCGCACGCGCCGCGCGCCTGATCCTCACCCTCGCTTCCCTGCCCCTGCCCCACCCGCCCGCGCCCGCTCGCACCTTGGGTTTGCATGACTTCGGGGGGATTGCATGACGTGTTCGCGCTCGCGCGTCATGCAAACCGCCCGAAGTCATGCAATCCGACCGGCCGGAGGCAGGCACTCCGGCCGCGTCGTCATGCAAACCGACCGACGGCGAGCGGATGTCGGGACACGACGCCCTGGCGCCACGGCGACCCCCCGCGGGAGGATGGACGCACCACAACCGCATCGGAGTGATCCCCGTGGGAACCACCGTCTTCGAACGACGCCGGCCGCCGGCATCCGTCATCGACCACTCGCTCGCCGACACGCGGCACTCGGTGTTCTGGCGCGACGACCTGCCCGATGACCTGAAACCCACCCGGCCACGCCTTGCGGGCACGAAGGTCGCCGACCTCGTCGTCGTCGGCGGCGGATACTGCGGCCTCTGGACCGCCCTGCTCGCGAAGGAGCGCAACCCCGGGGCACGCGTCGTGCTCGTCGAGGCGAAGCGCATCGGCTGGGCGGCATCGGGTCGCAACGGCGGCTTCTGCGAGGCGAGCCTCACGCACGGGCACGAGAACGGCGAGGCGCGCTGGCCGAAGGAGATGCCGCTGCTCCACCGCCTCGGGCTCGAGAACCTCGACGCCATCGAGGCGAGCGAGCCGAAGTTCGGCATGGACTTCGAGTTCGAGCGCACCGGCCAGTTGACACCCGCCATCGAGGAGCACCAGCTCGACTGGCTGCACGAGTGGGCCGCCGAAGCGGCCGCGGCCGGCGACGACGTCGTGTACCTCGACCAGGCGGCGGTCCAGGCATCCGTCAGCTCGCCGACGTACCTCGGCGCGGTCTGGGAGAAGCGCACGAACGCCATGGTGCACCCCGCCCGGCTCGCGGCCGAGCTCGCCCGGGTCGCAGAGGAGCGCGGCGTCGAGATCTTCGAGGGCTCGCCCGCGAAGCGGCTCGACACCCCCGGCTCGACGGGCGCCGTCAGCGTCGTCACCGACGGCGGACGGGTCGACGCGAAGCACGCGGCGCTGGCGACGAACGTGTACCCGTCGCTCCTGAAGCGCAACCGGCTGATGACCGTGCCGGTCTACGACTACGTGCTCATGACCGAACCGCTGTCGGCGGAGCAGTTGGCCTCGATCGGCTGGAAGCACCGCCAGGGCATCGGCGACATGGCGAACCAGTTCCACTACTACCGGCTGTCGAAGGACAATCGCATCCTCTTCGGCGGGTACGACGCGATCTACAACTACGGTCGCCGGGTCCGCGAGGAGTACGAGAACCGCCCCGAGAGCTGGCAGAAGCTCGCCAGTCACTTCTTCACGACGTTCCCACAGCTCGAGGGCCTGCGATTCAGCCACCGATGGGCGGGCGCGATCGACACGTGCACCCAGTTCACGGCCTTCTTCGGCACCGCGCGCGATGAGCGCGTCGCCTACGCGGCGGGATTCACCGGCCTGGGCGTCGGCTCGACCCGGTTCGCCGCCGAGGTCATGCTCGACCTGCTCGAACGCCGCGACAACGAACGCACCTCGCTCGAGATGGTGCGAAAGCGCCCGCTGCCGTTCCCGCCCGAGCCGGCCGCCGCGCTCGGCATCAACGCGACCCGCTGGTCGCTCGACCGGGCCGACCACAACCGCGGCAGGCGCAACCTGCTCCTGAAGACCCTCGACGCACTCGGACTGGGGTTCGACTCATGAGCGACCTTTCCCGTCTGCATCCGGGCGTGATCACGGATGCCGCATCCGCCCGCATCGAGCATGAAGCCGTCGCACCCGACCAGATCGTCGCCGGCGCGCCCACCACAGGGCACCTCGTGCTCGACGACGACGGCTCCCGCACGGTCGGCGTGTGGGAGATGTCGGTCGGCGCGATGCGCGACGTCGAGGCCGACGAGGTCTTCGTGGTGCTCGCGGGCGCCGCGACCGTGGAGTTCGAGCACCCGGTCGCAGACCCGATCATCCTCGCGCCGGGCTCGGTGGTGCGCCTCACCGCGGGAATGCGCACGATCTGGACGGTGCGGCAGACGCTGCGCAAGGTCTACCTGGCGCCCTGAGCCATGACCGACCGTCTCCGCGCGCGCGACCTCGGAGTCCCGTTCGACGGCACGCCCGGACCGCACGACGCGATCACCGATGTGCCCGGCGTCGAGGTCGGGTACGTCACATTGATCAGCGGTGGGGCATCGGATGCCTCGGACGCGGCGGCCGGCGAGGCGTCCGCCGGTGGCGCGGCGACCGGCGAGGCATCCGCCGGCGTCGCCCGCACGGGGGTGACCGCGATCCTCCCCCGCGGCCGGGCCGGCGTCGGCGTGCCGTGCGCGGCGGGCACCTTCTCGCTGAACGGCAACGGCGAGCTCACCGGCCGCACCTGGATCGACGAATCGGGCGCCCTCGCCCTGCCGATCACGATCACCAACTCGCACGCCGTCGGCGCGGTGCACCAGGGCGTCGACGAGTGGCTGCAGCGCACGCGCCCCGACCTGGCGGCGCAGTGGCTGCTGCCCGTCGTCGGCGAGACCTGGGACGGCTACCTCAACGAGATCAACGCCGGGCACGTCCGCCCTGAACACGCCGGCCAGGCGCTCGACGCCGCGGCCGGCGGCCCGATCGCCGAGGGCAACGTCGGCGGCGGCACCGGCATGAACTGTTATGGCTTCAAGGGCGGCACCGGCACGGCATCGCGCATCGTCGCAGACGGCGCGGACCCGGATGCCACGCGGTACACGGTCGGCGTGCTGCTGCAGGCGAACTTCGGCGATCGCGCCGAGTTGCGGCTCGCGGGCAGGCCGCTCGGCCGCTCGTCGGCGGCGCCGAATCCGATCGAGGACACCGACTGGTTCGCACGCGACGGCGAGCGCGCCAGGGTCGCTCGCGGCGCCGGCAGCGTGATCGTGATCGTCGCGACGGATGCCCCGCTGCTGCCGGGCCAGTGCGAGGCGCTCGCCCGCCGCGTGCCGCTCGGGCTCGCCCGTACCGGCACCGCGGGCAGCCACTTCTCGGGCGACATCTTCCTGGCCTTCTCCACCGCGAATCCCGGCGCGCTCACCTCGCAGCTCGGGCGTACGGATGCCGCAGGCCCCGCGCCGCTCGAACGGCTCGACTTCCTGCCGTGGGGGCGCATCGACCCGCTGTACACGGCCACCGTCGAGGCGGTCGAAGAGGCCGTCGCGAATGCCCTCGTCGCGGCGCGGGACCTCGACGGCCGCGACGGGCACGCGAGCTTCGCGCTGCCGCACGACGAGGTGCGGGCGGCGTTCGCCGGCTGACCGGCGTCACCCTGGGCCATCAGGCGACGCCGACCTCCAGGGCGCCGGGAGTGGGCGCGGCAGGCTCGATGCGGAACGTGCGAGTGAAGCGGTCGACGAGTTCGGGGTCGGCGTCGAGACGTGGGCGCGCGGCATCCGTGCCCGAGAGCAGGTCGCGCAGCGCCGCGGGTGCCACCGTGAGCTCGAGCACCGTCTGCGGCACCGGCTCGAGCGCCGAACGCCGGCGCGGCTGCGGCAGTGCTCCCTGCCCCACCGGGGCGACGTCGAGCGTCGCGCCGACGACGATGGCCGAGAGCGAGACCTCCGCCACATGCAGCACGTACTCGGTCGGCGGCAGCGTGGCCGCGACATCCGGCCGGAAGGCGGCGCGCAGCGCGAAGGCGAGCGAATCGCTGCTCACCGTCTCGGCCTCGCCCGGCTCGCCGAGCACGGCCCAGCCCCACCGTTCGAGCGCGGCGACGACGGGCTCGAGCCCATGGCCGAGCTCGGTGAGCTCGTAGCCGCCGCGCACGGTGGGCACGCGCCGGATGACGCCGGCCTCCTGCAACTCCTTCAGCCGGTCGCTCAGGATGTTCGTGGGGATACGCGGCAGCGACGCCTTGAGGTCGCTGTACCGGCGCGCACCGCCGAGCAGGTCGCGAACGATGAGCAGTGCCCATCGTTCGCCAACCCGCTCGACGGCGCGTGCGACGCCGCTGTACTGGCCGAAGCCGCGTGCGGCGCGTGTGGCCATGGTGCGCGTCTCAGGCCGAGGCCGCGCCCTGTGCGTCGGCCCATGCCTCGGGGCCCTGCTCGGCGGCGGCCGGCTCCATGTAGAGGAACCCGAGGATGTTGCCGTCGGGATCTTCGAGGTCGCGCGAGTACATGAAGCCGTAGTCCTGCGCCTCGCGGGGCTCGGTGCCGCCCGCGGCGAGGCCCTTGGCGACCACCTCGTCGACGTCGTCGCGGGAATCGCGGGTGAACGCGATGCTCGTCTGCGCGTGGGTCTTCGGGTCGATGATCTGCTTGTCGGTGAACGTGCCGAGGTAATCGCGGGTGAGCACCATGAAGTACAGGTTGTCGCCGAACACGACGCAGGCCGCGTTCTCATCGGTGAAGGCCGGGTTGATGCTGCACCCGAGGGCCTCGTAAAACGCCTTCGAGCGCTCGAGGTCGGTCGTGGGCAGGTTCACGAAGATGCTGGTTGCGGTCATGGTTTCCTCCGGGTGGATCATCGTCGGTCGTGTGTTCCGGTTGTGATCACTAGCTTGCTCTTTGCAAGTGCACTTGTCAATAGCAAGTGCACTCTGCTGCATCCTCCGTGCCCTCGCACCCCTCGCACCCTCGCACCCCTCGCACCCTGTAGGCAGGTGGTTGCCGACTTCGGCCTGGTTTGCATGACTTCGCGTGGTTTGCATGACAAGTGAGCGCGGCCACGTCATGCAAACCGGTCGAAGTCATGCAAACACGGCGGCGTGGCAGGCGTGGCAAGGGGTGGCCGGCGTGGTGGCGTGGCAGGCGTGGCGACAGTGAGGCGGTCTCACCGCACGGCGCTGCGCCGCACGAGCAGCGCCAGATGCAGCGCCGTGAGCGTCTCGCCATCGTCGAGGTCGACGCCGAGCAGGTTGCCGATGAGTGCGAGGCGCTGATAGAACACCGACCGAGACAGGTGCGACGCGGATGCCGCGGCCGTGCGGTTGCCCGGATGCGCGAGCATCGCCCCCAGCACGTGCAGCAGGTCGCCGCCGCGCGCGAGATCGTACTCGATGAGCGGCGCCAGCATGCGCTCGCTGTGCCGCAGCAGCCGATGATCGTCGCGCAGCGACGTCACGAGGCGCATGAGCGGCCGGTCTTCGACCCGCCGGATCACCGGTCCGCGCGCCTCCCGCGGCCTGGGCGCCCGGGCGAGATCGATCGCCTCCTGCACCGAGCGGAGCAGTTCGTCGAGGCCCTCGGCCCCGCCGCCGACGCCCAGCACGAGGCGGTCGCCCGATGCCCCCTCGGTGAGTGCCGACGCGAACGTGCCCGCCGCGGCATCCGTGACGTCGCCCGGCAACGACAGCAGCACGATGCGGGCCTCGGCGTGCGCCACGGAGTCGGGTGCCGCCGCGTCGATCGCGCGCCCGCCGAGCGACCGCGCCGCGACATCCGCCGCCCCGGCCGCGACCGGCGCACCCGAGACGACGAGACCGTAGAGGCGGGCACCCTCGACCGGGAGGCCCGACGCCTCGAGCCGTGCCGAGGCGCCCGCGAGTCCGGCGAACCGGCCGCCGATCAGGCCGTCGACGAGTCGCTGCCGGCCGATCCGCGCCCATTCGTCGGCCTCACCGTCGGCCAGCCGGCCGAGGGCGAGGGCGATCGCGCCCTGCTCGAGCACGCTCATGCGGCCGGCCGGATGCGCAGGACCCGGCAACGCGATGAGGTGACCCCACCGGATGCCTCTGGCCTCGACGGGAACGATCGCCCACTCGTCGTGACCGGCCGCGAGCGCCCGCTGCCGCCGATCGACGTCGTGCCGGTGCGCAAGCCGGGAGCGCGCCGCCCAACTCGTGAAGAGCTCCGCCTCGGCGGCCGGGGGCACCTCGGAGGCGACCACCTCGTGGGCGAGGTTCTCGAGCACGACCGCCGTGCCGAGTGTCTGTGCCAGTTGGTGCACGATGAAGTCAGCGGGCGACCCGCGCAGGCTCAGCGCGGTGAACCGCTCGCGCACTTCGTCGCGCGCACGCAGGGCAGTCGTCTGCTCGGAGATGATGCGGCTGTGCACCGCCTCGGTGAGCGTGACGAATTTCACCTCGCGGTGGAGGGCGACGAGCGCCAGTCCTCGCGACGTCGCCGCGGCCTCGACGACGGCAGGCACGTACCGATAGTGCACGCCGAGTTCGAGCACCAGGCCGGCGAGGCCCGCCTCGACGAGGCCCGCCATGAACGCCTCCAGGTCGGCGGGTTCGGTGGGCCAGCCCGAGCCGGTCGAGAGCAGGAGTTCGCCGCCGTTCAGGAGACGAGCGACCCCGGCGCTGTCGGAGACGTGCACCCAGCGAACCCGGGCGTCGAGGGCGCGGTCGCCCGAGAGCACCTCGGGCACGCCTTGCGCGACCTCGTCGATGGCGAGGATCTCCCGCACGGTGGGGAGGCCGTCTTCTGCGGCGAACGGCGTCAGACGATCCGTTCGGTTCGCTGGATCTTTCCGACGATCTGGCATCTGGTGCGCCTCACATCCTCTGTCACACTGGGAATCAGAAGCATAACTGAGCGTCGGCCATTCTGTCCGATTCGGCCGCACTATGCCGCCGCCATCAAAGCCGCCATCAGTGCCGTCATGAGTAAGGAGCTGCCATGAGCATCACCCAGACCGCATCCTCCCCCACCTCGACCCCTGAAGTGCCGGTGATCGGGCACTGGGTCGACGGCGCGCTGCGCGCATCCACCTCGGGTCGAACCGCCCCGGTGTACAACCCCGCCACGGGCGTGGTGCAGGCCGAGGTCGCGTTGGCCGATCAGGCCGAGATCGATGCGGCGATCGCGTCGGCGCAGGCCGGGTTCGAGGTGTGGAGCCGCTTCTCGGTCGCGAAGCGGCAGACCGTGCTGTTCGCGTTCCGCGAACTGCTGAACGCCCGCAAGGGCGAACTCGCGGCGATCATCACGGCCGAGCACGGCAAGGTCCTGTCCGACGCGATGGGCGAGATCGCGCGGGGCCTCGAGGTGGTCGACCTCGCCACCGGGTTCCCGACCCTGACGAAGGGGGCGTTCACCGAGAACGCGTCCACCGGCGTCGACGTGTACTCGCTGAAGCAGCCGCTCGGCGTGGTGGGCATCATCAGCCCGTTCAACTTTCCGGCGATGGTGCCGCTGTGGTTCTTCCCGGTCGCGATCGCGGCCGGCAACGCGGTCGTCATCAAGCCGAGCGAGAAGGACCCGTCGGCCTCGCTGTGGCTGGCGGAGCTGTGGAAGGAAGCCGGCCTGCCCGACGGCGTGTTCACGGTACTGCAGGGCGACAAGCTCGCCGTCGACGGGCTGCTGACCTCGCCGGTGGTGCAGTCGATCTCGTTCGTCGGGTCGACCCCGATCGCGCAGTACATCTACGAGACGGCGTCGAAGCACGGCAAGCGGGTGCAGGCGCTCGGCGGTGCGAAGAACCACATGCTCGTGCTGCCCGACGCCGACCTCGACCTCGTCGCCGACCAGGCGGTGAACGCGGGATACGGCGCCGCCGGCGAGCGGTGCATGGCGATCTCGGTCGTGCTGGCCGTCGAGCCGGTCGCCGACGAGCTGATCGGCAAGATCACCGAACGCATCGCGAGGCTGCGGATCGGCAACGGCGCCGGCGTCGACGGCGTCGAGCCCGACCTGGGCCCGCTGATCACCGATGTGCACCGCAGCAAGGTCGCAGGCTACGTCGACATCGCCGAGGCCGACGGGGCGACCATCGTCGTCGACGGTCGCGGTTGCACCGTCGACGGACACGAGGACGGCTTCTTCTTCGGCCCGACCCTCATCGACGGCCTGCCGACCACGTCGCGCGCGTACACCGAAGAGATCTTCGGGCCGGTGCTGTCGGTCGTTCGCGTGAACACGTACGACGAGGGGCTCGACCTCATCAACTCGGGACAGTTCGGCAACGGCACCGCGATCTTCACGAACGACGGCGGCGCCGCCCGCCGCTTCCAGAACGAGGTGCAGGTCGGCATGATCGGCATCAACGTGCCGATCCCGGTGCCCGTCGCCTACCACTCGTTCGGCGGGTGGAAGGACTCGCTGTTCGGCGACGCCAAGGCCTACGGCGCCCACGGGTTCGACTTCTTCACCCGCGAGAAGGCCATCACCAGCCGCTGGCTCGACCCTGCTACGCGGGGCGACACCGCCCACGGGGGCATCAACCTCGGCTTCCCCCAGAACCACTGACCTTCCGCCGCCTTCCTCGAAAGGACTGAGAATGACTGACACACTCGCCCCGATCGAGACTGCAGCGGATGCCGCGACGGCGACGTACGCCGACCGGCACGGCACGCGGCATCCGCTGCCCGATGCCGCGGGCGACGCGCAGGTGCGCGCCGACGACCGTGCACACGTGTTCCACTCGTGGAGCGCGCAGGCCCTGATCGACCCGCTGCCCGTCGCGGCGGGCGAGGGGTCGACGTTCTGGGACTACCAGGGCAACGGATACCTCGACTTCTCGTCGCAGCTGGTCAACCTGAACCTCGGGCACCAGCACCCCGACCTGGTCGCGGCGATCCAGCAGCAGGCGGGGCGGCTCGCGACGATCCAGCCGTCGATGGCCAGCGATGTGCGCGGCGAGCTCGCCCGCCGCATCGCCGAGGTGGCGCCCGGCGACCTCGACAAGGTGTTCTTCACGAACGGCGGGGCCGACGCCAACGAGTACGCGGTGCGCATGGCCCGCGCCGTGACCGGGCGTCGCAAGGTGCTCTCGATGTACCGCAGCTACCACGGCGGCACCGCGACGGCGATCTCGCTCACCGGCGACCCGCGCCGCTGGGCGAACGAGCCGAGCGACGGCAGCGTCGCGCACTTCCTCGGGCCGTACCCGTACCGCTCCTCGTTCCACGCCGACAGCCCCGAGCAGGAGACCGAGCGTGCGCTCGCGCACCTCGAACAGGTCATCACGCTCGAGGGTGCCGGCACGATCGCGGCGATCATCATCGAGACGGTCGTCGGCACGAACGGCGTGCTCGTGCCGCCGCCCGGCTACCTCGCCGGCGTGCGCGAGCTCTGCGACACGTACGGCATCGTCTACATCGCCGACGAGGTGATGGTCGGCTTCGGCCGCGTCGGCGAGTGGTTCGCCGTGAACCGGTTCGGCGTCGTGCCCGACCTCATCACGTTCGCGAAGGGCGTGAACTCGGGCTACGTGCCGCTGGGCGGCATCGTGATATCGCAGCGGATCGCGTCGCACTTCGACACGGTCGCGTTCGCGGGCGGACTCACGTATTCGGGGCATCCGCTCGCCTGCGCCGCCGGCGTCGCGACGTTCGAGGTGTTCGAGCGCGACGGCATCCTCGAGCGTGTGCGCGACCTCGGCACGCGGGTCGTCGAGCCGCGCCTGCGAGCGATGGCGCAGCGGCATCCGTCGGTCGGAGAGGTACGCGGACTCGGCCTGTTCTGGGCGATCGAACTGGTGAAGGATGCCGCGACGCGCGAGCCGCTCGTGCCGTTCAACGCCTCGGGTCCGGATGCCGCGCCGATGGCGGCCGTGGCGGCCGCGTGCAAGCAGGCCGGTCTCTGGCCGTTCGTGCACTTCAACCGGATGCACGTGGCCCCGCCGCTCGTGATCACCGAGGATGAGCTCGTGCGCGGGCTCGACATCATCGACGAGGCGCTGACGGTCGCCGACGGATACGTCGTCGCCGCCTGACGCGGCAACCTGACGCGATGAGGCCCGGCCTCGGGGACAGCCCCGATGCCCGGGCCTCGTCGCGGAGTACCATGAGCCGAATCCGAGAACTCCTCATGTCTACGGAGTCTCCGAGATCCTCGGGGGGAAAGCGCTCATGGATGCCCGACTCACTTCCGATCGGGTCGCGACCGTCGCCGGCGCGACACCGTTCCAGCTGCTCTACGACTTCTACCGGCTCTCCGGCTACCAGCGGCGACGGCATGAGCCGGGCGTCCTGGACTTCACGTTCGGCGACCCGCACGATCCGCCGTCCGAGGCCTACGTCGAGATCCTGCGGGAATCGCTCATTCCGCAGCACGAGCTGTGGTTCGCCTACAACGTCGGCGACCAGAACGCGATCGAGGCCGCGACCGATTCCCTGCGCCGTCACCTCGGCATCCCGTTCGAGACCGACGACGTGCATCTCACGACGGGCGGGTTCACCGCCATCTCGACCGCGCTGAAGATCGTCGGCGATCCGGGCGACGAGGTGGTCTACAGCCTCCCGCCGTGGTTCCTCTACGAGCCGCTCGTGCTGGAGGCGGGCATGGTGCCCGTGAAGGTGTCGATCGACCGGGAGACCCTCGATCTCGATCTCGACGCCATTGCCGCGGCCATCACGCCGCGCACGCGCATCGTGATCGTGAACAGCCCGAACAACCCGACCGGCCGCATCTACCCGCCGGCGACGCTCGAGCGCCTCGCGGCGATCCTCGACGAGGCGTCGGAGCGCAGCGGACGCCGCATCTTCCTCATCTCCGACGAGGCGTACAACCGCATCGTCTACGACGGCGCGCGGTTCCGCAGTCCGGTCGAGTTCTACCCGTGGAGCTTCCTCGCGTACAGCTACGGCAAGACGCTGCTGTCACCGGGCGAGCGCATCGGGTACCTCGCCGTGCCGCCGACCATGCCGGGCCGCGAGGCGTTCCGGGACGCGATCGAGACCATGCAGATCTCGGGCGGATGGCTCTTCCCCAACGTGTCGATGCAGTACGCGTTGCCGCGACTCGAGGCACTCGCGTTCGACATCCCGCTCTTCCAGCGCAAGCGGGATGTCATGGTGGATGCGCTGCGGGAGATCGGCTATCGAGTGTCCGTGCCCGAGGGCACGTTCTACCTGTTCCCCGAATCGCCGCTCGCCGACGACGCCGAGTTCACGCGGGCGCTGGACCGCGAGGGCGTGCTCGTGCTCCCCGGGCGGATGTTCGAGACGCCCGGGTTCTTCCGCATCTCGCTGACCGCCACGATGGAGACGATCGATGCGGGCATCCCGAGGTTCGCGGCGGCGTTCCGTGCGGCGGGTGTGCGGGCGGCCGGCTGACGAGTCGGCGGGCGTGCCGGCCGCCGGCTGACGAGTCGGCGGGCGTGCCGGCCGCCCGCTGACGAGTCGGCGCAACGAAGGATGAGAGACGGCTCACCCCGCATGGAGCGGTCAGGACGCTCTCATCCTGCGTTCCGACCGGCGGCCCCCCGTCGCGACCGGCCGGGGCCTCGATACGCTCGCTTCGCGAGCTCCTCGACCAACGGGGCAGGCTAGCCTGAGTCACATGGACTCTCGGGCGGCGTCCGGCGGCATGGCCCGGCGAACCTTCCTCGCCGCGTCGCTCTCGGGGATCGCCGCCGTCTCGCTCTCGAGCTGCATCTGGCCCCAGCCGAGCCCTACGCGCACTCCGACGCCGTCGCCCACCGCCACCTCCACGCCGACGCCGGGGGTCCCCGAGCCGACTGCGATGCGGCGTTCGAAGTGGGCGACCGACCCGTTCGCTCGCGGTGCGTTCAGCTTCGATGCGGTGGGGTCCACGCCCGAACTCCGCGAGGCCCTCGCCGAGCCGGTCGGCGAGCGCCTGGTGTTCGCCGGCGAGGCCTGCTCGACGGATGCCCCGGGCTCGCTGCAGGGGGCATGGCGGTCGGGGCTCGTGGCCGCGTCCCACGTGATGCGCCTCGGCGAGTCGGGCGAGCGCGTCGCGGTCATCGGCGCGGGCGTCGCCGGGCTCACCGCCGCCCGCGCGCTCGTCGAGGACGGATTCGAGGTCGTGGTGATCGAGGCGCGAGACCGCATCGGCGGGCGCATCCACTCCGTCGACGACGACGAGTTCGGCGGCACGGTGGAGCTCGGCGCCATGTTCGTGCACGATGCGCCGGCCCTCGAGGACGAGCTCGCCGAGGCATCCGTCGACCTGCGACCCGTCGACCCGACCACGCTCGTGCGCTCGGTCGAGGGCGAAGCGGTCGAGCCGTCGCCGGTCGGCCGGCAGGCGATCGCCGAGGCGCAGGCGTGGGCCCTCGAACAGCCCGCCGACGTCTCGCTCGCGGCCGCGCTCGCGGGCTCGGGCATCGCCCCCCTCTCGTCCGAGGCCGGCCCCGACGGACTGAGTCCCGCCGACTGGCTCCGCCATGCGCTCGCGAGCGGGGTCGAGCCGGACACCGGCGCGCCGGCCACCCGCGTCTCGGCGCAGCAGTTCGAGCCCGGGCGATTCGCCCTTCGACAAGCTGCGGGACCGACCGGTGCCATCGTCACCGGCGAGCTCGCCGACTGGGTCGACGCGATCGCCGAGACGGTCGATGTCGTCGTCTCGAGCGTGGTCGTGCGCGTCGCCTACGACGACGAGCAGGTGAGCCTCCGCCTCGGCACCGGCGAGTCGCTCACGGTCGACCGGGTGGTCGTCACCGTGCCCCTCGGCGTGCTGCAGACCGACACGATCGCCTTCGACCCCGCGCTGCCGCTGCTGCACCAGCGCGCGATCTCGGGCCTCGGCATGGGCGTCGTCGACACGGTGTGGATCGCGTTCGAGGAGCCGTTCTGGAGAGCGGATGCCGCGACGGATGCCGCGACATCCGACGCACCGGTGCTCCTCAGCGTCGTCGGCGAGGTGCCGACGGTGGTGATGTGGATCGACGCCGGCGTCGCGAGGGGCACCGGCGAGCCGGTGCTCGTCGGGATCATCGCTGCCGAGCAGGCTCGACGACTCGAGGAGCTGAACGAACGGGAGTTCCGGATGGCGGTGCTTCCTGCGCTCGAGCCCTTCGCCAGAGCCGGCGGTTGACCCCGACGAGGCCCGCGGTCAGGATGACGAAGATCAGCAGCACCAGCCCGCAGTAGAGCGCCACGCCGATCGGCCCGTCGACCTGGGCCTCGTCGAGGAAGAAGTACGGGTACCAGCCGACGTCGGCGCCGCGCACGAGCGTGTAGGCGAGCCAGACGGCCGGGTAGACGAGCGCCCATCCGACGGTCGACCACGGCACGCGCGGATTGACGCCCGTGACGCCGTCGGCGGTCCACGCGATCACGGCGAGCGCGGGCACCACGAAGTGGAGCAGCGTGTCCGACCAGGGCACGTCGACGCGATAGTCGCGCGTCGACGCCTGCGTGACGATCAGCGCGAAGACCACCCCCGACACGAGCAGGTAGACGGTGACGACCGTGCGCACGACGCCGAGCCACGGGGGGTCGCGCGGTGCGAGGAGCGCGAACGCGCCGGCCACCAGGAGCACCACGACCGCGGCCATCGCCGACTGCACGGTGAAGTAGCTGAAGAAGTTCGTGGTGGCGAAGAACCGGAACCCGAGCACGTACTGGTAGTTGCCGACGATCGCGACGATCTCGACCACCGCGAGCAGCAACCGGAACACCCCGAGCGACCGCCTGACCTGCCGAACCCCGAGGGCGTCCCCGGGGGTGCGAGCAGGCATGACCCAACGCTACGCCCGCGCGCGGTCAGCTGCCGGACAACGGGCGCGCCGGTCGGCCGCGAATTCCGCCTTCTCTGCGACGAACGCCGGCGATGGCCCCCCGGGCCCGACGAGCGACTCAGTCGAGCGGCCGCAGGATGCGGTCGAGGAAGCGCCGCGTGCGCTCCTCGACCGGCTTCGTGAAGATCTGCCCCGGCGCACCCCGCTCGACGACCACACCGCCGTCGAGGAAGAGCACCTCGTCGGCGGCCTGGCGCGCGAAGCTCAGCTCGTGGGTGACGACGACCATCGTCCAGCCCTCGTCGGCGAGTTCCTTGATCACCTGCAGCACCTCGCCCACGAGTTCGGGGTCGAGCGCGCTCGTGGGCTCGTCGAAGAGCAGCAGGTCGGGCTTCAGGGCGAGCGCCCGCACGATGCCCACGCGCTGCTGCTGCCCGCCCGAGAGCTGGAACGGGTAGGCGTCGCGCTTCTCGGCCAGGCCGACCCGGTCGAGCAGGGCGGATGCCGCGGCGATCGCCTCCCCCTTCGGCACGCGCTGCACGCGCACAGGCCCCTCGATCACGTTCTCGAGCACGGTCATGTGCGGGAAGAGGTTGTGCTGCTGGAACACCATCGCCGAGCGGTTGCGCATCGCGACGCGCGCGGTCTTCGTGACGGGCTTCGTGAAGTCGAGCTCCGGCCCGCCCGCGAACGAGAGGATGCCGCCGTCGGGGGTCTCGAGGCCGTTCAGCGAGCGCAGCACCGTGGTCTTGCCCGACCCGCTCGGTCCGATCAGCACGACCACCTCGCCGCGTCGCACCTCGAGGTCGATGGAGCGCAGCACCTCGTTGTCGCCGAACGACTTGCGGATGCCGCGAGCGCTGAGCAGCACGGAGTCGTCGGCGGCCCAGGCCGGGGCGAGCGGGTCGCCGGCGGCGGCATCCGCTCGCTTCGCGGCATCCGCTCGCTTCGCGGCATCCGCTCGCTTCGCGGCATCCGCTCGCTTCGCCGCGTCGTCTCGCTTCGCCGCGTCGTCGGGGTCAGTGTGCGACATAGCGGTCGAGCCTCCTCTCGATGACACTCTGCCCACTCGAGAGCGCGAGGCAGAAGAGCCAGTAGACGAGCGCGGCCTCGAGGTAGAGCAGCATGAACTCCTGGCTGAACGCCGCGATCTGCTGGGCGACACGGAACAGCTCGGTCACCAGGATCAGCGAGGCGAGCGAGGTGTCCTTCACGAGCGAGATGAAGGTGTTCGACAGCGGTGGCACCGAGACCCGCGCGGCCTGCGGCAGGATGATGCGGCGCAGCGTCGTCGACGACGACATGCCGATCGTGTAGCCGGCCTCCCACTGGCCCTTCGGCACCGAGAGGATGGCCGCGCGGATCACTTCGGCCGCGTACCCGCCGACGTTGAGCGAGAACGCGATGATCGCACTCGGCCACGGGTCGATCAGGAGACCGATGGCGGGCAGCCCGTAGAAGATCACGAACAGCTGCACGAGCAGGGGCGTGCCGCGGATCACCGAGACGTAGAACCGGGCCGCGCCCGAGAGCACGCGGTTCTTCGACAGCCGGGCGAGCGCCACGCCGAGGGCGAGCACGAGGCCGATCACGAACGAGGCGAGGGCGAGCGGGATGGTGCCGCTCACCCCGCCCCAGACGATCGGCCAGAACGATTCGAGGAACAGTTGCCAGCCCGAGCTCACGACCGCACCCCCTTCCGGGTTCTCGGTGCGACGTTACTCGGAGACGTCGGCCCCGAAGTACTTCTCGCCGAGCTCGGCGAGCACGCCCTCCTCGCGGAGCTCCGCGAGCGCCTCATCGATCGCGTCGACCAGGGCCTGCTTGTCCTTGGTGAAGGCGAACGCGCTGAGCGAGGAGTCCTCGGTCTCGGCGGCGACCTCGAGACCCGACTGGCCGTTGGTGTTCACGTAGTCGAGGTACGTCAGCTCGTCGTTGATGGTCGCGTCGACGCGGCCCTGCTCGAGAAGCGCGACGGCCTGCGCCCAGCCCTCGACGGCCTCGACCTTCGCGCCCGACTCCTGCGCGAGCGCGTACCAGTTGCTGGTGAGCGACTGCGCGGTGGTCTTGCCGGCGAGGTCGTCGAAGCTCGTGATCGACGAGTCGCCCTCCTTCACCACGATGACGCCTGGTGAGACGGTGTAGGGCTCGCTGAAGAGGTACTGCTCCTCTCGCTCGGGGTTGATCGACACCTGGTTGCCGATGACGTCGAACCGGCCCGCATCGAGGCCCGCGAAGATCGCGTCCCACTGCGTCTCCTGGAACTCGATCTCGAGACCGAGCTTGGCGGCGACCGCGTCGGCGACCTCCACGTCGTAGCCCACGAGGTCGCCCGAGCCGTCGTCGTGGTAGCTGAACGGGCGGTAGGTGCCCTCGGTCGCGACGGTGAGGGTGCCCGCGCTGACGAGCCCGAACTCGCTGTCGCCCGCCGCGGCATCCGTGGTCTCGCCGGAGCCGGCCGGCGCACCGCTCGAGCAGGCGGCGAGCGCCACGACGGCGACGGATGCGGCGGCGAGGCCGAGCAGGGTGCGGGCGCGTGACATGGATGGTGCTCCGTTCGTGGGGGTGGCATTGGGTGCCGGATGCTTCGTTCGGTCGCTCCCGACGCGACGAGTCCATCACGCGGGCGGCCTGCGAATGAAACGCGGTTACCTCCCGTGTCATTCCGCCGGTCAGAACGCGTTCAGCCCCGTGAGCTCCCGGCCGAGGATGAGCTGGTGGATCTCGTCGGTGCCCTCATAGGTGCGCACCGACTCGAGGTTCGCCGCGTGGCGCATCACGGGGAACTCGCTCGTGATGCCGTCGCCCGCGAGGATCGCGCGCGCCTCGTGGGCGATGTGCAGCGCCTCGCGCACGCTGTTGAGCTTGCCGACCGAGATCTGGGCGGGCGTGAGGGCACCGCGTTCCTTCAGCCGCCCGAGGTGCAGGGCGAGCAGGATGCCCTTCTCGACCTCGAGGAACATGTCGGCGAGCTTCGCCTGGACGAGCTGGTTCGCCCCGATCGGCTTGCCGAACACCTCGCGCGAGGTCGACCGGGCGATGGCGGCCTCGAGGCACGAGCGCGCGGCACCCATCGCGCCCCACACGATGCCGTAGCGCGCTTCGTTCAGGCAGCCGAACGGACCCGAGAGCCCCTTCGCGCCCGGCAGGATCGCGTCGACCGGCACCCGCACGCCGTCGAACGCGATGTCGCACTGCACCGACGCCCGCATCGAGAGCTTGCCGCCGATCGGGGTCGCCGTGAACCCCGGCGTCGAGGTCGGCACGAGGAATCCGCGCACGGCGCCGGCGCCCTGCCCGTCGGCCCCTGAGCCTGGGCCCACGGCGGCCGGTTCCGGGGCGTCGCGAAGCGACGTGACGGCCGAGCCGCTGGGGAGCGATGGGCCGGTCGGGTCGTCGACGCGGGCCCACACGACCGCGACGTCGGCGAGCGACGCCAGTCCGATCCAGCGTTTCGCGCCGTCGATGACCCATTCGTCGCCGTCGCGGCGCGCGGTCGTGGTCATCGCGGCGGGATCGGAGCCGCCGTGCGGTTCGGTGAGCGCGAAGCATCCGATGACCTCGCCCCTCGCCATGCCCGGAAGCCACTCGAGCTTCTGCTCCTCCGAGCCGTACCTGTGGATGGCGCTCATCGCGAGCGACCCCTGCACCGACACGAACGTGCGCCACCCGCTGTCGGCGGCCTCGAGCTCGAGGCACACGAGGCCGTACGAAACGGCGCCCGCGCCGGCGCATCCATAGCCCTGCAGGTGCATGCCGAGCAGCTCGAGCTCGCCGAGCTCGCGCACGAACTCGCGCCGGAAGTGCTTCGCCTCGAAGTCGTCCTCGATGACCGGGAGGATGCGCTCCTGAGCGAAGCGGCGCGCCCGCAGCTGCCACCCGCGCTCCTCCTCGGTGAGGAGGGGGTCGAGGTCGAACACGGCGTCGATGCGCGGGGCGGTGGGAGTCATCGGGAGTCCTTCGTTTCAGGAGGTGCGGTTCAGGAGGATCGGGGAAGCCAGTCGGCGCCGCCGTGCTCGCCGAGCGCGGGCGGCGGGGTGCGGTACTCGGGGGCGGATGCCGCGAGCCCGATCGGGTTGGCGATCGAGCGGTGCGCGGACGCGGTCGAGGTCGCGGTCGCGGCATCCGCCCGCTCGATCTCGACCACCGGATCCAGCCCGAGCGTCTCGGCGAACGCGATCGCCTCGCCGACGTCGTTCACGATCCCGGCCGGCACGCCGCCAGCGGTGAACCGCGCGACCCAGTCGGCGGCCGGCGCCGTCGCGAGCCCCGCCTCGAGCTCGGCGTCGAGCAGGTCGCGGTGGGCGACGCGCGCTGCGTTCGTCGCGAAGCGCACGTCGTCGGCCAGCTCGGGCATGCCGATGACACCGGCCAGGGCGCCGAACTGCTTGTCGTTGCCGACGGCGATCACGAGGTCGCGGTCCGCGGCGGGGAACACCGCGTAGGGCGCGATGCTCGGGTGCCGGTTGCCGAGCCGCCGCGGCGAGACACCGGTGGCGAGGGTCGACGCGGCCTGGTTGGTGAGCGCGGAGAGCAGGCTCTGCAGCAGGTTCACCTCGACGCGCTGCCCGAGCCCGGTGCGATCGCGCTCGCGCAGGGCGAGCAGGATGCCGGCGACCGCGTTCTGCGCCGTGAGCACGTCGACGAGCGCGACGCCCGCCTTCGCGGGCTCGCCGTCGGGCGCCCCGGTGATGCCCATGAGCCCGCCGACGGCCTGCACGAGCAGGTCGTACCCGGCGAGTCGCGCGCCCGCGCCCGTGCCGAATCCGGTGATCGAGCAGTACACGACGCCGGGGTTCCCAGTGCGCACCGCCTCGAACGAGAGGCCGAAGCGGTCGAGCACGCCCGGGCGGAAGTTCTCCACGACCACGTCGGCGGATGCCGCGAGCCGATGCGCCTCGGCGCGCCCCGCGGCATCCGTGAGGTCGATCACGACCGACCGCTTGTTGCGGTTCACGCCGCCGAAATAGGTCGACTGCCCGCTCGCGTCGACCGGCGGATGCCAGTGCCGTGTCTCGTCGCCCGACGGCGGCTCGATCTTCACGACGTCGGCGCCGAAGTCGGCGAGCATCATCGTCGCGTACGGGCCGGCGAGCACGCGGGAGAAGTCGGCGACGCGGATGCCGCTCAGCACGCCGTGACCCATTCGCCCTCCTCGGCTCGACCACACGCCACGATACCCAGCACGGGCGAGACGCCTGCTGTACGTCTCGTCCAACGAGCGCGGCGAATCCGCCATCACGTCGATTCCGGTGCATCCGATCGCGGCATAGGCTGGTCGCAGGTGTGCACCGTCGTCGCCGTCCGGCTGGCGAGTGCCTCCGCATCATCGACAGAGGAGTCCCATGAGCTACGCCGTGGTCAATCCGGCAACCGGAGAGACGCTGAAGACCTTCCCGACGATCACCGACGCCGAGCTCGTCGCGGCGATCGCCGCCGCCGACGAGGCGCACCGGGCGTGGTCGAGGTCGACGACCGTCGAGGAGCGCGCCGCGCTCATCCGTCGCGTCGGCGAACTGCACGTCGAGCGTCGTCAGGAGCTCGCCGAGATCATCGTCCGCGAGATGGGAAAGCCGATCGAGCAGGCCCTCGGCGAGGCCGACTTCGCCGGCGACATCTACGGCTTCTACGCCGACCACGCCGCCGACTTCCTGAAGGACGAGCCGGTGAAGCTCCTCGCCGGAGAGGGGTCGGCCCTCATCCGCCGCAGCTCCCTCGGCGTGCTGCTCGGGGTCATGCCGTGGAACTTCCCCTACTACCAGGTCGCCCGGTTCGCCGGCCCCAACCTCATCATCGGCAACACGATCCTCCTGAAGCACGCGGAGCAGTGCCCCGAATCCGCCGCCGCGATCGCGCAGATCTTCCACGACGCCGGCTTCCCCGAGGGCGCGTACGTGAACATCTACGCGACGCACGACCAGATCGAGCAGGTCATCGCCGACCCGCGCGTGCAGGGCGTGTCGCTCACCGGTTCCGAGCGCGCCGGCGCCGCGGTCGCCGAAGTCGCCGGTCGCCACCTGAAGAAGGTCGTGCTCGAGCTCGGCGGCTCCGACCCATTCATCCTGCTCTCGACCGACGACCTCGACGCCACCGCGCAGGCCGCGGTCGACGCACGGCTCGACAACAGCGGACAGTCCTGCAACGCGGCGAAGCGCTTCATTGTCGCCGACGAACTGTACGAGCCGTTCCTCGAGAAGTTCACGGCCAAGCTCGCCGAGGTGGAGGCGACCGACCCCACGTCGCCCGAGTCCGCACTCGGCCCGCTGTCGTCGCTGAAGGCCGCCGAAGGCCTCGCCTCGCAGGTCGAGCGGGCGGTCGCCCACGGTGCGACGCTGGTGCACGGCGGCAGCCGCGACGGCGCCTTCTTCCAGACCACGGTGCTGACGGATGTCACGGCCGACAACCCCGCGTCGAAGGAGGAGTTCTTCGGCCCGGTCGCCCAGGTGTACCGCGCGACCGACGAGGCCGACGCCGTGCGCATCGCGAACGACATCCCGTTCGGGCTCGGCTCGTACGTGTACACGACCGACCCCGACCAGGCGCTGCGCGTCGCCGATGGCATCGAGGCGGGCATGGTGTTCGTGAACGTCGTGCTCGCCGACGGCGCCGAGCTGCCCTTCGGCGGCGTCAAGCGCTCGGGCACCGGCCGCGAGATGGGCCGCCTCGGCGCCGACGAGTTCGTCAACAAGAAGATGATCCGCATCGGCTGAGCAGTCGCCGCACCACCACCGGTGGCGAGAACAGGAGCGGGCGACCCGAAGCGGCCGTCCGCTCCTGTTTCCTGCCCGCCTCGCCACTCGAGCCTGTTCTCAGAACGCGCGGCCGGCGCACCCGGTCAGCAGCTCGAGGCAAGGAGAGTGACGCGAGTCCAAGTCCGGCCGGGCCGCGTAGCCGATGAGTACTGGACTAGACCCCGGCGCGAGCGGAATTCTCTACGATGTCTCGCGCATTTGTGATCGCCTCATCTTTGGTTGCGAAATGTGCGGAGGTCCGTTCAGGGCCACTTGCCTTCACTACCTCCCACCCCCCGTTCTCCGCGTTCGGAAATACGTAGCGGTTGTTGTCGTTGCGGCCACCGTGGATGTAGTAGAAGTATGCGCGAAACTCCATCGCCGGCAATGCTGACGCGATCCAAGGCACGGCCCCGAAAACTTCCTCGACGCGAACGGGCTCTGATTCTGCCTCGGCCGACGCCGCGAGTTGTTGGACGCGCTGCGGCGATAGACCGAGGACTATGCCCGCGTCTCTGAACGTGAGACCGTCTGCGCGCAGACTTTGAACGGCACGACGCGCGAGCGCCGCGGCGGCGGCATTCTCCTGGCGCGCGACTGCGTCGCGGGCCTTCGATTCCTCCCACGCGGCACGCGCTTCCCCCGGGATCTCGATCGAAACGTTGACATCGAAGACGTTGGGCTCGACGTCGAGCCAGAGGCCGATGACTTCTCGAGCAACGTCCTCGATCTCGGCTGCGCTGCGCGCTTGGCCAACGGTGTCGAGTTCGGGCACCTGAACGAGCCACCATCGGCCGTCCTTGCGCGCCGTGGCATCGTATGTCTTTCGCCCTGTCATGGTGTCCTCCTATCGCCAGCTCTGCGGCGTGTTTGGCAGTTTCTTGATCAGCTGGCCGATGATCCCCGCACTCACTTCGCCGTGATGCGGGATCGACTCCTTAGCCGACTCGTCGGGCAGCCCCCAGAGTTCGTGGCTGCCTTTCGCGTCGCGAAGGAACACCCATCCATTGGCTCTCACGACCTTGATAACGTCTCGGTACTTCTGCGGCTTGGGCACAATTCTAGTCTAGTCCCCCTTGACAAGTCTATCAAGCGCCCCTAGATAGATCTCAAAGTCTCTATTCAGTCACCGCACGCCACGACGTCGGGGCTTGACTGAGAGAGCCCGATATGGCCCTCCATCGCTATTCGCTCATCTCCCCCGGCGCCATGATATTCGGCTCGGCCGGGCGGCCGATTATTGCGGCATCCGTCACCCCCTGCAAGGGGTCGGCACCCGCCGGAGGCCTGACTAGGCTCGTCTGACCGGACCTCGTCCATCTGACCTCATCCGGACGGAGGAGCATGTCATCACACCGTACGGTCGCGCTCGTCACCGGCGCAGCACGCGGCATCGGGAAGGCGATCGCGCTGCGCCTGGCGCGCGACGGCTTCGCAGTCATCGTCGCGGATCTTCCCGACCACCCCGATGCCGTCGCCACGATGGAGCAGTTGGAGGCGACGGGATCCGATGCGGCCTACCTCCCAACCGACGTGAGTCGCGTCGACGAGGTTCGCCGGCTGGTGGCGGCCGGCGTCGAACGCTTCGGGCGCGTCGACGTGCTGGTCAACAACGCGGGGGTGCAGCGCCGAGCGGGCTTCCTCGACGCGAGCGAGGCCGACTACGACCTCGTGCTCGGCGTCAACCTCAAGGGCCCGTACTTCCTCTCGCAGGCGTACGCGCGCCACGTGGAGGAGCGGGGCGGCGGGGGGCGCATCGTCAATATCAGCTCCGTGCACGAAGAGCTTCCCTTCCCGCAGTTCGCGAGCTACTGCGCCAGCAAGGGCGGGCTGCAGATGCTCACGCGCGATCTCGCCGTCGAACTCGCTCCCCTCGGCATCACCGTGAACAACATCGCCCCGGGCGCCATCCGCACCGAGATGAACGACGCGCTCATGGACGACGAGGCGAGACTTCGCGAACTGCGGAGCGAGATTCCCGCGGGACGCATGGGTTCGCCCGAGGATGTCGCCGATGCGGTGAGCTACGCGGTCTCCCCCGGCGCGGCGTACATCACCGGAACCACGATCACGGTCGACGGCGGGCTCCTGTGGAACTACAGCGAGTGAGCAACGGGCAACGCGACGCGCATCTCGCCGAGGTCCCCCCGGCCGACACGCTGACGCCCGGCGACCGCTACCAGGAGCTCTTCGTCGCCGTGCAGATGGAACGCGTGTTCGACGACGGCAAGACGTTCGTCGATGCTGCGCCCCGCGATCGTCCGGCCGACATCCTCGAGCGGTACCGGGCCGACGTCCGTCGCCCGGGTTTCGACCTCGCGGCATTCGTCGAGGCCAACTTCACGCCGCCCACCGTGCCGTCGAGCGAGTACGTCGCGTCGCCCGGCCGATCGCTCCGCGAGCACATCGACGATCTCTGGCCGGTGCTCACGCGAGAGCCGCGCACCCATCCCCCGGCGACCTCGGTGCTTCCACTGCCGGAGCCCTACGTCGTGCCGGGAGGTCGCTTCCGGGAGATCTACTACTGGGACACCTACTTCACGATGTTGGGGCTGATGGAGAGCGGCCGCCTCGAGCTCGCCCGTTCGATGGTGGAGGACCTCGCCTACCTCATCGACACCTACGGACACGTTCCGAACGGCAACCGCACCTACTACCTCAGCCGCTCCCAGCCGCCCGTGTTCGCGTTGATGGTCGAGCTCCTCGCCCGGCACGGCGGATGCGACGCGACGGAGTTCCTGCCCCAGCTCATCCGCGAGCACGGCTGGTGGATGGGGGGTGCCGACGAACTGCGTCCCGCCGAGGTGCACGGCCACTGCGTCCGACTCGAGAACGGCGATCTGCTGAACCGGTACTGGGACGACCGCGACACGCCTCGGGAGGAGATGCTCCACGCCGACGTGCTCACCGCCCAGGCCTCCGAGCGGCCGCGCCACGAGGTGTACCGCGAGTTGCGCGCGTGCGCTGCCTCGGGGTGGGACTTCAGCTCGCGCTGGTGCGACGATCCGTCCGACCTCGCCGGCATCCGCACGACGTCCATCCTGCCGGTCGATCTCAACGGGCTGCTCCACCGTCTCGAAGCCGACATCGCGCGGCAGAGCCGTGCGGTCGGAGACGACGAGACGGCGCTCCGGTATCACGCCCTTGCCGAGCAGCGCCGCGCGGCGATCGACCGCTGGTTGTGGGATGACGCGGCCGGCGCGTACCTCGACTTCGACTGGCAGCGCGGTACCGCACGCGAATCGCTGACCACCGCGACGGTGATGCCGCTCTTCGTGGGCGCGGCGAGCCCAGCCCAGGCGCACCGCACCGCCGACGCGCTCCGCGACCGGCTCCTCCGCCCGGGCGGCATCGGCACGAGCGAGCACGAGAGCCTCGAGCAGTGGGACAAGCCGAACGGATGGGCGCCGCTGCAGTGGCTCACGATCAGCGGCCTCCGCGCCTACGACCTCGCCGACCTCACCGTCCTCGCCGACGAGATCACTGGCCGATGGCTGAAGACGGTCGGCGCGCTCTACCGGCGCGAGACGAAACTCGTCGAGAAGTACACGCTCGTTCCCGACCCCGATGACACCGTCGGCGGCGGCGGCGGCGAATACCCGCTGCAAGACGGATTCGGCTGGACCAACGGCGTGACGCGGCGCCTGCTGCGGGGTCGTACGCTGGACGGATGATCCGTCGACACGTCGTGGTGCACGGGGTCGTGCAGGGCGTCGGGTACCGCTACTCGGCGCGCCTCGAAGCCGGCCGGCTGGGCGTCTCGGGCTGGGTGCGCAATCGCGCCGACGGCGGGGTCGAGGCCGAGGTCGAGGGCGACGAGGCATCCGTCGACGCCATGCTCGAGTGGCTCGCGGCCGGACCTCCGGGCGCCGTCGTACGCGGTACGGATGTCTCGGGGCGCGAGCCGACCGGCGAGCGCGGATTCCGCGTGACGAGCTGAACCTCGTCGTCGCGAGCATTGCTCATCTGCGCGATCGGTTCTACCGTTGTAGTGACCCCCGAATGGGAGCCACCGACCTTGAGGAGGCTGGTTTCTATGAAGAAATGGACGCGATGGGAAGACTGGGTGGCCATCGCCGCCGGTCTCGTGGTCGCTCTGTCGACGATGTTCATGCCCCCGATGGGAGCCTCGGTCGCGATCATGCTCGTGCTCGGCGTGCTGCTCATCGTCTCGGGACTCGTCAACCTCGCATTCCCGGGCATGGTTGCGATGGAGTACGTGCAAGGCGCCCTCGGCGTGCTGCTGATCATCTCGCCGTGGGTCGGCGGCTATGCCGACCCCATGACCTTCGGTGCGGCGTGGTTGTCCTGGATCTGCGGCGCGATCGTCGTGGCCGTCGCCGCGCTCGCCATCCGTCCGGCCATGCGCGCCCACCACGACGCCATCCCGCACTGAACTGAGGAGGAACCACGAGAGGCCCGCCGGCGAACCGGCGGGCCTCTCGCCACGCGCTTCAGGGCAGGAGCGGTGAAGCGTCAGATGGCGTTGACGTCGAGCGGGATGCCGGGGCCGAACGTGGTCGACACGGCGCCCTTCTGGATGTAGCGGCCCTTGGCGCTCGAGGGCTTCAGGCGCACGACCTCTTCGAGGGCGGTCTTGGCGTTCTCCTCGAGCTGTTCGGTGCTGAACGACGCCTTGCCGACGACGAAGTGCACGTTGGCGTGCTTGTCGACGCGGAACTCGATCTTGCCGCCCTTGATGTCGGAGACGGCCTTCGCCGGGTCGGGCGTCACGGTGCCGGTCTTCGGGTTCGGCATGAGGCCGCGGGGGCCGAGCACCTTGCCGAGACGGCCGACCTGGCCCATGAGCTCGGGGGTCGAGACTGCCGAGTCGAACGCGGTGTAGCCGCCGGCGACCTTCTCGATGAGCTCGGCGCCGCCGACCTCGTCGGCGCCTGCGGCGATCGCAGCCTCGGCCGCGGGGCCGGTCGCGAATACGATGACGCGGGCGGTCTTGCCGGTGCCGTGCGGGAGGATGACGGTGCCGCGCACCATCTGGTCGGCCTTGCGGGGGTCGACGCCGAGCTTCAGTGCGACCTCGACGGTGGAGTCGAACTTCGCCGAGCCGGTCTCCTTGGCGAGGGCGACGGCCTCGTTCGGGGTGTAGTACTTGCCGGCCTCGATCTTCTCGGCCGCGGCCCGGTAGGCCTTGGACTTCTGTGCCATGTTGTTTCTCCTCGAGAGAGTGTGGTCATCTGCGCCTGGCGGGCGCTGCCACGGGGTGCTTCAGTTCTGGTGAGCTCGCTGAGCTTTGTCGAAGCGAGCGAGCGTTCCCTTCGACGGAGCTCAGGGAACTTCGGCCTTATTCGACCGTGATGCCCATCGAGCGAGCGGTGCCCGCGATGATCTTCGATGCGGCGTCGACGTCGTTCGCGTTGAGGTCGACCATCTTCGCCTCGGCGATCTCGCGCACCTGCGCCTGGGTGAGCTTGCCCACCTTGGTGGTGTGCGGCACGCCTGAGCCCTTGGCGACGCCGGCGGCCTTCTTGATGAGCTCTGCGGCGGGCGGGGTCTTCAGGATGAACGTGAACGAGCGGTCTTCGTAGACGGTGATCTCGACGGGGACCACGTTGCCGCGCTGCGACTCGGTCTGCGCGTTGTACGCCTTGCAGAACTCCATGATGTTCACGCCGTGCTGACCCAGGGCCGGGCCGATGGGCGGGGCCGGGTTCGCGGCGCCGGCCTTGATCTGAAGCTTGATCAGACCGGTGACCTTCTTCTTCGGTGCCATGATTTCTCTCTTTCTGTTCGAACGCCCGCTCCCTGAGCCTGTCGAAGGGCGGGGCACTCTCCCGCAGGCTCCGGCGGATCCGGGTTGCGGTGGTCGGTGTGTGTCGGCGAGCCTGACGCAGCACAACCCTCCGAGTGTACCGGAGGGTCGCTGCGTTCGTTCTGTGAGGGCTAGAGCTTGGTGACCTGGTCGAAGCTGAGCTCGACCGGGGTCTCGCGCTCGAAGAGCGAGACGAGCACGGTGAGCTTGCCGCTCTCGGGCTTGATCTCGCTGATCGTGCCGGGCAGGCCCGCGAACGAGCCGTCCTTGATCGTGATGGTCTCGCCGATCTCGAAGTCGACCTCCGCGGGGATGGCGCGGGCCGCACCCGCGGCGGCTCCGGCCTTCGCCCCCTTGGCCGGGGCGACGTCCTTGATCTCGACGAGGCTCTTCAGCATGCCGAAGGACTCCTCGAAGCGGAGCGGGGTCGGGTTGTGCGCGTTGCCGACGAAGCCGGTGACGCCCGGAGTGTGGCGGATGACCGACCAGCTCTCCTCGTTGAGGTCCATGCGCACGAGTACGTAGCCGGGGATGCGCACGCGAGTGACCATCTTGCGCTGGCCGTTCTTGATCTCGACGACGTCTTCCATCGGCACTTCGACCTGGTAGATGTAGTCGGCCATGGCCATGGACTCGCGGCGCTGCTCGATGTTCGCCTTCACGCGACGCTCGAAGCCCGCGTACGAGTGGATGACGTACCACTTGCCGGGGAGGAACCGGAGCTCGGCCCGGAACTCCGCATACGGGTCGGCCTGCTCCTCCTCCTCTTCGGTGACGGCGTCGAATGCGGCCTCGGCCTCTTCGGCGGAGTCGATGTGGAGGGCGTCGTCGATGACGGCGTCGGCCTCGGGGTCGCTGGACTCGGCCATCGCGTCGAGCACGGCGTCGAGGTCGATGTCGTTGCCCTCGTCGTCGACGATGTGCACGGCGCGGTGCTCGGCGGGCTCGACCGACTGTTCGTCGTGTTCGAGCGAGTTGCCCTCCTGGGCCTCGTCGTCCTCCGCGGACTGCTCGGCAGCCGTGGCCCAGTCGACGTCGTCGCGCTCAGTCTTTGACACTTCTCTCAATTCCTTCTGTTGCGTGCGCCTGCGGCGTACCGGATCATCGGACCGACGGGCCCGATCAGACCCCCGGGGTTCCGAAGACCAGCAGCACGAGCCATCCGAACAGCGTGTCGAGGCCGTACACGATCGCCATCATGATGATGACGAACACGAGCACCACGACGGTGAAGCTGAACAGCTCCCTGCGGGTCGGGGTGACGACCTTCTTCAGTTCGGCCATGACCTGCCGGATGAACAAGGCGATCCGCGCGAACGGGTTGCGGCGCGCCGCGCGTTCGCGCTTCGCGTCGGCAACGACGTCTTCGCTGGGTTCGTCGATGATTTTCCGAGCCACTCGTACACCTTTCGTGGGCCGGCATTCACTGCCGGCTCGCAGGGCGGACAGGACTCGAACCTGCAACCTGCGGTTTTGGAGACCGCTGCTCTACCAATTGAGCCACCGCCCTACGAAGACGTTTTCGCCTTCGCGGAGTCGCAACCTTCTCTCGCAATCACCCACCCGAAAACGGGCAGGGGAAAGCTTGAGCGAGAACCGCAACCTCAGCAAGTTTAGGTGACGGATGCCCCACCGCCAAACCGCGGTCGGGGCGGCCGGGCGCGCGCCCGGCAGGACCCGTAGATTGGGAACGGCCGCGCCGTGGCATCCGTCACCGGCGATTGGGTCGAGAGGGGAGCTCGCCGATGCCGACCGAACGCTCGACCCGCATCTTCGCCGAGCCGCGCAGCAGCGTCGAGGTCACGGGCGAGCACTCGCAGTTCCGGCTGGACCTGGAGCGGATCCGCTTCTCGCCGTACTTCTCCAGGCTCTCCGCGGTCACGCAGGTCATCGCGCAGCCAGGCGCCGGCCCGCTCATCCACAACCGCCTCACCCACTCCATCAAGGTCACCGCGGTCGCCCGCGCGATCGCGGTGCGTCTGACGGATGCCGCGTCGCCGACCCGCGCGTTCGCACTGGAGCACGGCTGCGACGCGGTGGTCGTGCAGGCCGCCGCGAGCGCGCACGATCTCGGCCATCCGCCGTTCGGGCACCTCGGCGAGCGGGTGCTCGACCGGCTGGCTCGGGAGAGCCTCGGCCTCGCGGACGGCTTCGAGGGCAACGCGCAGACGTACCGCATCATCACCGCCCTCGACGTCTCCGAGGCCGCACCGCGGGGACTCAACCTCACCGCCGCGGTGCGATCGGCGGTCGCGAAGTACCCGTGGACGCGGTTCGTCGACGGTGACGACCTCGGTGATGCCCTCCCCCGCGGCCTTCGTCGCGTCGACGGTGCGGTGGAGGTCGTGAAGTTCTCCGCGTACGACCTCGACGCCGCGGATCTGGGGCAGGCGCGCGGATCGCTGACGACGATGGAGCAGACCCTCGAGTGCTCGGTGATGGACATCGCCGACGACATCGCCTATTCGATCCACGACGTGGACGACTTCTATCGGGCGGGGCTCCTCAGCCACGGCGCCGTGGCTCGCGAGTTCCGCGGCTGGGTCGACCGGACGGCCGAGCTGCGCGCTCTCGACTCCGTGGAGCTCGCGGCGCGCAGCGCACCGCCCGGGGCGGCGCTGGAGGGACTCCGGCGCAAGCTGCACCGCAGCGACCCGTGGATCGCCGATGACGACGCGTTCGCCGATGCGATCGGCGTCGTCGCCGACGACCTCGTCGACGGCCTGCTCGCGAGCACGTTCGACGGGTCGATCACGTCGGAACGAGCGCTCTCGTCGTTCACGAACCGCTGGATCGGCCATCTCCAGACATCGGTGGTGCCCGCGCCGCCGGGGGTGTTGCGCTCCGGGCTCGTCACCCTCGACCGACGGGCGTGGCACGAGGTCGAGATCCTGAAGTTCGTGCACCGGCACTTCATCCTCGACCGCGCCGACATCACGATGTACCAGCGCGGACTCAGTCGCGTGCTCACGCGGGCGGTCAAGGGCCTCTCGGCGTGGGTGACCGATGAGGTGGACGGACACCGGGTGCCGCAGCGCCTCCGCGAGCTCGTCGAGATCGCGACCGATGGGTACGCCCGCCTGCGCCGGACGCCGCCGGACGGCGTGCCCGTTCCCGAACTCGCAGACGTGTCCTCCCTCGGCATCGGACGCGGAGTGATCGATTACGTCGCTTCGCTCTCCGACGACCAGGCGCTCGCGGTCTCCGAGGCGATCGACGGGCGACCCGACCGGCTGTGGGAGATCGGGCAGAACCTCTGATCGTCGGCCGTCCGGCCGGAATGCTCGATCGATCGATCAACTCGGAACGGTCACTGCGGATGCCCCCGGCACGTCGGCACCGGGGCATCCGTCAGCGTTGCACGCTGAGATTCAGCCGCAGGAGCGTGCGTCGTAGTCCGCCGTGAGGGTCGACGTGACCGCAGCCCCGTTCAACGTCGCGCTCGCCTCGACCGTGACCGTTCCGGCAGGCACGCTCGCCAGGCGCGTCGTGAACGAGTGCACCGCGTTCTTGCCTGCCGCCACGCTCGCGAACGACTTCTCGCCGTACGCCGTGGTCATCACGAGCGAGACCGGCTCGTCCTCGCGGTTGGTCGCCTTGACGGTGACGTACGCCTTCGAACCGAGGCACCGCGTCTGGGCCACGACGTCGATCTGCACCTCCGGCACCGTCACCGCGGGCCCCGCGACGGCGAGTTCACCGATGGTCGCCCACGGGTTTCCGTTCACCTCGCTCTTCGCGACGAGCTTCACGTAGCGCGCGGTCTTCGGTGCGAACGGAGCGAGCTGCGCATCGGCGCTGTTCACGAACGTGCCGCTCGCCACGGGCTCGCCCCACGCGCCGTCGACGGTCGCGACCGTCGTCGAGGTGTAGACGTCGTAGTTCGCGATACGGCCGTTGGCGCCGCCGGAGCCGCTGCTCGACCGGCCCGTGTACCAGAGGCCGCACACCGATTCTTCGGCGCCGAGGTCGACGACGATCGAGTGCGGGTACTGCGCCGTGGTCGGCGACCACTGCGAGTGCCAGTAGGTGGCGGGGTTGCCGTCGATCGCTGCGGCGGCCGGGCCGTTCGGGGCGGGCTCGCCCGACGTCTGCTGGCTCGAGACCGCGGCGATCGCGCTCGGCGTCAGCTGCTCGGTGGTGCAGATCGCGTTCGTCGTCGCCGTCGCCTGTGCCACGACCGCTCCGGCGCCGTCGACGAGTTCGAAGACGAACTCGCCCGATCCCGTGGCAGCGGACACGTTGTTCAGCGTGAACGCCGCCTCGGCCTCCGCACCCTGAGCGAGGTCGCCGACCTCGACCGAGCCGGGCCGAGCCGACCAGCCGGCGGGCGTCGCCGCGACGCGCACCGTGGCACCCGTGACATCCGTGTCGGAGGTGTTCGTCGCCGTCACGGTGACGGCGACCTCATCGCCCGGAGCGGCCGTGATCGCGGCCGGGGTGGCGTTCAGCGCCACGTCGCCCGTGATCTTCCACACGGTCTTGCCCCAGTCGGCCGGAGTCTGCACGACCAGGCCGTCGGGCACGGTCTTCGTCGCTTCGCCCGACACGGGAACGTCGACCAGCCCCGCGGAGACCGAGAGGAACTGCTGGCTCGCGGCGTTCGCGATGGTGTAGCCGCCGTCGACCCGGCGCAGCTGCCACTTCTGCAGCGTCGTCGTCGCACAGGCGCTCAGCTGCGCGTCGGCGCCGATCTCGAGGGGCACACCGAGCCGCATGGTGCCGTCGCGCGACAGGTCGAGGCACCGCCCGTCGGGTGCGGTGATCGTGTAGTACCCGTCGTTCGTGCGGGTGAAGGTGAACGGCTCGCCCGAGTCGCCGAGGGCGAGCGCACCGCCGTCGGCGGGCGCCAGGGTGCCCTCGTCGTTCGCACCGGTGATCGCGAAGGCGCCGTCGGGCAGCGGCTGACGCTCGGCGTTCTCCCAGAGCGGAGTGTGCCCGATCGTCTCCATCGCCGCCGTGAACGCGTCGAAGCTCGCCCACGGCCGCGTGCCTGCCCAGGTCGACTGGGCGACGAATCGCAGCGGTTCGAACATGCGCTGCTCGGTGGTGTTCTCGGCCTCGGCCGGTGTGCCGCCGTCGGGCCATGCGCTCAGGCGCGCGCCGCGGATCTGCTCGGTGCCGGTGGTGACCGTCTGGCCGTAGAAGACCTCGGGCGTCCACCCGGAGTCGTAGAGCCCGCGGCTGTTCACGCCGTAGCCGCCGCGCACCATGTACAGCGAGTTCGAGTTGTTGACGAGCTCGTGCCCCCAGTCGAGGAACTGCTGCGGGCGGATCGAGGAGCCGGCCTGGTTCCAGTGCTCGACGACGATGTCGGTGTCGATCTGCTCGAACCGGTTCGTGGTCATGACCCCGTCGTTCCAGATCCGCAGCTCCTTGCCCGTCGACTTCACGTAGTCGTTGATGCGGTTGATGTACCAGGCGACCACGTCGTTCTCGGTCGCGCCCGGCCCGAACCGCTCCTCGGCGAATCGCTTGATCTGCGGGTAGTTCGCATACCCGCTGCCGAGCATGTACTCATCAGCGCCCATGTGCCAGCTGTCGGCGGTGAACACCTCAGAGTACTCGTCGATGAGGTCGGTGTAGAACTCGAAGGAGGCGTCCTTCGTGATGTCCATGCGGACTTCGTCCTTCTCCCCGGTCGCCTCGTTCGTGAGCTGGAGCTCGGGCAGGTTCTCGAGCCAGATCTCCATATGGCCGGGCGAGTTGATCTCGGGGATCACCTCGATGCCGTACGCCGACGCCTTCTCGACGAGCGTGCGGATGTCGTCCTTCGTGTAGTACGACCACGTGTTCGTCTCGGGGTACCCGTCGACCTTGACCTTCAGCTCGAGCAGCAGCGTGTTGAGCTTGAGGTACGACATCTCCTCGATGAGCCGGTCGATGAACTCGGGCGAGATGTTGATCACGCACGCGCAGAGCGTGACGCCGCGCTCCTCGTACTCCGGCACGTCGACGATCGACCCGGCCGGCAGCACGTCCTGCTGGCCGAGCATCTGCAGCACGGTGCGGGTGCCGTAGAGCACACCGGTGGGTTCTGCAGCGGTGATGGTGATCTCGTCGCCGACGACGAGTTCGTAGCCCTCGGGGCCGAGGTCGGTGCGGCTCTCGTCGAGTTGCAGTTCGATGTCGCCGGATGCCGCGTCGCCGGTGCCGTCGGTCGCGCCGGGCCGCGAGGCAGCGAGTTCGTCGCGGAAGATCCCGGCGATCGCATCGACGCGTTCGTTCGTTCCGTCGGTGAAGACGCCCGGGTCGGTGTCGGCGGTGAAGCTGCCGTCGGCCGCCACCCAGCCGTCGATGGACGGGATGACCTCCGGCAGCGAGACCGCTGCGGATGCGGGCGAGGCGGGGATCAGCGAAGCGGCGGCGAGCACCGCGGCAAGGCCCGATGCAGCGAGCGCCTGGCGCAGGCGAGATCGCCGACTGTCTGGTGTGGTTTCCACGAGAACCTCTCGTTCCGGCAACGACGCCCGGCAGCCGACATCGCTGTGAGTGAAAATGGTAACGCAAACATAGTGTGACCTCGGTTGGACAGTCAATATGTTGCGCAACCTTTTCGATCAGGGCTTCCCGACAGTCCCCGCATCTGTCAATGTGAATGGTAGCGCTGCCATTCTCCGGCCGGCGCGATGTGCCCGGATGCGCCGGCCGACGACGTGCCACGCGGCATCCGCTCGCCCTAGGCTGTGAGGGTGACCGAGAAGCCGCGCCTGTCCGCCCGAATCGCCGCCATCGCCGAGTCCGCGACCCTGAAGGTCGACGCGAAGGCCAAGTCCCTGCAGGCGGAAGGGCGCCCGGTCATCTCCTACGCCGCGGGCGAGCCCGACTTCCCGACCCCCGAGCACATCGTCGAGGCCGCACTCGCGGCCGTCGCCGACCCGAGGAACCACCGCTACACGCCCGCGGCCGGGCTGCCCGAGCTGCGCGAGGCGATCGCGGCGAAGACGCTGCGCGACTCGGGCCTCGAGGTCTCGCCCGGGCAGGTCGTGGTGACCAACGGCGGCAAGCAGGCGGTCTATCAGGCGTTCCAGGTGCTGCTCGACGAGGGCGACGAGGTGCTCGTGCCCACGCCCTACTGGACCACCTACCCCGAGGCCATCAAGCTCGCGGGCGGCGCTCAGGTCGACGTGTTCGCGGGCGCCGACCAGGGTTACCTCGTCACGGTCGAGCAACTCGAGGCGGCACGCACCGACCGCACGAAGGTGCTCCTGTTCGTCTCGCCGTCGAACCCCACCGGCGCGGTCTACGCGCCCGAGCAGGTGAAGGCCATCGGCGAGTGGGCGCTCGAGCACGGCATCTGGGTGGTGTCCGACGAGATCTACCAGAACCTCACCTACGCCGACGCTTCGACGGAGCCCAGCGCAGGCGAGGCGGCTGCCCCGCCGCGGGCCGTCTCGATCGTCGAGGCCGTGCCTGCGCTCGCGAACCAGACGATCCTGGTGAACGGCGTCGCGAAGACCTACGCGATGACCGGCTGGCGCCTCGGTTGGATGGTCGGTCCGGCCGACGTGATCACGGGCGCCGCCAACCTGCAGTCGCACCTGTCGTCGAACGTGTCGAACATCTCGCAGCGGGCGGCGATCGCGGCCCTCACCGGCCCGCAGGACGCCGTCGAGGAGATGCGCCGGGCCTTCGACCGCCGCCGCCGCACGATCGTCGCCGAGCTGTCGAAGATCGAGGGCGTCACGGTGCCGATTCCGCAGGGTGCCTTCTACGTGTACCCCGATGTCACCGGGCTGCTCGGCCGGGAATGGGGCGGCGTCACGCCCGCCACCTCGCTCGAGCTCGCCGACCTCATGCTCGAGCAGGCCGAGGTCGCGGCCGTTCCCGGAGAGGCGTTCGGGCCGAGCGGCTACCTGCGCTTCAGTTACGCGCTCGGCGACGCGCCGCTGCTCGAGGGCATCCAGCGCCTGCAGCGCCTCTTCGCCTGAGATCTGCGTCTGCGTCTCGACTCTCGACACGGTGAGCCTCTCGCACGTAACGTCGGCACCAGCGGGCACGACGACGTTTCCCCGCGAGGAGGAGAACACGATGAGCAACCACACCTATCGCGTCACCGAGATCGTCGGCACCTCGCCCGACGGCGTCGACACGGCGATCAGCAATGGCATCGCCCGCGCGGCGGCGACCATCCGCAACCTCGACTGGTTCGAGGTCGTCTCGGTGCGCGGCGAGATCGAGGACGGCGCCGTCGCCCACTACCAGGTCACCCTCAAGCTCGGATTCAAGATCGAAGAGCCCGGGTAGGGTGCGAAGACGACGGAGTTCAGCGAGGGCAGGGGGAACGCCCGCGGCGCACGCGGGTGGTTCCCCTTCCCCGGCGACGTCGCAGGCGTTCGTCTCGGCGTACGACCCGAACCGGGTCAGTGCTTGAAGGCGTCCTTGACGTCTTCAGCGGCGTTCTTCAGGTCCGCCTTGGCCTGATCGGTCTTGCCCTCTCTCTCGAGACGCTCGTCGTCGGTCGCCTTGCCTGCGGTTTCCTTGGCCTTGCCGCCGAGGTCTTCGGCTGCGTTCTTCATCCGGTCTCCGGCACCCATCGTCGAACTCCCTCCCGGGCGACGGCGTTCTGCCGTGCCCTTCCTCAAGTGAACGTCGCATGAGCGCGATTCGACAGGGGCTTGCCGCGCGGGCCACGACGCGCTAGTCGTGTGCGAGCTGTCGGCGCGCCTCGGCGGCGAGCCCATCGGCGATGGCGTCGAGCAGGGGCGAGCGCAGGTTCCACTGCTGCCAGAACAAGGGCACGTCGATGGGCGCGCCGCCCAGCCGCACGAGCTCGCCGCGTTCGAGCTCGGCGTCGGACTGGAACGCGGGGAGCATCCCCCAGCCGAGCCCGAGCTTGATCGCCGTCGCGAAGTCGTTGGATGCCGGCACGTAGTGGCGAGGCGGCCGGTCGGGCTCCACGCCGAGCGTGACCAGGTGGTCGCGTTGCAGGTCGTCACGGCGGTCGAAGTCCACGAGCGGGGCGGCAGCAAGCGCGGCGGCTCCTCCTTCCGCGGAAGACGCCTCGCCGAGCGACCACCGCTCCATGAAGGCAGGGGCGGCCACGGCCTCGTAGCGCATGACCCCGAGGGGGCGCACGAGGCATCCGGCGACCGGCGTCGCCTGCGAGGTGACCGCGCCCATCACCGTGCCCGATTCGAGCAGGCCGGCCGTGAAGTCCTGGTCGTCGCGGTGCAGGTCGAAGACCACCGGATGCCGCTCGGCGACGCGTGCGAGGGCCGGGAGGAACCAGGTTGCGAGCGAATCCGCGTTCACGGCGAGCGCGACGGAGACCGGGCGATCGGATGCCGCGTCGAGGCCGAATCCGGCGAGCGCATCGTGCTCGAGAAGCGCCAGCTGGCGCGCGAGCCGCACGACGGCGGCACCGGCATCCGTCGCCCTCGCCGGCTTCGAGCGCACGACGAGCACGCGGCCGAGCTGCTGCTCGAGCGCCTTGACCCGCTGCGAGACCGCCGACGGGGTGAGATGCAGTCGCCGGGCGGCCGCGTCGAACGTGCCCTCGTCGATGACGACGGCGAGGGTGCGTGCGAGGTCGAGCGGGATCTCCATCTGAAACAATGCTAATGTCACTGAAGAATCATGAGCTGGATTGCATGACCGGTTGCGCCTAGCGTCGAGTCCATGCCCGTCTCCTCCCTGCTCGCCGGCCTCGGCCTCGGCTTCTCGTTGATCGTCGCAATCGGCGCGCAGAACCTCTTCGTGCTGCGGCAGGGCATCCGGCGCGAGCACGTGTTCGCGGTCGCGGCGATCTGCGCGCTCAGCGACCTGGCGCTCATCATCGTCGGCGTCTCGGGCGTCGGCGCGGTGCTGCAGGCGATGCCGTGGCTCGCCGACGTCATCCGCTGGGCGGGTGCGGCCTTCCTCGTCGGATACGGATTGCTCGCCGCGCGCCGCGCGATACGCGGCAGCGAATCGGGGCTCGTCGTCGACGACGGAGAGCGTGTCGGTCGAGGAGCGCCGCAGGCGCGTATCGAGACCCCTGTTCCGACAGCCGGGGTCTCGATACGCCACTCCGCGGCGACTCGACCGGCGGAGGGCTCTGCACCCGCGACGGCATCCGCCGCACGTCGCACCGCGCTCGCGGCGGCCGTGCTCACGTGCCTTGCGCTCACCTGGCTGAACCCGCACGTCTACCTCGACACCGTGTTCCTGCTCGGGTCGGTCGCGAACACCCACGGCGACGCGCGGTGGGCATTCGCTGCCGGTGCGGGAGCGGCGAGCATCGCCTGGTTCTTCGGTCTCGCCTACGGCGCTCGGCTGCTGGGTGGACTGCTCGCCGGCCCCAGGGCGTGGCGAGTGCTCGACGCGGTGATCGCCGTCGTCATGATCGTGCTCGGCGTCTCGCTCGTGCTGCCGCACTGAGTCGCGGGCCCCCGGCACTGCGGCATCCACCGATCGGTGGAGGTCGAAATCGACCGGCCGTCGGCTACCGAAGCCGACGGTGCCGCGCCATCCTCGGAGCATGGACACGCAAGCGCCCTCAGCGGGCACGATCGAGACGGATGCCGCGGTGCGGATCCGGGGGCTCCGCAAGGTCTACGGCGGGGCGGCCGCCGTCGACGGCATCGACCTCGACATCGCCCGCGGCGAGACCTTCGCCCTGCTCGGACCCAACGGCGCGGGCAAGTCGACGACCGTCGAGATCCTCGAGGGGTACCGCGCGCGAACGTCGGGTGAGGTGCGAGTGCTCGGCGTCGACCCGGCACACGGCGACCTCGACTGGAAGGCCCGGGTCGGCATCGTGCTGCAGTCGGTGACCGAGTCGGGCGCCTACACGGTGCGCGAACAGCTCGCGCACTTCGCCTCGTTCTACCCGAACCCCCGCGACCCAGACGAGGTCATCGCCGCGGTGGGCCTCGAGGCGAAGGCCCGCACCCGCATCTCCAGGCTCTCGGGCGGACAGCGCCGACGCGTAGACGTGGCCCTCGGCATCGTCGGCCGGCCCGAACTGCTGTTCCTCGACGAGCCCACCACGGGATTCGACCCCGAGGCACGCCGCGAGTTCTGGCAGCTCATCCGCACGCTGAAGGGCGAGGGGACGACGATCCTCCTCACCACCCACTACCTCGACGAGGCCGCCCAGCTCGGCGACCGGGCGGGCATCATCGTCGGCGGGCGCCTCGTGGACGTCGGTCGCGTCCACGAACTCGGCGGACCGGATGCCCGCGTGCCGATCGTGCGCTGGCGGGACGCCGACGGCACGCCACGCGAGACCCGCACCGAGCGACCCGCCGAGCTCGTGGCATCCGTCGTCTCCCGACTGGGCGGCGAACCCCACGCGCTCGAGGTGATCCGACCGAGCCTCGAAGACATCTACCTGCAACTGGTGCACGCGGCAGGCGCCGACGTGCACGACGACGAGGAGGCGCCGGCATGACCGCGCAGACCACACCCGACGCACCGACGCGGACCGCCCACGTCACCACCCGACGCGCCCGAACCGGCCGCCGCCCCGGCTTGGTGCGCGTCGGCGCCACCCGCATCGGATACGAGGTGAAGGGGTACTTCCGATCGCCGGATGCCGTGTTCTTCACGTTCCTCTTCCCGGTGATCATGCTCGGCATCTTCACGGCCGCATTCAGTGCCGCGGGAGACATCCAGCCGGGTCCGGACGCCGAGGGCGTCTCGGTCGGCGCCTACTACCTGCCCGGCATGCTCGCGGCGGGCCTCCTGTTGTCGGGTGTGCAGAACCTCGCGGTCGACATCGCGACGGAGAAGAGCGACGGCACGCTGAAGCGCCTGGGCGGCACGCCGCTCTCGCCCGTCTCGTACTTCCTCGGCAAGATCGGCCAGGTGTTCGTGACGGGCGTGCTGCAGGCCGCGCTCCTCCTGTTCGTGGCCGCGACCCTGTTCGGCATCGCACTGCCGACGACGGCCGAGGCGTGGATGACCTTCTCGTGGGTCTTCGTGCTCGGCATCACGACGTCGGCGCTGCTCGGCATCGCCCTGTCGGCCGTGCCCCGCAGCGGCAAGTCGGCCACGGCCGTCGTCATCCCGATCGTGCTCGTGCTGCAGTTCATCTCGGGCGTGTACCTGCAGTTCTCGGCGCTGCCGGAGTGGATGCAGAACATCGCGAGCGTCTTCCCCCTCAAGTGGATGGCGCAGGGGATGCGGGCGGCGTTCCTGCCCGATGACTTCAAGATGCTCGAGCAGAACCAGGAATGGGATCTCGGCTGGGTGGCGATCATGCTCGTGGCGTGGCTCATCGTGGGGCTCGTGGTGAGCCGCCTCACGTTCCGGTGGATCCGGCGCGACGCGTGACGCGCGTGCGAAGGTAGCACCATGTACAACGTGCGATGGTGGGATGCCGCGGCGCTCGCCGTGGCGTCCGTCGTCGTGCTGCTCACCCTGGTCGACCCGCCCTACGGCCCGTCGGACTGGGGAACGTGGGCCACCACCGGCGCATTCCTCGCCGTCTACGTCGCCTACGGACGACGGTTCCTGACGGGTGCACCCGTCAGCCATCACCTCGCCATCGCACTGCTGTTCTCGACCGTCATCGCCGCCGGCGCCGCGTTCGAGCCGTCGTTCGCGATCATGCAGGCGTTCGTCTACCCGTACGTGTGGGCGACTGCGCCGAGCGTGCGCAACGCGATCATCGCCAACGGCTTCGTCGCCCTCGCGATCGTCGCCGGCTACTGGATCAGGTTCGGCCCGGCCGGCCTCGTCACCGGTCTCGCGGTCGCAGCGCTGTCGTTCGGTTTCAGCATCGCGCTGGGCCTCTGGATCACGCGCATCGCCGAGTACGGCGAGGAACGCGCGCGACTCCTCGACGAACTCCAGGCGGCGCAGGGTCAGCTCGCGGCGATGCACCGCGACGCCGGCGTGACCGAGGAGCGCGGGCGACTCGCCCAGGAGATCCACGACACGATCGCGCAGAGCCTCACCGGCATGGTCATGGTCGCCCAGCGGGCGGGCAACCGGCTCGAGGCGGTCGAGGGCGAGCCCGCGGCATCACTTCGACAGGCTCAGTACCACGCCGTTCGGGGCGACATCGAGCTCATGGAGGAGATGGCGCGCGAGGCGCTGACCGAGGCCCGAGGGCTCGTGGCGTCGCTCGCGCCGGTCGCGGCCGACGCGGGTCTCGCCGATGCGCTGCGGCGACTCGGCGCGTCGTTCGAGCGTGAGACCGGGGTCGCCGTGGCGGTGACGACGGATGCCGCAGGGCTCGACCGCGAGCTCGAGGTCGTGCTGCTCCGCTCCGCGCAGGAGGCGCTCGCGAACGTGCGCAAGCACGCGCAGGCGCGCTCGGCGTCGATCGACGTTTCGGTTGGCGGCGACGGGGTCGTGCTCACCGTGGCCGACGACGGCGTGGGACCGGGCGACGCCGAGCCCGGCGTGAACGGGTTCGGACTGGCCGGCATCCGCGACCGGGCGGCGATGGCGGGCGGGTCGTTCGCGTTCGGACCCGGGCCGACCGGCGGGTCGCTGCTGCGGGTCGTCGTGCCCCGCGCGGATGCCGCGAGCGCCACGCATCGGTCCGACGCATCATCACCGGACGCGGCAGGAGGAACCGCATGACCCGTCGACCCTTCGACAGGCTCAGGGCAGGGCAAGCTCAGGACGGCGCCGCAGCTCAGGACGGCGCCGAGACCATCCGTGTCATCGTGGCCGACGACCATCCGATCGTGCGCGCGGGCATCGTCGGATTGCTCGAGTCCGCGCCCGACATCGAGGTGGTCGGTGAGGCGGCGGACGGCGCCGAGGCGGTCGCCCTGGCCGAGTCGGAGCATCCCGACCTCGTGCTCATGGACTTGCGGATGCCCGGCATCGACGGGGCGGCCGCGACCGAGCGCATCGTGGCGGCGGGCCGCGACACGCGCGTGCTCGTGCTCACGACGTACGAGTCCGACGACCACATCCTCGCGGCGATCGAAGCGGGCGCGAGCGGATACCTGCTGAAGGCGGCGCCGCAGGCGGAGATCCTCGCCGGCGTCCGGTCGGTCGCGGGGGGCGAGACCGTGCTCTCGCCGTCGATCGCGGCGAAGCTCGTGTCACGGGTGCGTGCGGATGCGGCATCCGCCACCGAACCGGCACCCGCGCTGTCGCCCCGGGAACGTGAAGTGCTCGCCCTCGTCGCCGAGGGCCGCTCGAACCCCGAGATCGCCCGCGCGCTGTTCATCGGCGAGGCCACCGTGAAGACGCACCTGCTGCACGTGTTCGAGAAGCTCGAGGTGAGCGATCGCACCCGTGCGGTCACGCGGGCGATGGAGCTCGGGCTGCTGTAGCTCGGGCTGCTGTGGGCCGGGTCACGCACGGCGGACGGATCGCCGCCGGGCGCAACCCCCTGACACGGTTGCACCGCCCGCCTACGCTGGCGGCGTGGCATTCACGAGCCTTCGCGTCGCGGTGCAGCGCACCCGGATCCTCCCCGAGTGGGTTCGGCGAGCGGATGCCGCGGCCGGGCGGGCCGTGAACGGGCGCCACGCGCACCCGCTCGTCGACCGGTTCTGGTCGCGCGTGACCGGCTTCGCCGATCGCGGAGTGCTGTGGTGGACGCTGGCGGGCGTGCTCGCGGTGACACGCCGTCGTCGAGCTGCGGCGCGCGGGCTCGTCTCGCTCCTCGTGGCGAGCGCGCTCACGAACCTCATCGCCAAGGAGGTGTTCGGCGGCGACCGCCCGCTGCTCGCCGACGTGCCGATCGCGCGGCAGCTGCCGAAGCCGCCGATCACGCCGTCGTTCCCCTCGGGGCACTCGGCGAGCGCGGCGGCGTTCGCGGCGGGCGTCGCGCTCGAGCGTCCGGCGATCGGTGCGGCGATAGCGCCCGTCGCGCTCGGCGTGGGGTATTCGCGACTGCACACGGGGGCGCACTGGCTCTCCGACGTCGTCGGCGGGCTCGCGCTCGGTGCGGGCGTCGCCGCGCTCGGCGCCCTCGTCGTGCGCCCGAAGCCCCGCACGGGCACAGCGCCGCCGCCTGCCCCTGCCTCGAGCGGCACCGACCGGCCTCTGCCCGCCTCACCCGACGGGGAGGGCGTGTTCATCGTCGCCAACCGATCGTCGGGCATGAGCGTCGTGCGCGCCGACCCGCTGCGGGCGATCGCGGAGCGACTGCCCCGGGCAGCGGTGCACGTCCTCGGCGACGACGAGGAGCCGGGCGGCGTGGTGCGGGCGGCGCTCGCCGGCGAGCACCCGCCCTCGATCCTCGGCGTGTGCGGCGGCGACGGCTCGGTGGCCGCGGTCGCGCACGAAGCGCGGGCGGCCGGACTGCCGCTCTTCGTCGTGCCCGGCGGCACGTTCAACCACTTCGCGCGGGCCGCGGGCGCGGCATCCGTCGACCTTGCGATCGATGCCCTGCAGCGCGGCGAGGGGGTGCGGGCGGATGTCGCCGAGCTCGCCTTCGGCGAAGATGCGCCGATCACCGTGCTGAACACCGCGTCGGTCGGCGTCTACCCCGACTTCGTCGCCGAGCGCGAGCAGCGCGAGGAGCACCTCGGCAAGTGGCTCGCGGCGGTCGTGGCGGCCGTGCGCGTGCTGCGTCGCTCCCAGCCGGTCACGGTGGTGGTGGACGGTCGGCGCGCCCGCGTGTGGACGCTCTACGTCGGCGTGGGCGTGAACGACCCCGGCACCGTCGCGCCACTGCGACGCGGACGCCTCGACGGCGGCGTGCTCGACGTGCGGATGCTCCACTCGGATTCGCGCCTGCGGGCTGCGGCCTCGCTCTCGTTCGGACGCCGCACGAGCGCCGTGTTCCGCACGCTCCGGTTGCTGCCGCGGCGCATCGAGATGTTCCGGGCGACGTCGCTCGAGGTGATCGTGCGGCCCCGCCAGGGTCAGCCACCGGGGTTCGCGCACGACGGCGAGGTCGCGCTCGAGGCGCCGGCCGCGGCATCCGCCGAGCTCGCGACTCCGGGCTATCGCACGACCATCGCGGTCGCGCCGGCATCGCTCGACGTGTACCGCCCGGCGAGCCCGGCAGCCGGGTAGCGGCGGAGTCGCAGCGGCCGGGTTGCGGCGAACGCCTGACCGTCGGTGCGGGGCAGAGCCGGCGCTTCGCTCGATTTCGCAGGATGATCCGCCTCTCGAGCCTCCCAGAGGCCGTGAGTCACGTCTCATCCTGCGAAATCCGCGAGTGGGTCGGCCGTGACGGGGACTCGATACGGCCGCTGCGCGACCTGCTCGACCGAGGGCGGTCGCTACAGCTCGACGCCCACCAGCACGGGCTCGGGGTGCAGCACGATGCCGAACTCGGCCTGCACCCGGCTCTGCACGAAGCGCGCGAGCTGGGCGACCTCCTCGGCGGTCGCGCCGCCGCGATTCGTGAGCGCCAGCGTGTGCTTCGACGAGATCGCGGCGCGCGAACCCGGAATGGCGAATCCACGGCGCACCCCCGCGCGCTCGATCAGCCACGCGGCCGAGAGCTTCACGAGCGGCTCGGACGGCGCGGCATCCGTCACCGGGTCGGATGCCTCGAGCGACGCCTGATGTGCGAGGAACTCGTCGAGCGGCGACTCCGTGAGGCCACCGTCGAGCGGCGTGACCTCGTCGGGCTGCTCCTCATCGAGGTACCAGCGCGGAGCGTCGCCCGGGAGCGTGCGCGAGATGCGCTCGGCGACGACGGGATTCGTGAAGAACGAGCCGGCGCTCGTCGAGTCGGGGTCGCCTGGGTCGAGCACCATGCCCTTGCTGCGGCGGAGCGCGAGCACGGCGTCGCGCACCCTCCCGATCGGCACGCGGTCGCCGAGGTTCACGTGCAGGGCGTCGGCGAGCTGTGCGTAGGCGATCGGCTGCCCGAGGGCCTCGCCGAGCACCTCCTGCTCGGCGGCGGTGTCGTGCAGGTCGAGCTCGACCGACACGACGATGCCCGGCAGCCCCCGCTTCAGCACCGACGTGCGGTAGCCGAGTTCGAGTTCGTCGGCGGTCATGCGGCGCGGGGCATCCGCTCCCTCGTCGAGGAACTCGATCGCCACGAGCGTCGAGGAGAGCTCCTGCCCGTAGGCGCCGATGTTCTGCACCGGTGCGGCGCCGACGGAGCCCGGGATGCCCGAGAGCGCCTCGATGCCCGAGTAGCCGTGTTCGACGGCCCAGGCGACGAGGTCGTCCCAGTTCTCGCCGGCCTGCACGCGGATGCGAACGACACCCAGCGGGTCTCGATTCGCTTCCGGTCCCTGAGCCTGTCGAAGGGCGCCACTCGACCCACGGGGAGGAAGCACCTCGATGCCGCGCGTCGCGACGCGGATCACCGTGCCGTCGAATCCCTCGTCGCCGACGAGGAGGTTCGATCCGCCGCCGAGGGCGAGCCACGGCTCGCCGGCCGTCCACGCCTCGGCGGCGAGGTCGACGAGATCACGCTGCGTCGCCGCCGTCACGAGCCGACGGATGGGCCCGCCCACCCGGAGCGTGGTGAGCTCGGAGAATCGCGCGACGCCTGCCATGTCAGTCGAGCGCGACCTGCGCCTGCGCCTTGCCGAGCACCGTCTCGTCGCCCACCTTCACGGTGAGGTCGATGCGAGCGATGCGCGCCTCTGCGTCGAGCCGGCCGACCTTCGCGACGACCGACACCACTGCGCCGATCTCGGGGTCGACGACGACGGGCCGGGTGAACCGCACCTGGTAGTCGACGATGCGCCCGGGGTCCCCTGCCCAGTCGACGACCGGCTGCACGGCGAAGCCCATCGTGAGCATGCCGTGCGCGAGCACGCCCGGAAGGCCGACGTCGCGCGCCACGTCGTCGCGGTAGTGGATGGGATTGAAGTCACCGGATGCGCCCGCGTAGCGCACGAGCGAGTCGCGCGTGAGCGGGAAGGACGCCTCTGCGACGATGTCGCCGACGGTCAGCCCGTCGAGGGCGGGGATGTTCGCCATCATTCGTCTCCTCGCACCACGAGCGTCGAGATCGCCGTGACGACGTGGTCGCCCGCGGCATCCGTGATCGACGACTCGGCCGTGACCATCGAGTGCCCACCGAGGGACTTCACGCTCGAGACCGTGAGCGTCGCCGTGAGCAGGTCGCCGGCGACGATCGGCCGGGTCGACGTGAAGCGCTGGTCGCCGTGGACGACCCGCGAGAAGTCGATGCCCGCGTCGGACTCGGCGAGCAGCTGTGCGAGGGTCTGCTCCTGCACGACGACCGCGAACGTCGGCGGCGCGACCACATCGTCGTAACCGGCGGCCTTCGCAGCATCGGGGTCGAGGTTGATCGGGTTCGTCGCGAAGACGGCGCGGGCGAACTCGCGCACCTTCTCACGACCGACGAGATAGGGCGCGGTCGGCGGGAATACCCGCCCCTGCAGCTCGGGGTTCACTGGCACCCCGACAGTCTAAGCGGGCGCCTCGCGGGCGCCGGTCGAGCCGCGTTCGCATCGCGACTCGACGACGGCTCACGCCCGCGGCGCCGTCGTTCGCGGTGTACCCGACGACGCCGCGCCGGGTCGCGGCATCCGTCTGGGTCGTGGCATCCGTTCCGCTCACCAGGCGGCCAGCACCTCGCCGGCGACCTCGCGGCCGACGCGGATCGCCCCGTCGACGTGCTGGTACCCCTTGCCGGCCATGTCGCTGCACGAGAAGTGGATCGGCCCGACCGGCGTGCGCAGGTCGGCGCCGTAGCGGGCGAGGCCGCCCATGTCGAAGCTCGCGGCGTAGGCGCCGCGGGTCCACTCCTCCGAGCCCCAGTCGCTCTCGTAGTAGACCACCGGATGCAGCGCCTGCTCGCCGTAGTAGTGCGACAGCGACTCGAGGATCCGGGCTTTGCGCTCCTCGGCCGGGAGGGTGAACACGGCGTCGGCCTCCTCGTCGGAGACGAAGCCGACGAGCGTGCCGCGGGAATCGCCGTGGTTCGTGTTGTCGTACGCCTCGTGGCAGAGTTCGTAGGGGCTGAACGCGGTGCCGCTCAGGCCGGCGGAGCGCCAGAACGGCGTCTCGTAGACGGCGTGCACCTTGATCACGAAGCCCATCGAGAGGTGCTGGTGCAGCTGGTGCTGGCGGCGCGGCAGCGGCGGCTCGTACGAGACGCGACTGATGAGCACCGGCGGAACGGCGAGGATGACGTGCTTCGCATGCACCTCGAGGTCGTCGGTCACGGCCACGACGCCCCGCTCCGGGGCGTCCGGGTCCCAGCGCACCGTGCGCACCGGCCGGCCGAGCCGCACGGCGTCGCCGAGCTTCTCGGCGAGCAGGAGCGGCACCTGCTGCAGGCCGCCGACGACGCGCCTGTCGAGGATGAAGTCCGCATCGACGAGGTGCGAGAACGACCCCGCGGATGCGGCCATGAGCAGCGCCTGCAGCGCCGAGAAGGCATGGTCGGGCTTGGTGAGCATCGCGCCGGCGATGAACATGCCGATGTTCAAGCGCGCCTCTTCGTCGTCGGTCTGGGTGCCGAGCCACTCGGCGAAGGAGATCTCATCGAGCTCCTTCGCCCGCGGGTGCGCCCACGGCGCGTCGGGGTCGATCTCGGCGACGAGCTCGTCGAGCTTCTCGATGAGCCCGACGATCTCGCCCTCGGTCTTCGCCGGCACCGGGAAGATCTCGCCCTCGAAGAGCCGACGCTCGCCGTTCTCGCTGATGTAGACGTTCTGGCCCTCGCGGTAGCGCTCGTACGTCTCGAGGCCGAGCTCGTCGAGGGTCTCGATGAGGGCGTCCTGGTCGGGCGAGACCCACTGGCCGCCGATCTCGAGCATCGCGCCGTCGATGTCATCGGTCCAGAGGCGCCCGCCGACCCGGTCGCGCGCCTCGAGCACGACGACCGAGCGACCGGCGTGCTTCAGGCGGGTAGCGGCGGTGAGGCCGGATGCCCCGGCCCCCACGATGACGACGTCGCAATCGATGCGTTCCATGATTCCCGTCTTCCTGTGCCCACACGGTTCAGAATTCAGGAACGGATCCGGATGCCCGGTCCAGGTTGGCGGGAATCGCCGCGGCGACCACGCTGCCCACCGCAACCGTTCCTGAATTCTGAGAGATGGTGAGGGGATGCCGCGGCGCGGCGCTGCGGCATCCGATCGCGTGAATCAGCTCACCGGGATGAGCGTGTACTTCGTGTCGAGGTACTCGTGGATGCCCTCGAAGCCGCCCTCGCGGCCGATGCCCGACTGCTTCACGCCGCCGAACGGCGCTGCGGCGTTCGAGACGAGGCCGGTGTTCAGGCCCATCATGCCGGTGGCGAGGCGCTCGATCATGCGGTGGCCGCGCGCGAGATCCTGCGTGTACACGTAGGAGATGAGGCCGTACTCGGTCGCGTTCGCGAGCCGCACGGCTTCGTCCTCATCAGCGAACGTCGAGATGCCGAGCACGGGGCCGAAGATCTCCTCCTTGAGGATGCGGCTGCCCGCCGCGACGCCCGCGAGCACCGTCGGCGCGTAGAACGAGCCGTCGCCGTCGATGCGGGTGCCGCCCGCGAGCACGGTCGCCCCGCGGCCCACCGCGTCCTGCACGAGCTCGTCGGTGGAGTCGACCGCGTTCTGGTCGATGAGCGGGCCGATGTTGACGCCGTCTTCGGTGCCGCGGCCCACCCGCATCGCCTGCACGCGCTCGGCGACGCGCTTGGCGAACTCGTCGGCGACGGCTTCGTGCACGATGAAGCGGTTCGCGGCCGTGCAGGCCTGGCCGATGTTGCGGAACTTCGCGACCATGGCGCCCTCGACCGCCTTGTCGAGGTCTGCGTCCTCGAAGATGACGAACGGCGCGTTGCCGCCGAGCTCCATCGACGTGCGGAGGATGCCCTGCGCGGCCTGCTTCATGAGGGCGCGCCCCACGTCGGTCGAGCCGGTGAACGACAGCTTGCGCAGGCGCGGGTCGGCGATGATCGGCCCCGAGACCTTCGACGACGTCGACGTCGCGATGACGTTGACGACGCCCTTCGGGAGCCCGACCTCCTCGAGCAGCTGCGCGAATGCGATCGTGGTGAGCGGCGTCAGGGCCGGGGGCTTGATCACCACGGTGCATCCGGCGGCCAGGGCGGGCGCGATCTTGCGGGTCGCCATCGCGAGCGGGAAGTTCCACGGGGTGATGAAGAACGACGGGCCGACGGGGCGCTGCGACACGATCATGCGGCCGGTGCCCTCGGGGTTGAGCCCGTAGCGGCCGGTGATGCGCACGGCCTCCTCGCTGAACCAGCGCAGGAACTCGCCGCCGTAGGCGACCTCGCCACGCGCCTCCGCGATCGGCTTGCCCATCTCGAGCGTCATGAGGAGCGCGAACTCCTCCTTGCGCTCCTGCAGCCTGTCGAACGCGCGGCGCAGCAGCTCGCCGCGCTGGCGTGGCGGCGTCGCGGCCCACGACTCCTGCGCGGCCACGGCGGCGTCGAGGGCCCGGATGCCGTCGGCCTCCGAGGCATCCGCGATCTCCTTGATGGTCTGGCCCGTCGCCGGGTCGGAGACCGTGAGCGTCCTGCCGCCGTCGGCCGCGACCCACTCGCCGCCGATGAAGAGGCCGTCGGCGACGCGGTCGAGGAGGGTGGTTTCCTGCAGGGTGTCGGTCATTCGTGGGTTCCGTTCGCTGGTGGTGTCTTCATCGTGTTCCCGAGTCGCCCCGATTCTGGTGAGATTCGGGCGACTCGGCTCGGAGATCAGGGGTAGAGGCCGCGCAGCCGGTGCGCCTCTGCGACGCGTTCGACGGCGAGCGCGGTGGCAGCGGTGCGGAGCGAGAGGCCGCGGGCCCGGGCGCAGCCGAGCACGTGCTGCCAGGCACTGAGCATCCGCTCTTCCAGTCTGGACTCGACTTCGTCGGCCCGCCACCAGTACGCCTGATTCGCCTGCACCCATTCGAAGTACGAGACGATGACGCCGCCCGCGTTCGCGAGGATGTCGGGGACGACGAGGATGCCGCGCTCGCGCATGATGCGGTCGGCGGCGGGGGTCGTCGGGCCATTCGCGCCCTCGACGACCACGCGTGCCCGCACCTCGGCCGCGTTGCCCTCGTGGAGCACGCCCTCCACGGCGGCGGGCACGAGCAGGTCGACGTCCTCGGTGAGCAGCGCCGCGCCGTCGAGCGCGTCGGCGTCGGCGAAGCCGACGACCGATCCGGTCTCCCGCACGTGCTCGGTGAGCGCGTCGATGTCGAGCCCGCCGTCGGTCCGCACCGCACCGTACTGGTCGCTCACCGCGATGACCTTCACGCCCGCCTCGGCGAGGAACCGCGCGGCATCCGCCCCCACCTTGCCGAAGCCCTGCACCGCGGCCGTCGAACGCTGCGGCGCGAGGCCCGCGTGCCGGAGCGCGGCGAGCGCGATGTGCGTGACGCCCCGGCTCGTCGCCGAGGCCCGCCCGAGCGACCCGCCGAGCGAGATGGGCTTGCCGGTCACGATGCCGGGCACCGTGTAACCGCTATTGACGGAATAGGTGTCCATGATCCACGCCATGGTCTGCTCGTCGGTGCCGATGTCGGGCGCGGGGATGTCGCGCTCGGGGCCGATGATGGGCAGGATCTCGCTCGTGTAGCGACGGGTCACGCGCTCGAGCTCGGCCACGGAGTGCTCGCGGGGGTCGATCGCGAGTCCGCCCTTCGCGCCGCCGTACGGCACATCGAGCAGGGCGCACTTCCAGGTCATCCACATCGCGAGCGCTCGCACCTCGTCGAGGTTGACGTTGGGCGCGTAGCGCAGGCCGCCCTTCGCGGGGCCGCGCGAGAAGTTGTGCTGCACGCGGTAGCCGAGGTAGAGCCGGCTCTCGCCCGAGTCCATGCGCAGCGGCACGGCGACGCTCAACTCACGGCGCGGGGTCGCGAGCATCTGGTGCAGGCCGTCCGTGTAGCCGAGCAGCGCGATGGCCTCGGCCAGCTGGGCGCGCGCGTCGAGCAGCGGGGTGGGCGCGGTGGTGCGGGCAGCGGATGCCGCGGCATCCGCCGGTCGCTGAGCCTGCCGAAGGGCGGTCGACGTCGTCGTCGCCGCGAGGAGGTCGGTCATGCGTGCTTCAGTCCTTCGGCGACGACCGAGAGGCCCTCGATGAGCAGGTCGTCGGTGATGGTGAGGGGCGGCAGGAACCTGATGACGTTGCCGTAGGTGCCGCAGGTGAGCACGACGACGCCGTTCGCGTGGGCGTGCTTCGCGACGGCGGCCGTGAGCGCCGCGTCGGGCGCGCCCGTGACGGGGTCGACGAGCTCGATCGCGACCATCGCGCCGCGGCCGCGCACGTCGCCGATGCGGGAGTCGGCGGTGCGCAGCGCGTTGAGCCGGCCGATGAGCACGGCGCCGATCTCGCGCGCGCGCTCGATGAGGCCGTCCTCCTCGTATGACTCGATCGCGGCCAGCGCGGCGGCGCAGGCGAGCGGATTGCCGCCGTAGGTGCCGCCGAGGCCGCCGGCCATGGCCGAGTCCATGATCTCGGCACGGCCGGTGACCGCCGAGAGCGGCAGGCCGCCCGCGATGCCCTTCGCCGTGACGACGAGGTCGGGCACGATGCCCTCGTGCTCGCTCGCGAACCAGGCGCCGGTGCGGCCGAAGCCGGTCTGCACCTCGTCGGCGATGAAGACGACGTCGTTGGCGCGGGCCCACTCGACGAGCGCGGCGAGGAAGCCCTGCGCCGGCACGATGAAGCCGCCCTCGCCCTGGATGGGCTCGATGATGATCGCGGCGAGGTTCTCGGCGCCGACCTGCTTCTCGATCTGGGTGATGGCGCGGGCCGCCGCTTCGGCGCCGGACAGGCCGCCGTCGCGGAAGGGGTAGCTCAGCGGCGCCCGATAGACCTCGGGGGCGAACGGGCCGAACCCGCTCTTGTACGGGATGTTCTTCGCGGTGAGGCCCATGGTCAGGTTCGTGCGGCCGTGGTAGGCGTGGTCGAGCGCGACGACGGCCTGCTTCCTCGTGAAGTGGCGGGCGATCTTCACCGCGTTCTCGACGGCCTCCGCGCCCGAGTTGAAGAGGGCCGAACGCTTGACGTGGTGACCGGGGGTGAGGCGGTTCAGCGCCTCGGCCACGTCGACGTAGGAGTGGTAGGGAGCGACGGTGAAGCACGTGTGCGTGAACGCGTTCAGCTGCGTGGTGACGGCCTCGACGACGCGGGGGTTGGCGTTGCCGACGCCGGTGACGGCGATGCCCGAACCGAGGTCGATGAGCGAGTTGCCGTCGGCGTCGACGATGACGCCGCCGCCCGCTGCGACGACCGAGACGGGAATGGTCGTGCCGACGCCCGCGGCGACGGCCTCGGCCTTGCGCGCCATGAGCTCCTGCGAACGCGGGCCGGGGATGGCGGTGACGAGGCGGCGCTCCTGGGAGAGGGCGGGGCCTCCGACGGTGGTGGCCCGGGTGGCCGGGGTGTCGACGAGAGTCATTGGCTGCTCCGATACGAGGTGACGACGGTGGCGGATGCCGCCAATGCTAGGTCGGCTCCGACGGATGCCCCAGCGCCCGCGTGTACACTCGGGTGCACCTCCTTCGACTCCGCGTACAGTGGCATCGCTCCCTGAGCCTGTCGAAGGGAAATCGCCCGTTGCCCGCCCGCCTCGACCTTTCTACAGGCTCAGGGGAGTCCAGGCTCAGCGAGAGGAGACCGCAGATGCAGCCCACCGTGCAGACCCTGCTCGACCGCCCCGAGCTCGCCCTCACCCTGCTCACCCCGGCCGACGCGATGCCCGACGGGGCGCTCGCCGCGAACGTCGCCTGGGCGCACAGCTCCGACCTCGCCGATCCGACCCCGTTCCTCGACGCGGGACACGTGCTGCTCACGACCGGCACGCAGTTCGAGCCCGACGCCGACCCCGCATTCGCCGCCGACTACGTGCGGCGACTGCGCGAGACGGGCATCGCAGCGCTCGGCTTCGGCACCGAGGTGATCCGGGCGGGCACGCCGGGCGCGCTCGTCGACGCGTGCGCGGGCCAGGGCCTCCCGCTCTTCGAGGTGCCGTACCGGGTGCCGTTCATCGCCATCGTGCGCCTGGTCGCCGATCTCCTCGCCGAAGACGCCTACGCCCGCCACACCTGGGCCCTCGCCGCGCAGCGCGCCATCTCGCTCGCCGCGCTTCGTCCCGACGGCCTCTCGGCAACGCTCGGCGAACTCTCGCACCGCATCGGCTCGTGGGTCGGCCTCGTCGACGCGTCGGGCGCGCTCGATCGCGAAGCGCCCGGCGGCGGCCTCGGCCAGCCCGCCCTCGGGGAGGTCGTCGGCGAGGCGCGGTCGATGCTCCGCCGAGGCCAGCGCGCGAGCCGCACCCTCGTCGCCGGCGAATCCGTCGGAAGCCCGCAGCGATTCACCCTGCAGACGCTCGGCTCGGGCGGCGCGCTGCGCGGGGTGCTCGCGATCGGCGACTCCGCCGAACTCGACCAGGCCGGACGCGAGGTCGTGACATCCGTCATCGCCCTCGCGGGTCTCGCCCTCGAGCAGAACCGCGACCTCGACCGTGCACGCGGGCACCTGCGCACCGGCCTGCTCAGCGGCATCCTCTCGGGCGACACCTCGCTCGCCGAGCGGGTCGCGGGCGAGATGTGGGGCCCGTTGCCGTCTGCTCCGCTTCGCATCGCGGTGACGGATGCCCCTGCCCTCCACGTCGACCGTCTCACCGAGTTGCTCGAACTCCGGGTGGAGGAACGCGGGGGCCGGCTCTTCTTCGGCCGCGACGAGGACACGGTCGTGATCGTGCTCGAGGAGGCCGACACCGCGCTCGCCGAGGAGGTCGCCGCCGAGTTCGAGCTTCCCGTCGGCCTCTCCGACGCGGTGACGGCAGCCGGCATCCCGCTCGCCCACGAGCAGGCGCTGCGCGCCCTCGAGCGAGCCCGCGAGACCGGGGCGGGCGTCGTGCGCTTCGACGAGATCAGCCGGCAGGGCGTGCTGGCGTTCCTCGCCCGCACCGACGCGCGTGCCGTCGCCCTGGCGACCCTCGCCCCGCTCACCGAGCACGACACCGCGAACGGCACCGCGCTCGTCGAGACGATCCGCGCCTGGCTCGAGCACGGCGGTCAGTACGACGCGACCGCGCAGGCCCTGGGCGTGCATCGACACACCGTGCGCGGCCGGGTGGCCCTTGCCGAGCGCCTCCTCGCTCGCGACCTCTCGGGCTTCCACGCGCGCGCCGACCTGTGGGCGGCGCTGCTCGCGGTGGGCTGACGCTGCGGGTGCCATGCAGCAGGTCTTGCGGATGTCTCCGCCGAACGCTGACCCGTCAGCTCATCGAGATCGCGCGCGCACGCCCGCTGGTCGCATTACGCGACGGCGGTCCCCTCGAGTTCGACCATCTGGCCCGGAATCGCCAACCGCGTCACCCCGAGCATCGTGGTGGGCGGAGCCGCCCCGACGGCACCGAGCCGCGACGCCAGCACGCCGTAGTGCGGGAACAGCGCATCGACATCGGTGGTGTAGACGTTGAGCCGGACGAGGTCGGCCAGCGACATGCCGGCCTCGCCGAGCACGGACTCCAGATTGTCGAGGCAGAGCGCCAGCTGCGCCGCCATGTCACCGTCGTGTTGGGGCCTGCCATCGTCGCTCATCGCGGTCTGCCCGGAGCAGTACAGGGTCCGGGTGTGCCCGGCGACGACCTCACCCTGGTTGAATCCCATCTCCACCGACCACGTCGCCGGGTTGACCGCCGTTCGTTCGATTGTCACATCCACTCCATTCGAATCATTGCGAGCACGTACGTCGATCGGCTCGATAGCGGCCGTCTTCGACGTCGTATGAACGAGCCTCCCAACAAATCACGACATCCTTGGTCATGTATTCCGATAACGTTCTCGTATGCGCGCCGACCGCCTGGTCTCGCTGGTGCTGCTGCTGCGCCAGCGCGGTCGGCTGACCGCCGACACGCTGGCCCGCGAGCTGGAGGTTTCCACGCGCACCGTGCTGCGCGACATCGAAGCACTGTCCACGGCAGGCGTCCCGGTCTACGCCGAACGCGGCCGGCATGGCGGGTTCGCGTTGCTGCCGGGGTTCCGCACCGAGCTCACCGGACTGAACCACGACGAGGCCCTTGCCCTGCTGACCGCCGGATCGGGGCGTGGCGAGCAGGTATTCGGGCTCGGCTCGGCGCTCGCTTCGGCCGTGCGGAAGGTGGTCGACGCGTTGCCCGAGAACCACCGCGCCGCCGCGAGTGACGCGGCCCGGCGATTCCTCGTCGACCCCGAGACGGACCTGCTCTCACGCCGACGGGTCGCCGAGGACGTATCCGACACCATCATGATCGAGGTCCGGCGCGCGGTGCTCGCCGGAAACAAGCTGCGCATCCACTACGCGGCGGTGGACCGTGCCCCGAGTTGGCGCACGGTGGACCCGATCGGCCTGGTCACCGTGCGCGACACGGGCTACCTGCTGGCCATGACATCCGGCGCGGATCGCACCTACCGGCTCTCCCGAATCCTGGATGCCGAGGAACTCGCCGAACCCGCACAGCGACCCGACACGGTCGACCTCGACCGGATCTGGCAGGAACGCAGCACGCGGTTCCGAACCGGCGGCGACCAGGTCGCCGTGCTGGTACGGGTGGACCCGGCACGGCGGGAGGAGCTGGTGAGCACTGCCCTGGCCGTCCGCGCCGAAGCGCCCGACGCCGACGGCTGGCTGCGGCTGGAGGTGACCTTCCAAGATTCACGACACGCCGAATGGGCGCTGTGGCAGCTCAGCACGGACGCGGAAGCCCTGACGCCGCCGTCGTTGCGCACCTCCCTGCGCAACCGTGCCGCCGCGACCGCCGCGCGCTACGAAGGATCATCCTGAGCGTTGCGAGGGTGACGCAGTAGTCTCGCCCTATGCCTGAGCGCTTCGCCACCGTCGACGAGTTCCTCACCGCGCAACAGCCGCAACGGCGCGCCGACGTCGAATCGCTGCGCGCGCTCGTGCACGAGGCCGAGCCGGGGCTGACCGAGATCGTCAAATGGAACTCGCCCGACTACACGCAGGACGGCGTCGACCGGCTCACGATCAACGCAGCCGGCAAAGGTCCGGTGCGGCTCATCCTGCACTTCGGCACCGAGCGCGCGGAAGACAGGGATGCCGCGCCGTCGTTCTCAGGCGACCCCGGCGGCCTGCTGACGTGGCACTCGAACATCCGGGCGAGCCTCGCGCTGCCGGCCGCTGCTGAACTCGACGGCGAGCGCGACGCGATCATCTCGGTCATCCGGGCCTGGCTGGCCGAGGTGTAGCCGGAACCACCTCACGCAGTACGTCCGTCGAGTGGCGGCGTTCGAGTCCCGGCATCTGAGCATCCTGATCGAGCGGCCTACCGAGGCGGTATACGCATTCGAATACTTCGGCCGGGGTGCGCCAGACGAGGATCTTGCGAGGGCGGTTGTTGAGCGCGAGGGCGACGGTCTGGGGCGACGACCGATCACGCGACCTTCCGCCTCGCCGACCCCGGGCGTACGCTGGGGGCAGGCGAGAGGGGACACGATGCAGGCAGCGGTCGGCGATCGACTGGTCATCCACGGCAAGCAGGTCGGCCAAGCCGACCGGCACGGAGAGGTGCTCGAGGTTCGAGGGGCCGACGGCGGCCCGCCGTACTTCGTCCGCTTCGACGACGGGCACGAGACGCTGCTCTACCCGGGCGCCGACTGCGAGCTCGAACACGCGCACGAGTCCAGCTGACCCAGAGGGCGTAGGTCTCCGAGCGGATGCCGCGGCCTCCGTCGCTCCACCAGCCGTGCCGAGGCGCGCGCTACCGTTGAGGGATGTTCCACTCCTACGCGGCCATCGGAGACAGCTTCACCGAGGGAATCGGCGACGACCTGCCGAACGGTTCGGTGCGCGGCTGGGCGGACTTCGTCGCTCTGGGGCTCGCCGCGGCGGCGAGGGAGCCGATCGGCTATGCGAATCTCGCGAACCGCGGGCGCAAGCTCGGGCCGATCATCGATGAGCAGCTCGAGGCGGCGATCGCGCTCCGCCCCGAGGTGATCAGTTTCAACGGCGGCGGCAACGACATGCTGCGTCCGCGCATGCCGGAGGTTCGTGTCGCCGAGCGCTTCCGCGAGGCGGTGCACCGCATCCGCGGTGCCGGAATCCACGTGCTCATGTTGAGCGGTGCGAACCCCACCGATCACCTGCCGCTCGGCAGGGTCTTCGACGCGCGCGGGGTGCGGCTCACCGCCGCCCTCGACGACCTCGCCGAGCTCGACGGGGTCACGTTCGTCGACAACTTCAACGACCGCGGGCTCCGCGACATCCGCTACTGGTCGCCCGACAAGCTGCATCTCAACTCGCTCGGGCATGCGCGGGTCGCGAGCAACGTGCTCACCGCGCTCGGCGTCGACGTGCCCGACGAGTGGGGTGTCGCCGAGGTGGCCGCCGCGCCCGCCGGGACGCGGAGCCGCAGCACCGCCGCGTACTACCGCGAGTTCGTGCTGCCGTGGATCGGGCGGCGCCTCACCGGCCGCTCGTCGGGCGACGGCCGCACCGCGAAACGACCGACACTGGAGCCGCTCGCGCCGGATGCCGCGCGCTGACGCGCACCCGCGGCCGTGCGCTGGCGCGCACCCCGGGACATCCGCTCGCTCAGGCCCCGCCGAGCACATCGACGACGAACGCCTTCGTTCGACGCGCGAGCCCCTCGATGCGCTCGAGCTCGTGCACGCTCGGCAGCACCTCCGACGGCGCCGCGGGCCGCCCGAGCCGCACGGTCTCCTGGCACGCGAGATCACTGCACATGTAGGTGCCGACGCTGTCGCCGCGGTCGCCGGCAGGGCCCGCCCGTCGCGCCGAGAACAGCACCACCTGATCGCCCGGCTGCTGGGTGTGGCAGAGGTTGCAGATCGCCGCGCGGTGGCGCGAACCGTTCGCACCGGCTGCCCGCAGCACGACGCCGGTGGGCTCGCCCCCGAGTTCGGTCACGAGGTAGCCGCGAGCCGCGATGCGGGGATCACGCCAGGCGAACGCGTCGAGGTACAGCCACTCGGTGAGCGCGAAATCGTGGGGCAGCGACAGCTGCGCGAGCTCGGTGTCGCTCGCATTGCCGAATGACGCACGGATGTCGCTCTCCACCATCGGCTGCATGCATCCCCTCCCGTGTGCGACTCCCCCAGTCTACGAACCGTCGGGGCGCTCGGCGAGGCGGGTCGACGACCACTCCTCATAGGTCATGGGCGCCAACCCTCCCTCGGCGGATGTCGGCCCCCACACCCGGACGTCGTCGATCGAAGCGTTCGACAGTGGCACGACCGACCACTCGACCTCGGCGGAGCCGTCGTCCCAGGTCAACTCGACGGCGCTCGCCGGGTCGAGGTCGGCGGGCCGCTCGCGACCGTCGAACTCGTCGTAGGGGATGAACTGACGGATGCCGCCGTCGCCGAACTCCGTCTCGCTCACGCAGTTCGCGCCCCAGCCGCTCCAGTTCCGGCGCTGTGCGATCATGCAGACATCGCCGTCGTCGCGGAAGACCCACACGTCGTGTCCGACCGCGCGTCCGATGCTGCGGAGGGTCGCGACGGCGTCCGTGTCCAGCACAGCCACGAATCCACGCGGGCCCGCATCGGCGTCGCCGCGGGCACGCTCGAACACCTCGAGGCCTCGCGGCGGGTCGATGAGCTCGGACGTGCGGCCGAGCGCGACGGCGACTGCGGCGCCGACCAGGAGGAGCGCACCCCCGGCGAGGGCGAGCCGTCGACGTCGTCGGAGCCGCCCCGGAATCGCCGCATCGACGGCGAACTCGGCATCGACCGTGTCCGCCGCGGCACGCGCATCCTCCGAAGGTTCCGCCGCGGTCTCGGGCGTCGCCCGAAGCCGCGCGAGCTCCAGCTCGACGGCGACCAGTTCGGCCACGGCATCCGACTCGTGACCGTGCGGGGTGCCGTAGACCAGTCGCCGGAGCTCGGCGGCCCTGGCTTCGAGTTCGATCTCGTCGGTCACGGGCTGACCTATGGTCGGGCGACCCGCGATCCGGTGGCCATCGACGCTGATCCCATGCGCCAAGTGTCGCGCATGCGCGCCCCCATGGGAATGGTCGCGTCCGATCGGATGCCGCTCAGCCGATGCCGTCGACGGCGGCCTGCACCCGCTCGCGCAGCGAGTCGGAGATCGGCGCGGACCCGGCGTCTTCGGCCGCGGCATCCTGCCCCTCGGCGCTCGCGACCCACTGCAGGTAGCCGCGCACGAGCTCGCCCTCGCCCGGGTTCGCGTACTCGCGGCATGTGATGAGGTAGCTGACGAGCACGAGCGGGTAGACACCGGGCTCGCGCGTCGCCCGGTCGATGTCGATGACGAGGTCGTCGTCGGCACGGTCCGGCTCCATCGGCGAGACGTCGACGACTGCCGCCGCCGACTGCGCGTCGGGCTCGACCACGTCGTCGCCCACGACGAGGGCCGCGACGTCGAGCCCTTCGGAACGCGAGCCGTCGAGGTAGCCGATCACGTTCACCCCGTCGCGGATGACCGCGGCGACGCCGGAGTTGCCCTGTGCCGCCTCGCCCTCGAACGGGAACGCGTCGTCGGGCTCGGTCGGCCACCGCTCGGGCGCCGCCTCGGCGAGGTACTCGGTGAAGTTCTCGGTCGTGCCCGAGTCGTCGGAACGGTGCACGGGGGTGATCCGGGCGTCGGGCAGGCTCGCGCCGGGGTTGAGGCGCACGAGGCCTGGGTCGTTCCAGCGCTCGATCGCACCCGAGAAGATGCCGGCGACGGATGCCGCGTCGAGCTGCAGCCGGTCGACGCCGTCGACGTTGAACGCGAGCACGATCGGCGAGAGGTAGACGGGCAGGTCGATCGCGCCGGAGCCTTCGGTGCAGCGGGCGAGGGTGCCGCTCGTCTCCTCGATGCTGAGCGCCGTGTCGCTGCCCGCGTAGCCGACCGCGCCCACGATGAACTGCTCGCGGCCGGCACCGGAGCCGGCCGGATCGTAGTTCACGGTGACGCTGCCGTTCGCGCGCTGGAACCCGGCGATCCACGCGTCCTGCGCCGCACCCTGGGCCGAAGAGCCCGCGCCGTCGAGCGTGCCCTTCAGGTTGCTCTGCCCCTGACCCTGCTCGTTGACCGCGCAGCCGCCGAGCAGACCGGATGCTGCCGCGAGGGCGGTGATCGTGAGGGCGAGTCTCCGCACGCGCATGACCGCCATGGTAGCGAACGGCCCGCCGGCCTCGTCAGTCGATCTCCGGCCGGGGCCGGTCGTCGACGCGCGGACACCAGCCGCCAGGCGTGCGCTCGTAGGCGTGAGCCGGGCCGTCGGCGACGAGTCGCGCGAGCGCGTCGAGGAAGCGGTCGACATCGTCGGCGGAGGATCCGGCGCCCAGGCTCGCACGGAGGCCGTTCGACCGTCGCGCGACGCGATCGAAGAACGGGTGCGCGCAGAACCGCCCGGCCCGCACCGAGATGCCGTGCTCGGCGGCGAGCGCTGCGGCAAGGAGCCCGACGGAGCCTCGCTCGAGCTCGACGGTCGCGATGCCCAGCCGGTCGTCCGCGTCATCGAATCCACGGATGACACGAACGCCACGCAGGGCGGCGAGCCCTCGGTGCAGCCGCTCGGTGAGCGCCCGCTCGTGCTCGCGCCGGCACTCGTCGCCGAGGCGCTCGAGCTCGGCGAGGGCGCGGGCGAGCGCGGCGATGCCGACGACGTTCGGGGTGCCGGCCTCGTGGCGGTCGGCGCCGCGCTTCCAGTCGACCCCGCCGATCCCCACGGCCCCGACGGCTCCCCCGCCGGCCAGGTGGGGCGGTGCCTCGTCGAGCCAGTCCGCGCGCCCGACGAGGGCGCCGGCGCCGAACGGCGCGTACGCCTTGTGCCCCGAGAACGCGAGGTAGTCGAGATCGGATGCCGCGAGGTCGACGCGCCGGTGCGGCAGGAGCTGTGCGGCATCCACCGCGATCCGTGCGCCGTGCGCGTGCGCGAGACGGGCGATCCGGTCGATCGGGAGCACCTCGCCCGTCACGTTGGACGCACCCGTCACCGAGAGGAGCGCCGCGGGCCGGGCGGCGAGCTCGGCATCGAGCGCCTCGAGGGTCGCGGCGATCGTCGCCCGGCCGGCGACCACGCGGCGTTCCCGCCACGGCAGCAGGTTGGCGTGGTGCTCGATGTCGAGCACCACCGTCTCGCCGGGCACGGCGCTCGCGAGCAGGTTGAGCGCATCGGTCGTGTTGCGGGTGAACACGACGAGGTCGTCGTCGCGGGCGCCCACATGCCCGGCGACCGTGGCACGGGCCTCGTCGACGAGGGCGGTGATCGCCTGCGACGGGTATCCGCTGCCGCGATGCACGCTCGCGTAGTACGGGAGCAGGCGGGCGACGTGCGCGACGACCGAGTCGAGCGCCGGCGCGGATGCCGCGACGTCGAGGTTCACGTGCCGCACGACGCCGCCGCCCAGCACGGGCACCTCGAGTCCCGCGTCGGCGAGGGCGGCGAGCGGGGCGCACAGGGCGAGCGGGGCGCCCGGCCCCGCGGGTGCGGCCGCGGCATCCGCCTGCTGCGCGCCCGCCGCCGCGAGCACGCGCGTCACGAGGTGGCCTCCGCGATCCGCGAGCCCGCGTGCACGTTCTCGGGGCGCCCGAGCCCGAGGTGGTCGCGCAGCGTCTCGCCCTCGTACGCCGTGGGGAACACGCCGCGGCGCTGCAGCTCGGGTACGACCCCGCGCGCGAAGGCCTCGAACTGGGCGGGCTGCACCGCGGAGAGCACGTTGAATCCGTCGACCGCGCCGGCCTCGCCCCACGCCTCGAACTCGGCGGCCACCTCGACCGCCGACCCCACGACCATCGATGCGTTCACGGATGCCGCGACCACGAGATGCCGCAGCGTCGGCGGACGCTCGCCCGCGGGGCTCCGGCCGGTGCGCTCGGCGACGATCTCGACGAGCTCCTGGCCGGCGGCGCTGAACCGGGGGACGAGCGACGGCGTGACGGCGCGGTCGGGCGAGAGCCCGGAGACATCCAGCCCCACGAGCGTCGACAGCTGCGTGAGCGACCGGTTCTCGGGGAACGCGGCGGGCGGGCCGTCGGGCCAGTCCTCGGCGATCTGCACGAGCTCGCTGAGCTCGTCGGCGATCGACTGGGCGTGCTCGCGCGTCTCCCCGACGATCGGCAGCACCGGCACGATGACCTTGAGGGTTCGGTCGTCGCGGCCCGACTCGAACGCGAGCGATCGCAGCTCCTCGCGGATGGCCACGGCGTGCTCGAGACCGTTCACGGCGACGAGCGCGAGGTCGGCGCTCTGGGCGGCGAACAGGCGGGAGCGCGGAGAGGTTCCCGCGTGCACGAGCGGGAGGTGTCCCTGCACCGGTCGCGGCACGTTGAGCGGGCCCGACACGCTGAGGTGCGCGCCGTGGAAGTCGGTGGCGTGCAGGCGGGCCGGGTCGAGGTAGACGCCGGCCGCGGCATCCGCGACGATGGCCTCGTCTTCGAAGGAGTCCCAGAGACGGCGCAGCACGTGCTCGAACTCGACCGCCCGGTCGTAGCGCGACCCGTTGACCGCGTGGAAGTCCTGCCCGTGATTGCCCGCCACCCGCGGCTCGGCGCCGGTCACGAGGTTCAGCCCCGCGCGTCCGGCCGACAGCAGGTCGGCCGAGGCGGTGGCGCGAGCGAGGGCGTACGGGTCGGCGTAGCTCGTGTTCGCGGTCGCGATGAGGCCGATGCGCTGCGTCAGGCCGGCGAGGTAGGTGACGGCCGACAGCGGGTCGATGCGGGCGACGAGGTAGGGGTCGCGGAACTCCAGGTCGTGCCCGGTGGCCAGCCAGTCGCCGAAGAAGAGGAAGTCGAGCCGGGCGGCTTCGGCTACTTCCGCGGTGCGCCGGAGCACGACGGCGTCGCGGCGCGGGTCGCGATGCGCGCCCGGGTAACGCCACCCCGAAGGGTAGGCGCCGATCGCCCTGACCATGGCGCCGATGATGAGTCGTGTCATTCCGACCTCCCGCTCCTCGACGATAGGAAGGGCGAGCGGATGCCGCGACCGCCGCTGTCACACGCCGGAACCCGCCGTCACACGGCGTCATGCGCCGTGGCACCTACGATTGGGCAGGTGGCCGGCGCCACGGGGCGGGAGGACGCATGGACTGGATCATCCTGATCGCCTCGGGTGTGCTCGAGGCGATCTGGGCCACCGCGCTCGGTGCGTCGAAGAACTTCCGTCGGCTGTGGCCGACCGTCATCTTCGTGATCGCGCTCGTGCTCAGCATGGCGGGGCTCGCCTTCGCGATGACGACCCTGCCGGTGGGCACCGCGTACGCGGTCTGGGTCGGCATCGGCGCCGTGCTCACGGTGGCGTACGCCATGATCTTCGGCGGCGAGCGCGCGAGCCTCGTGAAGGTGCTGCTGCTGGTCGGCATCATCGGCTGCGTCGTCGGGCTCAAGGTCGTCGGGGAGTCGTGATGCACTGGCCGATCCTGATCCTGAGCGCCGTGCTCGAGGCGGTCTGGGCCACCGCACTCGGCCTCTCCGACGGCTTCGCCGTCACCGTGCCGACGATCGTCTTCTTCGTCGCGCTTCTCGGCAGCATGGCGGGGCTCGCCTACGCCATGCGCGGCATCCCGATCGGCACCGCCTATGCCGTGTGGACCGGCCTCGGCGCGGTGCTCACGGTCGCCTATGCGATCGTCTTCGGCGGCGAGTCGGCGAGCGTGCTGAAGCTGCTGTTCCTGGCCGGCATCATCGGTTGCGTGATCGGACTGAAGCTCGTGCATGCCCGCGAGGAGGGCGTCGCCGAGGCGAGCGGGAGCATGCCGCCGCCCGACGAGCCGCCCGGCGCCTGACCGGGCATCGGACAGGGCGTCGGGCAGGGCGTCGGGCCGTAGAATCGGAGCAGTCGCAGCATCCGCGGCGCCCCCTCTCCCCGACCCCTGGAGGCCACTCTTCCGTGACGAGTCCCGACCGCGATCGACCTGCCGACCGACACGACCACACCGGGCACGCCTTCGCGAGGCGCGAGCCGGTGCCGGCCCCGCCGATGCGCCTGGCGGATGCCTCGGAGCTCGTGCTGGTGGCGGCACCGCCCCGCACCGCGCGGTTCGATCGCGACGATCTCGTCGTTCGCAAGGGCCAGTACGCCCTGCGGAACGGCCACATGACGCCGCAGGAGTCGATGGTCGAAGACCTGCTCGCCATCGGCGACGCGCTCGACGCCGCCGGGATCGGCTACCTGCTCGTGCGCGGCAACGACCACCGGCTCGTGATCGCCGTCGACCGCGCCGACCGCAAGGCGGTGGCCCGGGCGTTCGCCGAGACGTTCGCGAACGAGCCGTTCTACTCGGCCACGATCGCTCCCGAGCGCGCCGCGGATGCGCACCCCGTGCTGCTCGCCGACGGGCGCCTCGCCGCGCACCGCAAGGCGAGTGCGCTGCGCCTCTACCGCCCCCGCGTCGAACCCGTCGGACGACTCCGCTACGGCCGCGAGACCGCCGTGCAGCTCGAGTTCTGGCGGTTCGGCGACGACACGATCGAGGCGCCGCTCGAGAACGCGCTCATGCGACGAACCCTCCCCCGCGGCGAGGCGATCGACGCCACGGTGCACCTGCACGGCCGGGACTGGCCGACCCTCGAGCACATGTTCGCCCCACTCGCGAGCGATGTCGACTTCGAGATCGACCTGGTCTTCTCGTGGGTCGACGGCTCGAGCGACGAGTTCGTGCGGGAGCGGGCGAAGCGCATGCAGAGCTACGTCGTCGGCGAGGGCGACGACTCCGAGGCGCGCTATCGCCAGATCGACGAGCTGAAGTACGCGCTCCGGTCGGTGCACCTGTTCGCGCCGTGGGTGCGCCGCATCTTCATCGCCACTGACTCCCCGGCGCCCGGCTGGCTGGCGCGGCATCCGAAGGTCACCATCGTGCCCAGCGAGCAGATGTTCGCCGACCCGTCCGTGCTGCCGACGCACAACTCGCACGCCGTCGAGAGCCAGCTGCACCACATCCCGGGCCTCGCCGAGCACTTCCTGTACTCGAACGACGACATGTTCTTCGGCCGGCCGGTGTCGCCCGACCTCTTCTTCTCCCCCGGCGGCATCACGAAGTTCGTCGAGGCGACGACCCGCATCGGCTTCGGCGACACGCATCCGGGCCGGTCGGGCTTCGAGAACGCGGCGCGGGTGAACCGGGCGCTCCTGCGCGACCGCTTCGGCAAGGTCACGACCCGGCACCTCGAGCACTGCGCCGCGCCGCTGCGCACGAGCGTCATGGCCGAGCTCGAGGCGGCGTTCCCCGACGAGTTCCGCCGCACGGCCGCGAGCCGCTTCCGCTCCGCCACCGACATCTCGGTCACGAACTCGCTGTACCACTACTACGGGCTGCTGACCGGCAAGGCCGTCGTGCAGACCGACGCCCGCGTCAAGTACATCGAGACGACGCTGCGCACGTCGCTGCCCGCGATGAGACGGCTGCTGAAGCGTCGCGACCAGGACATGTTCTGCCTCAACGACGGCAGCTTTCCCGAGCTCTCCGTCGAAGAGCGCACGGCCGCCGTCATCGACTTCCTCGAGCGCTACTTCCCGTTCCCGGCGCCGTGGGAGAAGCCGGCGACGGATGCCGCGGGCGACGCGACTGCGCCCGGATTCATGCCGCCTGCGGCATCCATGCCCGATCTCACCGCCTGACGCACCCGCCCGGCGATCAGGCGAGCACCGGGATCGGCATGGTGAACGGCGGCTCCTTGGGAACCGGCGGCGTCGTGGCATCCGCGATCCTGACGCCGGCGGCGCCGAGGCGGCGCGTGCTCTCGTCGGCGTCGATCCAGTCGAGCGCGGGGAATGACCCGAGCGGCACGACCGAGTGCAGCACGGTCGTCGGGTACACGTGCACGAGGTTGAACGCGCGTGCGCCGTCGCGGCCGCGGGTGCCGCCGACCGGCACATTGAGGTCCTGCGTGTAGCAGCTCGCCGACGCGACCGAGACGGGCACGCCCGCGAACATCGCGGTCGACGAGTAGTGCAGGTGCCCGGCGATGATCGAGCGGATGTCGCTGCCCTCGACGACCTCGGCGAAGCCGGCCTGGTCGCGCAGCTCCACCGACGCGGCGAGGTCGAGCACGCTCGGCACGGGCGGGTGGTGCATCGCGAGGATCGTGCCGTGCAGCGCGGGGATGGAGAGCTCCTCGGCGAGCCAGTCGAGCTGGGCCGGGGCGACCTCGCCATGGTGGTGCCCCGGCACGGTCGAGTCGAGCGTGATGACCCGCAGTCCGTTGACGTCGTCGACGCGGTCGACGGGCCGGTACCCGCCCATCCGGTCGCCGAGGAGCGTGCGCCGGAACGCCGCCCGGTCGTCGTGGTTGCCCATCACCCAGATCACCTGCGCGCCGAGGCGCTCGGCGACGGGGTCGACGATGCGGCGGATGCGGTCGTACGCGTCGGGCTCGCCCCGATCGGCGAGGTCGCCCGTGAAGACGATCGCCTCGGGCCGGGTACCGGATGCCTCGAACTCGTCGAAGAGCGCCCGCAGGTGCCGCTCGCTCGCGACCTGGTCGTAGAGCAGGCGACCGCCTCCGAGCAGGTGCGTGTCGCTGATGTGGAGGAGGAAGTGGTCCGGCCGCGGATACTCGGCCGTTCGAATGGTCACTGGGGTTCCCATCGTTCGGTGATGACGCGCGCCCGTGGGCGTCGGGCTCAAACTAGCCGATCACGCGAGTCTGAACGCGTCATGAACGCGGCATGTGACGAAGCCGAACGCGTCGGCAGCCTCCCGTTCCGCTCGAGGGAGCCTGACCGGACGTGATCAGTTCTTGTGCCGCGGCTTCCGAGCGGGCCTGTCCTCGTATCCGGAGCCGGAGCCCGAGCCCGAACCCTGACGCGCACTCGAGCCCGACCGCCGCGCCGGCCCACCCGTGTCGGGGCGCAGCTCGATCAGCCGCCCCGAGATGCGCGTGCCGTCGAGCCGCTCGAGCGTCTCGCGCGGCAGGCCCGCAGGCAGCTCGACGAGCGAGAACTCGGGCCGGATCTGGATGGCGCCGAAATCCTCGCGGCTGAGGCCGCCCTCGTTGGCGAGCGCGCCGACTATCTGGCGGGGTTCGACCTTGTGGCGCTTGCCCACCGCGATCCGGTAGGTCGCCATCGGGATGCCGCCCGGGCGACGTCGACGCTCGGGGCGATCGCCCCGGTCGTACCGGTCGTCACGGCCCTGGCCCTCGCCACGCTCACGCCGGTCGGGCCGGCCCGGTCGATCGTCGCGGTCGAACCGCTCGCGTTTCGGACGCTCGGGCTCGGGTTCGAGCAGCAGCGGCGACTCGCCCTGGGCCACGACCGCGAGCGCGGCCGCGACATCCGTTTCGGGCACGTCGTGGTTGCGCACGTAGTGGGCGATGATGTCGCGGAATCCGTCGATGCGGTCGGACTGCCCGAGCGCGGCGGTGATGCGGTCGTCGAAGCGGGCGAGCCGGGTGACGTTCACGTCCTCGACGCTCGGCAGCTGCATCTGCGTCAGCGGTTGCTTCGTGGCCTTCTCGATGCGAACGAGCAGCCCGCGCTCGCGCGGGGTGACGAAGCTGATCGCGTCGCCGGTGCGGCCGGCCCGGCCCGTGCGTCCGATGCGGTGCACGTACGGCTCGCTGTCGGTCGGGATGTCGAAGTTCACCACGTGGCTGATGCGCTCCACGTCGAGGCCGCGCGCTGCGACATCCGTGGCCACCAGGATGTCGAGCTTGCCCGACTTCAGCTGGTTCACGGTGCGCTCGCGTTGCGCCTGCGCGATGTCGCCGTTGATCGCGGCGGCCTCGTAGCCGCGGGCGCGGAGCTTCTCGGCGAGCTCCTCGGTGACGTTCTTCGTGCGGACGAAGATGATCATGCCCTCGAAGTTCTCGACCTCGAGGATGCGGGTGAGCGCGTCGACCTTCTGCTGGTACGACACGACCAGGTAGCGCTGGGTGATGTTCGCCGAGGTCTGGGTCTTCGTCTTGACCGTGATCTCTTCGGGGTCGTGCAGGTACTGCTGTGACATCCGGCGGATCGCGGCCGGCATCGTCGCCGAGAACAGGGCGACCTGCTTGTCGTCGGGGGTGTCGGCGAGGATCGTCTCGACGTCTTCGGCGAAGCCCATCTTCAGCATCTCGTCGGCCTCGTCGAGCACGAGGTACTTCAGCTCCGAGAGGTCGAGCGTGCCCTTGTCGAGGTGGTCCATGATGCGGCCGGGCGTGCCGACGACGATGTGCACGCCGCGACGCAGCGCCGAGAGCTGCACGCCGTATCCCTGGCCGCCGTAGACGGGGAGGATGTGCACGTTCTTCAGGTGGGCGGCGTAGCGCTCGAACGCCTCGCAGACCTGGAGCGCGAGCTCGCGGGTGGGCGCGAGCACGAGGGCTTGCGGGGTCTTCTGCGAGGTGTCGAGCCGGGCGAGGATCGGGAGCGCGAACGCCGCCGTCTTCCCGGTGCCGGTCTGGGCGAGGCCTACCACGTCGCGGCCGTCGAGGAGCGTCGGAATGGTCGCCGCCTGGATCGCGGAGGGCGTCTCGTAGCCGACGTCGTCGAGCGCCTTCAGCACCGCGCCGTCGAGGCCGAGGTCGGAGAACGTCGTCGCGGCGGGCTCTGCGGGAGCCGCGGCCGGGGCGGGAAGATCGTCGGAAGTCACCCTTCAGGGTAGACCGACGTGCTGGGAGTCGTCACCGAGCGGCCGCCCCGGGTCACCGATCACACCGTACGACCCTTCTCCCGCCGCACGATGCGTCGGAAGGGTCGTCTTGCGGTGGAAACGTCGTGCAACACCGCTGCGTGCGGCGCGGGGGGCGACCGAGGGTCGCCCAGTGTGCGGCATCCGCTCGCCGATCGCAAGGGGGTGGCGGATCCGTCGCGGGTTCGGAAGGGTGGGACGTTCGTGATCGCAGAGGAGGAGCAGCATGCTCACACTGACCGATACCGCCAGCACGGTCGTCAAGGAGATCGTCTCCCGCCGGGGTGGCCCCGAGGGGGCCGGACTGCGCATCGACGCCGAGGACGCGGGCGGCACGGAGTACGCCGTCGCCATCGTGCCCATGCCCGAGGAGCACGACGCCGTCGTGGAGCAGGACGGCGCGCGCGTCTACCTCGGCGAGGTCGCCGCGCAGTCGCTCGACGACAAGACGCTCGACGCTCGGGTCGCCGACGACGGCCGCGTGGCCTTCGACATCGTGCCGCAGCATCCCTGACCGGATGTCGCGCGCCGGCGCCCCCGCGATCTCCGGGTCGCGGGGGCGCTCGCGTCTCGGGCTACCGCCCGACCTTGCCGAAGAGCCCGGCGATCGGGGCGAGCACCGACGGGCGGGCGGCGACCCACGCGGCGACGATCACGACGAGCGACGCGACGAAGATCCAGAACCCCACCCAGTTCACGGCGTCCTGCGACGCGTACATGTGGTTGAGGTTCCGCAGTGCCCCGGTCGCGAGCACGAGGCCGACATGCACGACGATGAACGCCACGAAGTAGAGCATCACCGGGAAATGCACGGCACGCGCCCACTCCACGGGGTAGACGCGGTTCAGGGTCTTCGCGTTCTTCGGCCAGATGCCGCTCATGCGCACGCCCGTGATGATCGCGAGCGGCGCGGCGAGGAACACGGTCGCGAAGTACGTCAGCTGCTGCAGGCTGTTGTAGTTCACCCATCCGTTCTCGGTCGGCCAGTCGAGCGACACGTACTGCAACGCCGCCGAGATCGCGTTCGGGAAGACCTCCCAGCTCGTCGGCACGATCTTCATCCACTGGCCCGTCGTGAACAGCAGCACGACGAAGACCACGCCGTTGAGGATCCAGAGGATGTCGAGCGACTGGTGGAACCACAGCGCGAGGCTGATCTTGCGGGTCTTCGACCAGCGCGGGGTCCAGTATGCAGCCGGGCGCTTCTCGGTGCGCACCTGCAGCCCCGATCGGATGATCAGCACGATCAGGAACACGTTGAAGAAGTGCTGCCAGCCGAGCCATGCCGGGATCCCCACGGGCGCGCCCTCGGGCAGTTCGTACTCGCCCGGGTAGGCCGCGAGGAAGTCCCGCATGAAGGGGAGGCCGATGAACCACGCCGTGACCACCACCGCCGCCGTCGCCGCGAGCAACAGCCCGAACCCGCCGACCACGGCGGCCCCGAGCAGCTGCCCGGGGGTGTAGTCGCCGAAGCGTCCGGGTTTCGTCGGCGGCGGCGCGGGTGCCGGTCGGGGCCGCGCGGCCGCCGGTCGGGGGCGGGTCGGCTGCACCGGGCGGGCGGATGCCGCGGGCGCGGGCTGTTCGACGACCTCGACCTGCTCGACGGCCTCGACCTGCTCGACGACTTCGACCTGCTCGGCGGCCTCGGGCGTGACCTGCACGACGACCTCGACCTGCTCGGCGGCCTCGGGCGTCGCGGCCACGACCGGAGCAATCGCCGCGACTGGATGCGCCGGGGCGAACCCCGCCTGCGGCCACGGCTCGCCGCCCTTCACGCGAGGCAGACCGCGACGGAGCGGACGATCGGATGTCGCCGCGGCTCGCACCGAGGCGGAGGGGGCCGTCGCGGCCGGAGTTGCCGCGGTAGCAGCAGTCGCGGCGGCAGCAGTCGCGGCGGCAGCAGTCGCGGCGGCAGCAGTCGCGGCGGCAGCAGGGGCGGCGGCCGCGCCGGCGGTGGGCGGCGCAGCCGCGGCCGGAGCCGGCGTGCTCGGCACGGCGCCCGCGGCCGGCCACGGCTCACCGCCCGGAACGCGGGGCAGGCCGCGCCGGATCGACCGGGCAGGCCCAGCGGCATCGGCAGCGGCAGCGACAGCGACAGTCGGGCGTTCGGAAACTTGCGGTGCCGCGGCATCCGTCATCTCGACCGTCGGTTCAGCGACGACGGACACCGCAGCGGGCACCCGCGACGCACCCGGGGCCTCTTCGACCGCGACGGGCGCGTCTCCAGCCGGAGGCCACGCCTCGCCGCCGGGTTCGCGCGGCAGCCCTCTCCGCAGCGTTCGCGAATAGGTGGCCACGGGTCACTTCTTCCGCTCGGCGAGCGCGCTGATCAATTGCGGCACCACGGTGAAGACGTCGCCGACGACGCCGAAGTCGGCGACCTCGAAGATCGGCGCATCGGGGTCCTTGTTCACCGCGATGATGTTCTTGGCCGTCTGCATGCCCGCTTTGTGCTGGATGGCGCCGGATATGCCGAGCGCGACATACAACTGCGGCGACACCGAGACACCCGTCTGGCCGACCTGGTGGGTCGCGGGGATGTATCCGGCATCGACGGCCGCCCGGGATGCGCCGATCGCGGCACCGAGCGCGTCGGCCAGCTCCTCGACGAGCGCGAACTTCTCAGCTGAGCCGAGGCCGCGGCCGCCAGAGACGACGCGGGTCGCTCCGCGCAGTTCGGGCCGGCTCGAAGTCTCGGTCGAGGCCTCGAACGACTCGATGGCCGCGGCCGCTGCGCCGGATGCCGCCACCTCGAGCGTCTCGACGGCGACGGGCTTGGCTTCGGCGCGCACTTCGATGGCGCCTTGCCGAACCGTCACGACGACCGGTCCGAAGGTCGGCGCCGACTCGACGTTGTACGCGCCGCCGTAGACGGAGTGGCGGGCGACGATGCCCTCGTCGTCGCGCGAGACGCCGACCGCGTCGACCGCGATCGGGGCGTTGGTGCGTGCTGCGAAGCGGCCCGCGACATCCCGCCCCTCGATCGAGTTCGAGATGAGCACGGCGTCAGGTGCGACGGCCAGGGTTGCCGCGGCGAGCGCGTCGACCAGCGGAACCGTGAGCTGCGACTGCGCCGAGTCGGTCTCGACGACGAGGACCCTGTCGGCGCCCGCCGCCGCGGCCTGCTCGGCGAGCGCCTGCGCCTGGCCCGGGCCGGTGACGGCGAGCGCGACCGGCGTGCCGATGAGCGAGGCCGCGCCGAGCAGGCCCGCCGTGCTCTTGGCGAGCTCGCCGGTCGGCGAGATCTCGAGGAGGACGAGGATCGAGTCTGCGGGGTGGTCGGTCATGGTCTTTCCTCTCAGACGAGCCGGTTCTCGATGAGGTACTCGGCGATCTTCGTGCCGCCGTCGCCCTCGTCGGTGATCTTCACGCCCGCAGAGCGCGGGGGCTTCTCGGCGATGGCGGTCATGATCGACGCGGGCACCGAGACATCCGTCGCCTCGATGTCGAGATCGGCCGCGCTCAGCGTCTCGAACGGCTTCTTCTTCGCCGCCATGATGCCCTTGAAGTTCGGGAAGCGGGCGTCGGGAAGCGCCTCGGTGATCGAGATCACCGCCGGCAGCGGCGCGCTCACGCGCTGGTCGCCGTCGTCGGAACTGCGCGTTCCCGACACCGAGTCGGCCGCGATCTCGACCGAGGAGAGGGCGGTGGCGTTCGGCACCTCGAGCAGTTCGGCCAGCATCGCGGGCAGTACGCCGCCGCTGCCGTCGGTCGAGAGGTTCCCGGTGATGACGAGGTCGAACCCGGTTCGGCGGATCGCGGCGGCGAGCGTGCGGGCGGTCAGGCCGAGGTCGGCTCCGGCGAGACCGGGGTCGGCGACGTGCACCGCGGATGCCGCTCCCATCGCCAGTCCCTTGCGGATCGTCGCGGCGGCGCGCTCGGGCGCCATCGAGATGATGATGACCTCCGCGTCGCCGGACGAGTCGGCGTACGCAAGGGCCACCTCGAGGGCCCGCTCACTGATCTCGTCGAGCACGGCTTCGCTCGCGGCTCGGTCGGCGAGCCCCGTCTCAAGGTCGAGCTTGCGCTCCCCGAAGGTGTCGGGTACCTCTTTCACGAGGACGATGATCTTCATCGGGCCCGGGTCCTTTCCTCATCGGCGAGCTGCAGCGCACACCGGAACCAGTTAATCATGCCTAACTCAGTCCGGTGGTGTGGATTGTGCCGACCCTACAACCGGTTCACGAGATTCCGGCCGACGATCAGCCGCATGATCTCGTTGGTGCCCTCGAGGATCTGGTGCACCCGCAGGTCGCGCACCACGCGCTCGATGCCGTACTCATGGAGGTACCCGTATCCGCCGTGCAGCTGCAGCGCCGAGTTCGCGACGTCGAACGCGGCATCCGTCGCGAATCGCTTCGCCATGGCGCACGCGGAGACGACATCGCGCGCGCCCTCGTCGAGCTTGGCGGCTGCACGTTCCAACAGCGCGCGTGCGGCCTGCAACCGGGTCTCCATGTCGGCGAGGGTGAACACGATCGACTGGTTGTCGGCGAGCGGTGCGCCGAAGGTCTCTCGCTCGCGCACATAGCGCAGTGACTGATCGAGTGCCCACTGCGCGCCGCCGAGCGAGCACGCGGCGATGTTCAGGCGGCCCCCGTTGAGCCCCTTCATGGCGATGCCGAACCCGTCGCCCTCGGCGCCCAGCCGGTTCGACATCGGCACGCGCACATCCTCGAAGACGACCTGCCTGGTCGGCTGGGCGTTCCAGCCCATCTTCTTCTCGTTGCGCCCGAAGCTCAGGCCATCGGTTCCGTCGGGGACGACGATCGCGCTGATCCCCTTCGCTCCGGGCTCCCCCGTGCGTGCCATGACGACGTAGACCGCCGACGAACCGGCACCCGAGACGAACTGCTTCACGCCGTTGATCACGTAGTCGTCGCCGTCGCGGCGGGCCGAGGTCGTGATCGCCGCGGCATCCGACCCCGCACCCGGCTCGGTGAGGCAGTAGCTGCCCAGGTCGGTCATCGCGGCGAGGCCGGGAACCCAGCGCTCGCGCTGCGCGTCGTCGCCGAACGCGTCGATCATCCACACGACCATGTTGTGGATGGAGATGTAGGCGGCGATCGTCGTGTCGCCCTTGGCGAGCTCCTCGAACATCGCGACGGCGTCGAGCCTCGACAGACCCGACCCGCCGAATTCCTCCCGCACGTACACCGCGCCGAGACCCAGGTCGCCGGCACGGCGCAGCGTGTCGATCGGGAAGTGCTTCTCCGCATCCCAGCGCGCCGCGTTCGGCGCGAGTTCCGCGTCGGCGAACTCGCGCACCGCTGCGATGAGGGCGTCGCGCTCTTCGGTCATGATCCCGTGCGGGTGGGTGCGGTCTGTGTCTCGCCGGGATGACGCAGCTTCATGCTCTCTTCATACCGGATGCCGCGCCCGGGCAGTACCCGCGGCGAAGAAGTCCGCCGAGCGGCATCCGTTCGGCTCAGGCCGACACGGGCGCGAGCTTCGCGAGTCGCAGCCATGTCTCGACGACGGTGTCGGGGTTGAGCGACATCGACTCGATGCCCTGCCCCAGGAGCCAGTCCGCCAGATCGGGGTGGTCGCTCGGGCCCTGGCCGCAGATGCCGATGTACTTGCCGTGGCGGCGGCACGCCTCGATCGCCATCGCGAGCATCTTGAGCACGGCCGGGTCGCGCTCGTCGAACGTCTGAGCGACGAGCGACGAGTCCCGGTCGAGGCCGAGCGTGAGCTGCGTCATGTCGTTCGATCCGATCGAGAACCCGTCGAAGTACTCGAGGAACTCGTCGGCCAGCAACGCATTCGACGGCACCTCGCACATCATGATGACCTCGAGGTCGTTCTCGCCGCGACGCAGGCCGTTCTCCGCGAGCAGGTCGATGACGGCGCTCGCCTCGCCGAGGGTGCGCACGAACGGGACCATGATCTGCACGTTCGTCAGGCCCATCTCGTCGCGCACGTAGCGCAGCGCCTCGCACTCCATGTCGAAGCACTCGCGGAAGTCGTCCGAGATGTAGCGCGACGCGCCGCGGTAGCCGAGCATCGGGTTCTCCTCGTGCGGTTCGTAGCGTTCGCCGCCGATGAGGTTGGCGTACTCGTTGGACTTGAAGTCGCTGAGTCGCACGATCACCGGCTCGGGCGCGAATGCCGCGGCGAGCATCGAGACGCCCTCGGCGACCCGTCTCACGAAGTAGTCCCGCGGCGACGGGTACGCGGCGATCCGCTCCGCCACCTCCTCCTTCAGATCGCTGGGCAGTGCGTCGAACTCCAGCAGCGCACGCGGGTGGATCCCGATCTGCCGGTTGATGATGAACTCGAGGCGCGCGAGCCCGACGCCCTTGTGCGGCAGCTTCGCGAACGCGAAGGCCTGGTCGGGCGTGCCGACGTTCATCATGATCTTCACGGATGTCTCCGGCATCCGATCGAGGCGGGTCTCGAGCTCCTCGAACGCGAGCCGGCCCGCGTAGACGAACCCCTCGTCGCCCTCCGCGCACGAGACGGTGACCTCGGTGCCGTCGGTCATCGCTCGGGTCGCGTCACCGGTGCCGACGACGGCGGGAATGCCGAGCTCGCGTGCGATGATCGCGGCGTGGCAGGTGCGACCGCCGCGGTTCGTGATGATCGCCGATGCTCGCTTCATGATCGGCTCCCAGTCGGGGTCGGTCATGTCGGCGACGAGCACATCGCCCACTTCGAACCCCTCCATCTGCGCCACCGAATCGAGCACGCGCACCGGCCCGGCGCCGATCTTCTGGCCGATCGCCCGGCCGACGGTGATGACGTCGCCGCGCTCGGCGAGCACGAAGCGGCGCATCACGTTGCCGTCGGCACGTGAGACGACGGTCTCGGGGCGGGCCTGCAGGATGTACAGCCGGCCGTCGACCCCGTCCTTGCCCCACTCGATGTCCATCGGCCGGCCGTAGTGCTCCTCAATCGTGAGCGCCTGACGGGCGAGCTCCTCCACCTCGTCGTCGGTGATGCTGAAGCGCACACGATCCGCCTGCGGGACGTCGCGGAACACCGTGCTGCCGCCGACGCTCGTGCCGTCGGCGTAGCGCATCGCGATCGCCTTCTCGCCGACCGACCGCTTCAGGATCGCCGGGTGCCCGGCCCGCAGCGCGGGCTTGTGCACGTAGAACTCGTCGGGGTTCACGGCACCCTGCACGACGGCCTCGCCGAGTCCGTACGAGCTCGTGATGAACACGGCCCGGTCGAAGCCGGATTCGGTGTCGACGGTGAACAGCACGCCGGAGGCGCCGACATCCGACCGCACCATTCGCTGCACCCCCGCCGACAGGGCGACGTCGTGGTGGTCGAAGCCGTGGTGCACACGGTAGGCGATCGCGCGGTCGTTGTAGAGCGACGCGAACACGCTGCGGATCGCCGCGAGGATGTTCTCGATGCCGCCGATGTTGAGGAAGGTCTCCTGCTGGCCGGCGAAGCTCGCCTCGGGCAGGTCTTCAGCGGTCGCGCTCGAGCGCACGGCCCAGGTGACGGAGTTTGGGTCGGGGTCGTTCTCGAGGAGCTTCGCGTAGGCCGAGCGGATGTCGCGCTCGAGGTCGTGCGGGAACGGCTGCTCCTCGATCCACGACCGCACCGACGAGCCGATCCGGGCGAGCTCTGCCACATCGTCGATGTCGAGCTGCTCGACGGCCGCCCTGATCCGGTCGTGGAGTCCGCCCTCGGCGAGGAAGGTGCGGAACGCGTCGGCGGTCGTCGCGAACCCGCCGGGAACGCGGACGCCGGCATCTGCGAGGTGCGACACCATCTCGCCAAGCGACGCGTTCTTGCCGCCCACCCGGAGGAGGTCGGCCATGCCCGATCTCGTCGAACCAGAGGATGTTGCTCATCGTGTGTACCTCGCTCGGTGTTCGGGTCATGCGCGCAGGTGCATGGTCTGCATGATGACCGCCGACATCTCCTCGACGCTCTTCGTCGAGGAGTTCAGGAAGGGGACGTGATTGCGCCGGTAGAGGTCTTCGGCGCGCCGCAGCTCGAGCGTGCACTGCTCGAGGCTCGCGTACCGCGAGTTCGGCCGACGTTCGTGCCGCACCTGGCTGAGCCGCAGCGGCGTCGTGGTCAGCCCGAAGCAGCGATCGGCGTATTGGGCCACCGAGCGGGGCAGCCCCTCGGCGGGGTGGTCGTCGTCGGTCAGCGGGTAGTTCGCGACGAGGAGCCCGTACTGCAGCGCGAGGTACATCGTGGTGGGCGTCTTGCCGCACCGGCTCGGGGCGATGAGCACGACATCGGCGAGGTCGAGGGCGCGTCGGCTCTGACCGTCGTCGTGCTCGATGGCGTATTCGACGGCGCGCATGCGTGCGAAGTACTTCTCCACGTCGCCCACCCCGTGGAACTGGCCGAGCTGGGCCGACGCCGACGTGCCCAGCGCCTCCTCCAACTCGACCAGGTGGCCCGCGAGCAGGTCGATGATCACCGCGTTGGCCCCGGCGATCACGGACCGCACGTCGGCCGCCTTGACCGTGGTGAACACGATTGGAGGGCCGCCCTCGGCGCCCGCGCGATCGATCTCGCGCACGACGCTGCGCGCCCCCTCGACGGTGTCGACGAACGGGATCGTGTGCCGGCCGAATCCGATGCCGGGGAAGTTGGCGAGGAGGGCGTTGCCGACCGTCTCGGCCGTGATGCCCGTGCTGTCGGACACGAAGTACGCGTTCCGCTTCGCCGCTTGCACGGGGACGGAGCCCGTGGCGATCGGGACGGTGCGGTCGATCATGCCACGCACGCGTCGTTGGTGGCGTCTCGACTGCAAGAACTCCTCATGGTCTTCATCCTCAGGCAAAGAATGGACCATACCCACCACCGAGGGCATGAAAGAAGTGCGCTTCTTACGCTTCGGTCAAGATCACCCGTTCACCTCGTGCTCGGATGCCGCGGCTCAGCGGGTGATCTCGAAGTTGAAGACGCTCGTGTCGAACTGGTTGTAGCCCTCGTAGTCGATGAGGTCGTAGAGGTCGGCGCGGTGTTGCATCTCGTCGAGCTTGCCCGTGAGATGCCCCTCGTCGTTCAGGGTGTCGAGGGCACGGCCCGCGGCGCCCATCGCGATCCGCAGCAACGACACCGGCCAGATCACGATGTTCACGCCGGCATCGGCGAGCTGCTGCGACGAGAACAGGTCGCTCTTGCCGAACTCGGTCATGTTCGCGAGGATCGGCACGTCGAGCGCGTTTCGCATCGTCTCGAACTCGCCGAGGTCGCGCATCGCCTCGGGGAAGACGGCGTCGGCGCCGGCATCCACCAGCGCCTTGGCCCGGTCGATCGCCGCGTCGAGCCCGTCGACCGCAGCGATGTCGGTGCGCGCCATGATCAGGAAGTTCGGGTCGCGTCGCGCATCGACGGCCGCACGGATCCGCTTGATCGCCGTGTCGTCGTCGACCACGGTCTTGCCGTCGAGGTGGCCGCATCGCTTGGGATTGACCTGATCCTCGATGTGGGCGCCGGCGAGCCCGGCGTCCTCGAGCGTCTGGATCGTGCGGGCCACGTTCATCGGCTCGCCGAACCCGGTGTCGGCGTCGATGATCGCCGGCAGTTCGGTCATCCGCGCGATCTGCTGCCCCCGCCCGGCGACCTCGGTGAGGGTGGTCAGGCCGATGTCGGGCAGGCCCAGGTCGGCGCTCAGCACTGCACCCGAGATGTACACCCCCTCGAAGCCCTTGCGTTCGATCAGCCTCGCGCTCAATGGATTGAACGCGCCCGGGAACCGCAGCAGCTCCCCGGTCGCGAGTCGTTCGCGGAACCGGCGCCGCTTCTCGGCGGCCGAGGTCTGCGTGTACAGCATCAGAACAGTCCTTTCGTTGCTGGGGCGGTCACGACCTCGGCGATACGTCAGGCGAGCCGCCCGGTGCGTTGGAGGTCGTCGGGGTGGACGCGGAGGTCGTGGACGAGGGTCATGCTGCTCCCGGTTCGACGTGGCGTTCGGTGTGGGCTTGGGTGGGTGCGCCGTCGAGCGAGGCGAGAATGCTCGTCAGCGCGTTGTGGAGATGGACATGCGTGGCGTGAGCGGCAAGGTCGGCGTCGTGCGCCGCGATCGCCGACGCGATGAGGCGGTGCTCGGCGACGGATGCCGCGAGCCGGTCGGGGTTGTCGCGCGCGAGCCGGCGCACCCGCACCAGATGCGTGCGGATCGTGCGCAATGCCGCGGTCAGGTAGTCGTTGTGGACGGAGGCGTCGAGCTGCGCGTCGAAGCGCGCGATGAGGGCGTAGTACGCGTCGAGCCCCTCGGCACCCGACAGGTTCGCCCGCTCGAACTCGCCGGCCAGCGCGGCGAAGGTCGCGGCATCCGCTCGACCGGCCGCAAGACGAGCCGCGGACTCTTCGAGGGCGCGGCGGACCTCGAACAGCTCGCGGATGTCGCTCGCGTCGATGTCGCTGACGACGGTGATGCGCGGCGACTGCTGCACCACCAGCCCGTCGGCCGCCAGCCTGCCGAGCGCCTCGCGCAGCGGCGTGCGACTCACGCCCAGGCGGGCGGCCTGCTCGACCTCGGCGAGCACAGTACCGGGTGCGAGCGCCCCCGACTGGATCTCCTCGAGGAGCGACAGGTACGCGCGATCGCTTGCCCGCATGTGGCCCGCCCTTCTCGACCCGTACAGTTATTGTATACATAGATTCGCTCCGGTCCGCAGTCTGGCCGGATCATTCATATTTTCGTATACACACACGCGGCTGGCCCACGAGAGCTCGGCAGGTGATCGGGCGAATCGACGCGCCGACACGTCGGTCCTTCAGGCGGTCCTTCAGTCCGGTCCTTCAGTCCGGTCCGCCGATCACCCGCAGGATCACTGCCGCGATCGCATCGATGAATGCGGCATCCGGTTCGCGAGACGACACGTCGGTCTGCACGCGCTGGACCAGGGCCTCGGTGATGCCCCCGACGAGGATCAGGCTCGCCAGCCCGGCGGGCGCCTCGCCGATCAGCCCGGCGCGGACGAACTCCTCACAGGCTGCGTCGATCGCGACCGCGAACGTGCGATAGGCGGTGCGGCGCTGCGCCTCCAGCTCGGCGGACACCCCCACCGATTCGATCTCGAGCACGCGCGCCTTCCGCTCGTCGAGAAGCATCGGTTCCAAGGATGCCGCGACCAGCCGCCGCAGCGACACGGCCAGGCCCACGCCCGGCTCGACCACCGCGAGGGCGAAACCGGCCAGCACCTCGTCGTTCAGTTCGCGGTACAACTGCTCGAGGAGCCGTTCCTGATCGGCGTACAGCTCGTAGAACGACCTGGTCGACACCGTGGCGAGCCTGCACAACGCCTGCACGGTGGTCGCGCGAAAGCCGATCGTGCCGTACAGCTCGAGCGCGGCGTCCAGCAGCCGGCGGCGGCGCGCTGCGTCGCGGGTGTGCTGTGCCGTGCCGTGCCACAGCGCCTCGGTCGTTCGGACACCCGCCATGGCGTCCATCATTCCATTGAAACTGAGCATTTTCGATGCAATAATCGCGGGCATGCCTTACCTCGTCAAGGCCGGGCACCGCGCCGCTGCGGTGACCGCCTCCGTCACCGTCGACGAATCACTTCCGCGGGCCTGCGTGATCGGCGCAGGATCGAGCGGCATCGCGGCTGCGAAGGCGCTCCACCTGGCCGGCATGCCATTCGACTGCTTCGAGCAGGGCAGCGCGATCGGCGGCAACTGGCTCTTCGAGAATCCCAACGGCCGTTCCGCCTGTTACGAGACCCTCGAGATCAACACCTCCTGCGCCCGGATGGCCTTCTCCGACTTCCCGATGCCGGCCAGGTACCCCGAGTATGCGCGTCACGACCAGGTGCACGCGTACTTCGAGCAGTACGTCGACCACTTCGGGTTCCGCGACCGGATCACCTTCGACACGACGGTGACCCGGGTCACGCGCGACGAGCACGGCGGATGGCTCGTGCAGACGAGCGGCCCAGACGGTGACCATGTGCGCGAGTACGACGCGGTGCTCGTCGCCAACGGACACCACTGGGATCCGCGCTGGCCCGACCCGTACCCGGGCGAGTTCCACGGCGAGCAACTGCACGCGCACGACTACCGATCCGGTGCCCAACTCGAGGGCCGCAGGGTGGTCGTCGTGGGCGCCGGCAACTCCGCCATGGACATCGCCGTCGAGGCATCCCACCGCGCCCTGACCGCCACCCTGTCGATTCGCCGCGGGCAATGGGTGATGCGCAAATGGCTGCTCGGCCGGCCTGCCGACCAGATCGCCCTGCCCGGCTGGATGCCCTGGTGGGCCACCGCCCTGCGGCTGCGGGTCGGCGCGCTGACCTCGGGCGGCCTCGCCCGCTACGGGCTGCCGAAGCCGCCGCACACTCCGGGGCAGTCGCATCCGGTGCAGTCGGATCGGATCCGCGAGCGCATCGCCGCCGGACGCGTCACCGTTCGACCCGGCATCGAGCGCCTGGACGGCGACGGGGTCGTGTTCACCGACGGCACCCGGGCCGAGGCGGATCTCATCGTCTGGGCGACCGGCTACCACGTCACGTTCCCCTTCCTCGGCCCCGACCTCGTGGAGGCATCCGACAACGAGCTCCCGCTGTGGAAGCGGACCGTGCATCCCGACCTCCCCGGGCTCTACTTCATCGGCCTCCTGCAACCGGTCGGCGCCGTGATGCCGCTCGCGGAGGCGCAGAGCGCGTGGGTGGCCGAGATGCTCGCGGGCAGCTACGTCGCCCCGGCGGACACCGAGGTGCGCGTGCAGATGGAGCGCGACCACCAGCACAACAAGCGGCAGTTCTACGTGTCGCCCCGGCACACGATGGAGGTCGACTTCGACCACTACCTGTGGGATCTCGCGCGGGAACGCAAGCGGGGCCGTGGCCGCGCCAGGCGCCGCGAGGCGGCCGTCACCACCCGAAGAGCACCGGCCGTGAGCCATGGAGACCGACCATGAGCGGCGCGAAGGGCGCGAAGGGTGCGAATGGCGTGAGCGGTCGCATCATCGCCGTCGTCGGCGGTGCGAACGGCATCGGCCGGGAGACCGCGCGCCTGCTCGCCCTCGCCGGGGCACGCGTGGCGATCGGCGACCGCGACGGCGACGCCGCCCGGAAGACGGCGGAAGCGCTCGACGGAACGGCGATCGGCTTGGATCTCGACGTCACGAGCACCGCATCGTTCGAGACGTTCCTCGCAGCGGTCGAATCCGCCTGGGGTGGCGTGGATGTGCTGGTCAACAGCGCGGGTGTGATGTGGGTGGGGGCGTTCGATGCCGAGCCCGAGGCAGCCGTCCGCCGACAGGTCGAGGTCAACCTGCTCGGGGTCATCCACGGCGTGAGGGCCACGGCGCCGATGATGGTGGCGCGCGGGAGAGGGCACATCATCACGATCGCATCCGCGGCATCGCTCCTGCCGACGCCCGGTGAGGCCACGTACGCGGCCAGCAAGCACGGCGTGCTCGGATACCTCAAGGCGGTTCGCGCCGAACTGCGAGGCTCCGGCGTCGAGATCTCCGTCATCATGCCGGCGGTGGTCGAAACCGCGCTCGCCGCGGGGACGTCCACCGGCGCCGCCAAGCTGCTCCAGCCCGCCGACGTCGCCCGGGCCGTGTCGCGAACCATCGCTCACCCCCGATTCGAGGTGACCGTCCCCGCATACCTGGGGCCTTCCCGGCGCGCGATCGACATCCTGCCGCCCGCGCTGCACGACGGGCTCTTTCGCAGGCTCGTGCCCGATCAGGTGCGCACAGCGGATCGGAACGCCCGTGCGGGCTACGAGGCGCAGTTCCTGAACCCGTCCTGAATCGCAGTATCGATGTTCACCCCGGCGCGACCCCTGGCAGCCCTCACCGCGCCAGGTCACTAACCTGTCCCCATGATCAGGCAGCGGCAGCATCCCGCGGCGACGCAGCGGACCACCCGGTTGGAGGCGTTCACCGATGGGGTCTTCGCCATCGCGGCGACGCTCCTCGTGCTCGACCTCACGTCGCACTCGCTCGGCGAGGTCGGGTCGGACGCCGAGATGTGGTCGGCGCTCGCGGGCATGGGCGAGTTGTTCGTCAACTTCGCGTTGAGCTTCGTGCTGCTGTGCCTGCTGTGGATGGTGCACGTGCAGCAATTCGAGCACATCGCCCGCGTCGATTCGACGGTGGTGTGGCTCAACAACGTCCGGCTGCTCTTCATCGTGCTCGTGCCCTTCGCGACGAATCTCACGACGGAGTACTCCGACTACTTCGCCGGGCGGCTGGCGATGCCCGTCACGTTCCTCTTCGCGATCCTGTGCGGTTGGCTCCAGTGGGCCTGGGCAATGCGCCATCGCGAGGTGATGCTGCCGGATCTCGATGACGCGGAGGCGGCCGCCTCCGGCCGCGGATCGCTCAGTGCCATCATCATCGCCGTCGCCGTCGTGGTGCTCGCGCCCTTCATCGGCTCCGCGGCGTTCCTGCTGTTCCTGTTCGACGGGCTGTTCACGCGTCTCCTGCGTGGGAAGGGCGCCTGACGCCCCCGGCCGCGGCATCCGCCTCACCGCCCTTGCCGCTCGCCCGGGCGAGGACTATATTCCGGCGTGTCGGGGGCTGCGTCCGGTGGGGCGCATCGGGGGATCATCGACCAGGGCTGTCGGGACGCGATCCGCGGATGCGATCGGACGGACGCCGCGCTCCCGTCGACCGTGCCGACGCGGCCGCGGTCGAGAGGTGCGTCGCGGGTCGTCGCGCCGGGCCGGGCGGAGCCGCATCCGACGAATCGAGGTCTCGCATGCATGATCCAGCCGAACTCGTCCGCACCCTGAGTGCCGATGAGGCCGCCACCCTCGCCCCGCTCCCGGACTCGGACTCGGACGAGGAGAGTCCGACGACCGCGCGGCCGGGCCAGGGAGACGAATCGACCGCGGAGGCCCACCTCCCCGGCATCCTCGCGTACGCCGACGCGGCGGCGTCGGAGGCCGACACCCCGCCCAACCCGCGCAACGTCGAGGAGCACTGAGATGGCCATCTACGTGCACAACGGTTCGGCCACGACCATGTACGTCGCCCTCGCCTACCACTCGCCGAACTGCGAGGGCGACAACTGGGCGAAGAAGGGATGGTGGGCGATCGCGCCGGGCGGCCGCGCCACGGTGCGCGGCGGCGCCTCGAACGGGGCGAAGTACTTCTGGTACGCCGAGAACGACGGCGGCCAGGTGTGGGCCGGACCCTTCATGACGCACCTGCCGAGCCGCGCGTTCGACTGGTGCTGGCGCACCGGCAGCACCGACAGCCGCGTCCTCGGCCTGCGCATGCTCGTAGTGCCGACGACCAGCTTCAACCATTCGATCGTGCTCCAGGGGTGACGGCAGCATAGAGGACGCGCTTCGCCGTCGCGGCGGGGTGCGTGGGCGTCGTCGTCCTGCTCGCCGGCCGCGGCGACGGCGGCTCAGGCGGCGCCGGTTCCGTGAGTCCGGGTGCCGACGAGGGTCGGAAGCGGCATCCGCTCGCTGCTTGAGCGCGGGCCCGACAGTTGGTCAGTCGGCGTGCTGCCCACGCTCGTCCGCATACCGCGGCGCCATCGACTCCATCTGGTCCATGACGAGCTTGATCGCCTCGGGCTGCTTGTCGGGCGGATACTTGTACTTCACGAGCAGCCGCTTGATCGACGAACGGAGCTTCGCCCGCACGTCGTCGCGCACGGTCCAGTCGGTGCGCACGTCGCGCCTCATCACGGCGACGAGTTCGCGGGCGATCTGCGCGAGCACATCCTCGCCCTGCACGTCGATCGCTGATTCGTTGGTCGCCACGGCGTCGTAGAACGCGAGTTCGTCGCTCGACAGCGGCGGCGAAAAGTGCGAGCCTCGGGATGCCTCGGCCGCGACCTCCTTCGCCAGTTCGACGAGCTCGGCGATGACTTCTGCCGAGGTGAGTTGCTGGTTCGTGTAGCGGTTCATGATCTCGGCGATCCGCTCCGAGAACGCACGCTGACGCACCAGGTTGCCATGCGTCGCCGACGCGCCGGCATCCGTCAGCGACTTGCGCAGCGCCTCGATGGCGAGGTGCGCGTTCGGCGCTGCCTGGGCCTTCGCGAGATACTCCGGCCCGAGGTCGTCGAGCGCCAGGCGCGGGAGGCCGGCGGCCTCGTAGATGTCGAGCACGTCGCCTGGGGCGATCGAGTCGGCGACGAGGTTTCCGAGTAGGCGCGAGATCTCTTCGGGGATCGGCTCGTCGCGCGACTGACGTTCGGCGGCGTCGAATTTCGCCATCCACACCCGCACCTCTTCGTAGAAGGCGATCTCGTCGTGCAGTTCGGCGAGGCCGTCGCGGCCCGACGCGAGAGCCCACGCCCGGGCGAGCTGCCCGGTCGCGATGCGGTACCGCGACGACAGCCGTTCAGCGCCGAGCTCTGCGGCGTTGAGCGGGTTCGAGGCATCCCGCAGGTTGTTCGTCGCCGTCGTGGCCGCCGTGCGCCAAGCCCGAGACCCGCCCTGCGCCACGATCGACCGCCAGGGGCAGTCTGTGAGCATCTCGCGGATCTGTGCCACCAGCTCGGTCGCGATCGCGACGGCCTCGTCGACGTCGCGGCCGATCGGCTTGTGCTCCTGGTCGGCGACGGTGTACTCCGACAGCGCCTTGGCGAGGTTGTCGGCCAGCGGGGCGTACGCGACGAGCAGCCCGTCCTCCTTGCCTCGGAACGTGCGGTTCACGCGCGCGAGGGTCTGCATGAGCAGCGCGCCCTTGAGCGGACGGTCGAGGTACAGCGTGTGCAGCGGCGGGGCGTCGAACCCGGTGAGCATCATGTCCTTCACGATCACCAGTTCGAGCTCGTCGGAGGCATCCTTCAGTCGCGCCTTGATCGCCTTGTTCGCGGAGTCGCGCCGCACATGGTCGCTCACAGGCGGCTGATCCGACGCCGACCCCGAGTAGACGACCTTGATGCGGCCCTTGTCGAGCGCGTCCGAGTGCCAGTCGGGTCGCAGCGCGACGATCGCCGTGTAGAGCCGTGCGCAGATCTCACGCGTGCCGCCGACGATGAGTGCCTTGCCCGGCGACTCGACGAACGGCTTCATGCGTTCGCGCCGCTCCTCCCAGTGCCGCACGAGGTCGGCGGCGAGGGTCTCGATGCGCTCGGGTGCGCCGTACACGGCGTTGACGACGGCGACGGATGCCTCGAGCCGCGCTCGCTCGGTGTCGTCGAGCCCGAGCGTGTACTCGTCGGCGGCCCGGTCGATATCCTCTTCGGTCGCGCCATCGGCGAACGAGACCCTGATGAGCCGCGGCTCGAAGTACACCGGAACGGTTGCTCCGTCATCAACGGCCCGGGTGAGGTCGTAGATGTCGATGTAGTCGCCGAACACCGCACGGGTGTCGCGCTCGGCGAACGAGATCGGGGTGCCGGTGAACGCGATGAGCGTCGCGTTCGGCAGCGCGTCGCGCAGGTGCCGGGCGTACCCGTCGAGGTCGTCGTAGTGGCTGCGGTGGGCCTCGTCGACGACGACGATCACGTTGCGCCGGTCGGTGAGCAGCGGATGCTGCGTGCCCGACTGCTTCTCGGTCTCGGTCAGCCCGAACTTCTGCAGCGTCGTGAAGTAGATTCCGCCGGTCACCCGGTTGCTCAGTTCGTCGCGCAGCTGCCGGCGCTCACGCACCTGCACGGGCTTCTCGGCGAGGAGCAGACTCTGGTCGAACGTCTGGAACAGCTGACCGTCGAGCTCGGTGCGGTCGGTGACGACGATCACCGTCGGGTTCTTGAGCTTCGGATGCCGCGACACGAGGTTCGCGTACAGCTCCATCTCCATCGACTTGCCGGAGCCTTGCGTGTGCCAGACGACGCCGGCTTTGCCGTTGGTCTCGACCGCCTGCACGGTGCTGCCGACGGCTTTCGTCACGGCGAAGTACTGGTGCGGCTTCGCGATGCGCTTGGTGAGCCCGTCGGCGTTCTCGTCGAACGCGGTGAAGCTGCGCACGAGCTGCAGGAACCGCTCAGGGTTGAAGAGACCGTTGAGCGCGTCGTCGATCGGCTCGACCGACACCCCTTCCTCGACGCGCGGCTGTTCGAGCGGCGTGCCGTCGTCATCGACATTCCACGGCGCGAAGTGGTTGAGCGGCGTGAACGGTGTGCCGTACTTCGCCTCGAGCCCGTCGCTCGCGAGCGTCAGCACGCAGAACCGGAAGGCCATCGGGAACTCACGCAGGTACGTCTGCAGCTGCGCATGGGCGGGGGCGACCCCGGTGGATGCCGAACCTGCTCGCTTCAGCTCGACGATCACCAGCGGCATCCCGTTCACGAACAGCACGATGTCGAACCGGCGATGCAGGTCACCCCTGCGGATGGTGACCTGATTGACGGCGAGCCAGTCGTTCTCCTGCTCGGCGCCGAGCAGGCGCAGCCGGGGGTTCTGCTCGACGCCATATGCGTCGATGTAGCTCAGCGGGTAGCCGCCGACGAGGTACTGGTGAATGCGGTGGTTCTCGGTGATCGCGTCTTGCGACTTGGGCGCCGCGATCTCGGCGACCGCCTGCTGCAGGTACTCGCCGGGAACCCCGGGGTTCAGGCGGCGCAGCGCGTCGAGCAGGCGCGGGCGGATGAGCAGGTCGTCCCAGGTCTCGCGCTCGCCGGTGCCCGGGGCGATCCTTTCGCCGGCGAGCGGCCGCCACCCCAGCGGTTCCGCGAGGGTGTCGAGGGCGTCGTTCTCCCATGCGGATTCGGCGAGGACGGTCATGCGTGCGCTCCTGTCGGTGTCGCGCCGCAGGGCGCTGCGAATCTACGGGTTGACGAATGCGAACCTATGAGTCGCGTCCAGCGGATCCTCGAGTTGTGGTCAGCGAATCCGCGAGTTGGTCGGTGCGAACCTACGAGTTGATGGTTGCGAAAGTACGAGTATAGTCTTGCGAACCTACGAGTTGAGCGTACGGTGTACTCATGGAACCGTTGCTGCCGCGCCATTCCCTCGAGTGGGCGGGCGAACTTCTCGGAGCCTTTCCGACGGTCGTTATCCAGGGTGCGCGACAGGTAGGTAAGAGCACTTTCGCCGAACTGCTCGTCAGCGGCCGCAACGCAGCGCTGGCGACGCTCGACGATGAGCGAACCCTTGAAGCGGCAACGGACGACCCTGCCGCGTTCGTCGATCAGATACCGGACGGCACGCTCGTCATAGATGAGCTTCAGCGCGCCCCGGAACTGATCCTCCCCATCAAGGCGTCGATCGACCGTAACCGGCGCCCGGGCCGGTTCGTGCTGACCGGTTCGAGCGATCTGCTGCGTCTCACGCGGACACCGGATAGTCTCGCCGGCCGCGCGATCACCGTGAACCTTCGAACGCTCAGTCAGGGTGAGATCCGCAGTCGCCGGGACGACCTTCTCGGACGCCTCAAGGCGGGCGCGGACGCCGTCCGTTTCACCACCGATTCGACGCGATCCGACTACGCCGAGATCATCGCCCGCGGCGGCTACCCCGAGGTTCTGTCCGTGAGCGATCGGCTGCGAGCCAGCTGGTTCGACAGCTATGTGGGGCGCCTGCTCGAACGGGACGTGAGTGACATCGCCCCGCGCGTGGACGCCACTCGGCTCCACGCCGTCCTGCGCCTGGTGGCCGCGAATCAGACCGGTGAGCTGGTCAAGGCACGCATCGCACGCGACGCGAACGTGCCCGAGACGTCGGTGACAACCTACATCGACCTTCTGGAGATCATGTATCTGGTGGGCACGCTTCGACCATGGACGCCGAACCTCACGAGTCGGCAGGCGTCCAAGCCCAAGGCTTATGTCACCGATCCGGGCCTTGCCCTGCGCCTCGCTAAGACGACAGCGGACCACTTGAAGCCGCTCGCCAACCCCTACCTGGGCGCGGCGATGGAGGGTTTGGTGGTGACGGAGCTCACAAAGCAACGCGGATGGAGCAGTGAGGAATTCGAATTGTTCCACTTTCGAGACCGCACCGGCCTCGAAGTCGACATCGTCGCCGAGTTCTTCGACGGCAGCGTCATCGGCATCGAGGTGAAGTCCGGGAGCACTGCGAAGGCTGAGCACTTCGCTGGGCTCCGAACACTCCGCGACAAGCTGGGCGAGCGATTCCTCGGCGGGTACGTGCTGAACGCTAGCCAACAGGGCTCGTTCTTCGGCGATCGGCTTCGGACCCTCCCCGTCTCGGCGCTCTGGGAGCTGTGACCGGCGGTGAAGTGACGTACTCTCGTGTTGGCCTAGCGGTGGGCTCGCGAGCCCTCCCTCCTTGATCACCGACACGCGATCCCGGTTATGAGTTCTGCGCGATTCCATAACCGTTCAGTGCTCTCTGCCCTCGTGCTCAGCGGGTGGGGCCGAAGCGGTCTCCTCGGTGCGCTGCAGACGGTTCGCGAGCTTCTCTGCCAGCCGGCCCGTTGACATCCGGGCGTTCTCGAGCGTCCCCGTCCCGAATCGACCCGCAGCCTGAAGGCCATCCCTGCTCGCACCGACCATGTCGTCGCGCACATCCGCGGCCGCCGCGGACCAACGGCGGGCTTCGAGGGCTGCGCGCTCATCGGCGAGGCCGAGGGTCGCATGCAGGTCACCGACACCCGACGCGACCTCGTTGCTCGCGTGCACAACGACTTTCGACGCAACGGGTTCAACAGCACCTTCGCGTTCGCCCGACTCGCGGCGGCGTCCATCCGCGCCACGAGCTGCGTCGTCGTCGTGGCGATGAGTTCACGTCGTCGCTGTCTCGCCGTCTGGAGAGCGACGCGATGCTGGTCGAGTTCGTCGGGCGAGGCATCCAGCACTCGATCGAGTTCGAGCAGTGCCATCCCCTCCTGCAACTGGAAGCAGCGCGCGAGCACCGCGAGCCACTCGACGACGGTGTCTTCGGCCTGCTTCGACAGATCGGCGAGGTCGCCGACCTTGGTTGTGCGCTCCAGGTTCTCGGCGAGACCGTCGAGCTGGCGCAGTGCGTACGCCTGGGTGCGTGCGATCGTCGCAGCCGAACCCTGCACCTTCGACCACGTCACCTCCGACACTCGGCCGACTTCGGCGCGAACGACCAGGGCTTCGTCGAGCATCAACTCGACGCCGATCATGTCGGCGAGCACCGCGTCCTTCTGCGCGCGGAGAATGTCGTCGACCTTGGCGTCGATCTTGGCGAGGTACTCGGTGATCTCCTCCATCGTCTGCTGCATCGCGTACTGCGCCATGATGCCGCCGACACCGGCGAGGATCGCGGGATTGGTCAGCATTGCGCCCGGCTTGGTCACGAACTGCAGGTTCTTCGCGAACTGACCGTTGGCAGCACGGGTGGTCGCCTGTACGAACTCGCCACCCGATCGCTGCACGAGGGTCGCGCCGTGAGCGGCTCGCGCTGACTCTTCGGTCAGTTTCATCCATCGCCCGGCGTTCGCCGAGACCTCCGACGCCGTCTGCAGCGCCGACCCGCCTCGTGCGATCGCCGGCGCCAGCGGCCGGAGGTCGAGGTCGCGTGACGGAACGCCCGCCGACGCGACGAACTGTTCGACGGCTGCAGGCTTGCCGAAGACGACCAGCCCATCGCCGTCGCTGATGAACTCGATCTCGCTCCCCGGTGCGTCGGTGGGAGCCTCGCGAGGGTCGGAATCAATGGTCATGGCGGTCGTCTTTCTGTCGGGGGCTATCAGGGATTATGGAGTGAACTCGAATTCGAGCGTCGCGTCGGGCTCGATGCTCGACACAATGCGGGTATAGAAGGTGACCGCTTGCTCCTCGAGCAGGGGGCGGAGGCCCTCGATGTGCTCCGCGACCGCCGCATCGGTGAGCAGTTCCTCGGTCGCCTCCAGTATGTCGATCTCGGGCGTAGTCCAGCTCAGGATGCCGTTCGCCTCGGTCGCAACGCTGAAGTCGGGGTTGTCGTACCCGAGAAACATGAACTCCGGGATCGTGATGCGGTAGCGCTTGTCACCGAGCGGCTCGATCTCGACCTGCCGGCCGTCGATGCCGAGCTTCGCGTCGAACTCGTAGCGGAGGAATGCCGTGCGGTCGCTCAGTGGGATGTCGAACAGACCGAAGAAGGTCTGGCTGTCGCTCTCTTCCTGGATGTCGGTGAGCCCGGCGGTGACCAGGATCACCTGTTCCTCTCCTGTGACCGATCGGACGACCTGCACGTCGCGTTCCTCGCCCGCGCCGAGGAACTTGCCCACCGTGAGGCCGGCGAAGGCGGCTGCGGCGGCGACCACCAGCACCAAGACGACGAGCAGGATCTTCGCCCAGACGGAAGTTCGCTTCGCGGGTGTCGGCGGGGTCGGGGCCGCCGAAGGCGGCGCGGCCGTGGTGGTCATGCGTTCAATCTCCCCAGTTACATGCGACGGTGCAGTCTTGCGAATCTATCCGGTCTTTGCGCTCGCCCTCAGGCGCCGGCGGCGGATGCTGCCGCCTCGGCATCGCGAACGCGGAGCCTGCCCGACATGAGCTGCGGAAGCAGCGCGTCGCGGGTTGCGGCGAGGGTGCGGTTCTCGGCTTCGAGCTCCTGCCGAAGGATGAGGTCCGCCCACGCGCGCACGTCGGCTCGTTCTGACCCAGCTAGGAGCGGCACTTGAACACCAGCCAAGAGAGCCGAGACATCAAGGTTTGGCATGGCGGTTCCGGTTCGATAATTTTCGAAGTTCCCTCGTTCCCAGTCCTCCCAAATCGCAAACCAGGCAGAGGGGAGGTGACCCGCAGCGTCTTCGCGAGCAACGAGTCGCTTCACGAAGTTGCTGTATGTAAGCGGCAATGGCAGGGAGCGTCTCAATTGAGGCGTGATCAGTAGTGTTGGCCCGAGCGTCCCTGATCCCGCCGTCCAAACTTCGAGCGCATCAGGTGCGATCCTCCGAGTGGCCTGGGTAGACGAGATCCAACGATGGGGCGCATCCAAAGGCTTGCCGACGAGAACATCTTCGAGATCCCGCCCGCGAAGTGCCAACACTTCGGTTCCCGCGCTCGGGGTCTGGCTCTCGTCTCCCCACACGCCGGACAAGCCGGTCTCAACAAGGTCGCCAAGTGGCACCGTTTTGACACCTCGCCTGTGTGCGTCCCATCTCGCTCGTGCAATCTCACGTTGTGTAGCCGCTAGGGCGGTGTTGGCGGCGATCTTGTCGTCGAGCGCGCCCAGCACCTCCGCGATCGCCTGCTGTTCGGGGAGCGGCGGGAAGTCCAGACGGATTCGTGCAATGTCCTTGACGTTCAAGCTGCTGAATACAGCGCCCACGTTCATGAGCCGATCGACTTCAGACCACCATTGAGGGCTGCGGACAGCCCATCGAAGGAAGGCCTGGTCGACCAATGTGCCGTCACTTCGAAGGAGAACGAGATTCTGCCCGATTGCACAACGCAGCCCGTCGGGAATCGGAGCAGTGTCACCGACGCGCCCGCGACGTGTGACCAGGATGTCGCCTCTGCCGGGAGTGGTACGACGGGTCCACTCAGCGAGGTCCGCCTCTGAGATGAGACGCGCCTGATTGACGAGCACCCTGCCGTCTTGGATGTCGGGAATGGCGATGTAGGGGAAACCTGAGGGTTGTGCTGCGGGTGTCTTGTGCTCACAGTCGAGGACAGAGACACCGACGTCCGCGAGAGCCTGACTCATGAAACCCGCTCCAGCTGCTCGCGCACGACCGCGGCCAGTCGAGCAGATTCGACGAACTGTGCCTCCAGCTCGGTGCGGAGCCGGGCAAGTTTCCCCTCGATCGGCTCGCCATCATCCTCTGCTTCGGCGGCGCCGACGTAGCGGCCGGGGGTCAGAGCATAGTCGGCGGCCTTGATCTCGGCGAGCGTCGCCGAGTAGCAGAAGCCCGGAACATCCGCGTACTGGTCGGGTGCGGCATCCGATTCGACTCCACGCCAGGCATGGAAGGTGCCCGCGATCTTCGCGATGTCCTCGTCGCTCAGCGCGCGCTCGGCGCGGTCGACCATGTGGCCGAGGTTCCTGGCGTCGATGAAGAGCACCTCGCCGGCGCGCGCGCCCTTGTCCTTCGCGAAGAACCACACGCACACGGGGATGCCGGTCGAGCGGAAGAGCTGGGCCGGCAGCGCGACCATGCACGACACGAGGTCGGCTTCGACGATCTCGGCGCGGATCTTGCCCTCGCCGCCCGAGTTCGACGACATCGAGCCGTTGGCCATGACGACGCCGGCCTGTCCGCCGGGGGCGAGCTTCGAGAGGATGTGCTGGATCCACGCGTAGTTCGCGTTGTTCGCGGGGGGCACGCCGAACCGCCAGCGGGGGTCCTCTTCGTTGCGGGCCCAGTCCTTGATGTTGAAGGGCGGGTTCGCCATGACGAAGTCGGCCTGCAGGTCGGGGTGCAGGTCGCGGGCGAAGGTGTCGCCCCAGCGCGGCCCGAGGTTGCCCGAGAGCCCATGGATCGCGAGGTTCATCTTCGCCATGCGCCAGGTGCGCTCGTTGAGCTCCTGGCCGTAGACCGAGATGTCGCTGCCTTCACCGTGGTGGGCGTCGATGAACTTCTCGGCCTGCACGAACATGCCGCCCGATCCGCAACAGGGGTCGTACACGCGTCCGTGGGTCGGCTGCAGCAGTTCGACCAGCACACGCACGACTCCGGCGGGCGTGTAGAACTCGCCGCCCCGCTTGCCCTCAGCGGCGGCGAACTTCTCGAGGAAGTACTCGTACACCTCACCCAGCAGGTCGCGGGCGCGGCGTCCGTCTGACCCACCCTGGCCCTGCGCCGCGAAACGCGCCGAGTTGAACAGGTCGACGAGTTCGCCGAGGCGCCGCTGGTCGACGTTGTCGCGGTTGAAGATGCGCGGCAGGGTGCCCGAAAGCTGCGGGTTCGACTGCATGACCGCATCCATCGCCTCGTCGATCAGCAGGCCGATCGACTTCTCGAGGCTGTCGATCGTCGCGCCCTTCGCGTTCTCGGCGAGGAAGCCCCAGCGCGCGTTCGCGGGCACCCAGAAGACTCCGCGGCCGGTGTACTCGTCGGTGTCGTCGATGAGGTCGGCGATCTGCTCGCCGTCGTATCCGTCGGCGGCGAGCTCGGCGCGGATTCCGCCACGGCGCTCGTCGAAGGCGTCCGACACGTACTTGAGGAAGACGAGCCCGAGAATGACGTCTTTGTACTGCGAGGCATCCATCGATCCGCGCAGTTTGTCGGCGGCCTTCCAGAGCGTGTCTTTCAGCTCTTTCATGGTCGACGGCGCCCGCGGGGCGGCTTTCGGGGTGCGGGGCATGTGCTTCCTTACTGCGTGGATGCCGCGTCAGCGGCGGTGGCGTCGATGGATTCGTTTGCGCGGGGTTTGGATTCGAGGGTGACTGCTCCTGCGACGACACCGGCGGCGAGCAGTTCCGCGTATCGGTCGAGTCTGGCAGCCCGATCGCGGAGTGCGTCGCTCCGGGCGGCGATGTCGGCGAGTGCCCCCCGAAGCGGGGCGACCGCCTGAGGCGAGACGCGGCGGAGCATCCATCGTTTCCAGGCGCCGGGCCCGGCCGGCTGACCGACGATGTCCGCCGCGATGAGTTCGGGAACGAGCCCACCAGGGTCGGCCGCGGTGATGCGCAGCACGCGGGCCGGGTAGGCGACGACTCTCGAGCCGTCGACATCGACCCATGCGGCCGCGGTCGGGCCGGTGCGGAAGATCACGTCGCCAGGGCGTGTGAGACCGGTCGACGGATGCTGCTCCGCGAACACGAGCTGATCGACTCGGACACTGCCGACCGTGCTCGGGTCGTCGAGGTCGGATGCCGCAACAACGACCAGACCCTCAGGTCCGTGCAGTTCGGGGTCGACCCGCGTACCTGAGACGACGCGGAGGTGGCCATCGCGAATCAGGTCGGCGATGCTCTGCGGCTCGCGAGAAGACGCAGAAGTCGGCACGACCACGATGGGCTCGAGGTCAGTGCGAACGGCGTCGGCCGCGGCATCGATCAACACGGGGAGGTCAGCCGTACTCGCACGCGATCGCCCTGTGATTGCCACTGAATCGGTGAGCGAGCCACCACGCGCCAGCATGTTCGGGGTTCGAACGAACCGCCCGAAGCGGAACGTGTGTCCGCGAACCTCGCGGGCGCTGCCCATGCTGGCGACCAAGTCGATCACGAGGTCGGCGCGGGTGGCGGTGGTGAGCGGAGCGTCGATGAGATCCGCGACGACGGTGAAGCGGTCGGCGATCTTGACCTGCCCCATCGGCGCTCCGAGCACCCACACCGCGAGCGACTCCCGCGGGGCGGCCTCGATCAACCCGGGCGCGAGTCTGGCGATGCCTCGGACACGGCCTGTTCGCAGGATGTCACTTCGCACGAGTTCTGCCTCAGGGGAGAGCGCGTCGACCAGCGCTCGTGCCGGGCCGATCACGATGGCCGAATCCGTGTCGCGCATCGACAGCGACACTTCGTCGACCGCTCGCAGCATGGTTGCGACGTCATCGCCGCGGCCGGCGGGGACACGTGCCACCACGACCGCCCGAGATGCTTCGATCGCGGCCGTGTCGACCAACCAGCGGCCGCCCGTGATGAGCCGGCGGCGCGCGCGTCGAGCGTCGGATCCAGGCGGCAGCGAGACATCGACGTCATCGCCGAGCGCCTCGGCCAACGTTGCAGTGAGCTCGACGTCGTGGGCATCGAGCATGACCGCCACGTCGTCTCCGGACTCGGCTGCGGCATTCATGACCAGGGCGCGGGTCGCCGCCGCAACGAGCTCGATCGCGTCATCCCTGAGCCTTCCCGTCGAGCCTGCCATGCTCACCGAGGTGGCGTGGCGTCGGCCGACGAGCGCCAGCGCCGCCGAAGGCGAGTACGTCGCATCGATCAGCTGCTCGGCATAGTCGAGCCATTCCGCGCGTCGCCTGGCGTGCGCCTCGAGTTCGGCGCGCACGAACTCGTCGTTCGGGTCGGTCTCTGCTGCGACCATCCGCAGGTCCGCGGGAGAGAGATCCTCGAGTGTGCCGCGCTGCGAGTACAGCGTGATGAGGGCTTCGAGTTCTTCGACTGCGCGTCGGTCCGAGAAGGAGAAACCGGGCGGAGCAGCTGCAGCCGCGGCATCCGCCTGTGCGTCTGGATTGTTGCCACGCTCGGTGCGCGAGAGCCACTCGGCCACTTGAGACGCATCGAACAGCATTCGCCCGCCCTGCTCGTCGACTGCGCTCGGGAACGGATCCGCGGCCCTGGCGATGCGCGTGCGCCACATCGACGCCACGGGTCGCTGCACGCCGGCCAGCCGGGCGACGCCGGCCAGGTCGATGAGAAGTGACGGGTTCGTGGTCATGGAGTCACCGTATCGAGAATCCGGCGCTTGTGGAGGTTCTACTTGATAAGTGGGGTTATCAGCTTCAAGTAGGCATGAAGGCTTTAGGGAGCTCCATGATCGCCACATGAACAACATCACGCCGAACACGGCTACCAACGAGATCAAGTGCCCGCACTGCGGAACCGTCTTCACCATCGATGAGGCCAACTATGCCGACATCGTGCAGCAGGTGCGAACCGTGGAGTTCGAGGCCGAGCTCCACGCACGCCTCACCGAGGCCGAGAAGGTCAAGACGGCCGAGATCGCCCTGGCTGTCGCGAATGCGGCGCAGGAGTCGCAGCAGTCGGCCGCGAAGAAGGACGCGGAGATCCAGAAGCTCCAGGCCGAGCTGAAGTCCGCCGGCACCGAACGGGACCTCGCGGTCGCGAATGCCGTCGCCGCAACCGAGAAGCAGCTCGGCGAGGCGCAGAACAAACTTGAGCTGCAGTCGGCCGAGCAGAAGGTCAAGGACGCCGCGCTCAAGGAATCGCACGCCAAGGAGCTCGCTCTAAAGGACGACCTCATCGAGCGCTACAAGGACATGAAGGCGAAGCTCTCGGTCAAGCTGCTCGGCGAGACTCTGGAGCAGCACTGCGAGGTCGAGTTCAACCGCATCCGCTCGCTCGCGTTCCCGAACGCCGAGTTCGGTAAGGACAACGATGCCTCGGTCGGCACGAAGGGCGACTACGTCTTCCGCGACTTCAGCGACGAGGGCGTCGAGTACGTCTCGATCATGTTCGAGATGAAGAACGAAGCGGATGCCTCGTCGACGCGCAAGAGGAACAGTGACTTCTTCGCCAAGCTCGACAAGGACCGCAACGACAAGGGCTGCGAGTACGCGGTGCTCGTCTCGATGCTCGAAGAGGAGTCCGACCTCTACACCGGCATCACCGACGTCTCGCACCAGTATCCGAAGATGTTCGTCGTCCGCCCCCAGTTCTTCCTGCCGATCATCGCACTGCTCCGCAACGCCGCACAGGACACGATCCTCGTGAAGGCCGAACTCGAGCAGGCCAGGAAGCAGCACATCGACATCACCGACTTCGAGTCCGAGCTCGAGGCCTTCAAGTCGTCGTTCGGCCGCAACTACGACCTCGCCAAGCGCAAGTTCGACGCCGCGATCAAGGACATCGACCTCGCCATCGACCGGCTGCAGAAGGTTAAGGACGGCCTGCTCGGCTCAGAGAACAACCTGCGGCTCGCCAACGACAAGGCGACCGCGCTCACCGTCAAGAAGCTGACGAAGGGCAACCCGACCATGCAGGCCAAGTTCGCCGAGCTGGAAGCTCCGGAAGACCAGGACGCCGCCTAACGCCCTTGCCGGGTAGGACGGCCCGGATCCTCCCGAGGATTCGGGCCGCGCTCGTCGGCCCCTCCCTACCGCCGCTACCTCGCTCTGCTAGGCATCGTCAGGCACCGCGCCACTGGATGCCTCGCGATGCCTCGCGATGCCTCGACGGAGCGTCAGTACACCGAAACACCGACACCGACACCGACACCGACACCGACACCGACACCGAAGGAGCAACACCATGACGAACCGCAACCGCCGCATTGACTCGGACCTGGGCATCCGCCCGCGCAGCTCGGGCGACGCCCACCGACACAAGCTGCCGCGTTGTGAGCATTCCGGTCTCGCCCGGTATCGCGACCGGCACCAAGCCCGACACGCCGTTGCGGCCCGACGCGCCGCCGAGCCCCGCATCTCGCTCGTGACCTACGCCTGCCCCGCCTGCCGCGGATACCACCTCTAGCGCACCTACGCCGGCCCCATCCTCACCATGCCCGAGACGGACGAGCGGGTGCCGGCGTTCACCGACTCCCTGTTTACACGTCCGCGGTTTACACGTCCGCGTCGTTTCGTTCTCTATTCGACGTCGGGAACCCGACCTGGGGAGCACAAGGCATCCCGCTCACAACCCGCGAAACTCTGGAGCATCCTCAAGGGCCAGGCACCCGGCTTCAGCGACCGCGACAGCGAGCGCGACAACATCGTCATCGGCGCCGCCCGTGCCGTCGCCGCAAATATCTCGAAGTCGGGCCGGCCCGGCCGAGACGGGCCGATGAACCTAGCGTTTCGACGAATAAGCGTTGAACGATCGCAGCCGACGAGTACGCGAGAATCCCCGGTAATCCAAGGGTCTTGGTAGCGAGGGCGGGACTCGAACCCGCGACACCACGGAGACGACGGGGCCGCTCGTGAGTCTTTCACTTCGCTCCGGAAATCTCGAATGATCTCGGACTGGCCCGGGATTCCTTGCGAGAACGGATGCTACCGCGGCGACTTTACTCGGTCGGGCTGGGAACGTCTGGAGTGAGTTCGCATCGATATCCGTTGAAGTGGCTATCCAACTTGGTGCCGTGATCACGCGGCTTTCCGCCATGGTCGGTCGAGTGGCGATTCGGTGAGGCTCGCGGGGAGGGATCGCGCCGCGGCAATTGTCGGACGCGGCCGGAGCCGGGGGCTTGGTGTCGCGACGAGGCTTCTGTAAGGCGTGGCGGCGTAGGCGACGGCGTTCTCGAGCAGGCGAAGGAACAGCAGACCGCGTTCGCTGGCTGTGCGCCGGTTGAACCGGAACACGAACTCGTCGAGATACGCCTGCAGGTGCGCGGCCTGAACACCGCCTTGGTGGGTGCCTTCCAGCACGCGCTTGCTGAGGGAGAACACCCGGTGCACTCCGGGCAGCACCTCGTGAGCAGGCAGGCCGGTGCCGGAGACGACGTGGCGCTCGTGAGACAAGCCGGCCGCACGGATCGCGGACGGGTAAGGCCGCCAGCCGTCCGTGATGACCGTCGAGCCCGGCGTCACCGTGGCGGTCAGGAACGCGGCGAGGTGATCACTGGTCGCCGAGGGCAGCAGCTGCATCCGAATCCTGCCGAACCCGCGTCCGCGCCGCTCGACGGCAGCAGCGACGAGCGTCTTCCCGTCTGGTGAGCGGCCCGGCAGCCCTGCGGCGGCCCCGCCGTAGAGTGCCTCGTCGACCTCGACGCGACCGAGCAGGCGGTCCCGGCCGTGCTGTGACATCGCGGTGCGCAGCTTATGCAGCATCGCCCACGCGGTCTGATAGCTGCCCAGCCCGGTCACCCGTTGCACCTCCAGTGCAGACACGCCCTGCTTCGACGTGGTCAGCAGCCACGCCGCCTCGAACCACACCGACAACGGCGTCCGCGTCTGGTGGAACACGGTCCCCGCTGTCGCGGTCACGCGCCGTCCGCAGTCACCGCAGCGATGCGCGACGCCATCCCGTGTCCAGTCCGCGACGCCCGCGCACCACGGACACCAGAAACCCTCCGGCCATCGAATCCAGTCCAGATAGTCCAGACACGCGTCCTCCGACGCGAACCAACGCCTCACCTCCGGCAGCGACCCCCGGGTAGTGCGCTCCCCGCAGCGGACGATCAATCATGCGACGAAGCTACCCAGGACCCCCGACATCACGGCAACAAGATGGATAGCCACTTTCGTTGAATAAGCGTGCGCGCATCGAGTCTCCACGCGCTTCTTCAAATCCGGGAAGTCGGTCCGCTGTTTGCAGGTCGGCTATGGCTCGAGCGGCACGGTGCCGATGAACTCGGCGAGGTCGTGCGGATCTCGACGAGTGTCGTTTCGACGGAGCACGTCGATGTTGTGGCAATTGTCGAGCTCCCACTTGAAGAGTTTCGGCGTATCCGTGTCTTTCACGGCCACGAACGCGCGGTCGGCCAGCAGTCGAGAACCCGCGTGTACGAGAGCCCCTCACCGAAGACGAACGCCGGGCTCTGGGTCAGGCTGGCGTACCGGTCGCCGTGCTGCGGCACGAAGCCCGCCGTCGTGGCGCGGAGCATGCAGCGCTTCTACAGCTGAACCGCAACCCCGGCATCCGGCCGGCAGTTCTATCCGGCCGCTCGTGCGGCGCGCGACCGCACCTCTTCAACCGGGGCTGCGATGAGCGACTCGAGCGGCATGACCGCAGCTCCGAGTGCAACGGTATCGCCGCCGAAGGTGCAGCTTCGGAGCTCGAACTGAGCACCGGGTCGAGCCAGGGACGCGGCTCGTGTCGTGGCCTCGATCCGCGGGCTGAGGTGCTGCATGAGGCGCATGCCGACCCAGCCGCCGACGATGACGCGTTCCGGGTTGAACAGATTGACGAGTCCGCCGAGAGCGGTGCCGAGGTCGTCGATGAGGTTCTCGACGGTGTCGTGCGCGACGGGGTCGCCGGTTTGGGCGGCGTCGAGGAGTTCGCCGATCGCTGTCCAGCCGCTCCCGTCGAAGCGTCCGCCTGCGGCGGCCCACCGGTCGAGGATGCCCTGAGCGCCGAGGAAGGCTTCCACGCAGCCGCGCCGTCCGCAGCGGCATACCGGGCCGCTGCGGTCAAGGCAGAGGTGGCCCCACTCGGTGGCGCTACTTGCGGAGCCGCGGAGCAACTCTCCGTCAGAGATGACGCCCAAGCCCACGCCGCGGCCGAACAGGACCACGACGGCGTGCTCGACACCGTGCGCGGCGCCGAACCACTGCTCGGCCTTCGCGAGGGTCTTCGCGCCATTCTCGGCGAACAGCGGAAGGTCGTGTCCGAGCAACGGTCGCACCGCGACCGGATCCCAGCCGAGGTTCTCGGCGTAGAGCGTTTGTACGCCGGCGTCGTCGGTCTCCACGATGCCCGGTAGCCCGAGCCCCACGCCGACGACACGGGACCAGCGGTCACGGTTGCGCTGCCGAAGGGCTTCGACGGCGTCGGTGAGATCGTGCGCAATCGTGTCGGGAGATTCCTCGGTGCTGCCGCCGCGGAACTCCCGGTCGACCCGGGTCATGGTCAGGTCGAACAGTTCGACGGCAACGCCGCGTTCGCCGACGTCGGCGCCGATGAAGTATGCGCCATCGGCGACGGGCTCGAGGACGGACGTCGGCCGGCCGCCCTGCGATGCGAGCAGGCCCGTCTCGGCGACGAGCCCTTCGGCGATGAGGTCGGCGACGATGTTCGCCGCGGACGCCGAGGACAACCCTGCCGCCGCGGCGATTTCGGCACGCGTACCGTCGCGAGCGGTGATCAGGTGGGCAAGCGCAGCCGAGCGGTTCTGCGTTCGGAGCGATCTGATGGTGAGCGATTGCCGCGTCATCCGCTGCTCGCCTTCACGCCTGGCCATGATCGACCAAGGCTACCAATGGATACTTCGACCCATCGAGCACTAGCCAGGCGAGCCTGAGCGGTGCGGCGGCGATGACCCGGAGGCCCCCGTCGGTGCGGGTGATGCGGGCGGGTACGGCCTTCCCGTCCGGGCTCAGCGGGGTGTAGTCCACGGCATCGGTTCCGTCTTCGACGACGAACTCGAGCCATTCGCCGGCAGCGAGGTCGACGACGACGAGTTCGTCGGGCCGGAATGGGTCGCCGGCGTGGGACTCGAACGGGTTCGACGGGTGCTCGATGTCGAACGCGTATCGCAACGCGACGGTGTCGCCGAGGCGGAGGTTCGGAACGTCTGGGGATGCGTCGGCCTCGTACGAGCGCCCGGCCCCGTCGAATCCGTACCCCCAGGCGGGGATCACCGCCGGTCGGTCGGCGAAGACTGCTGCCAGGACGTCATCGTGACGTTTGCACCGGTCGATCTCGATGGCTTCGATGAGATCGTCGAGGATGAGTTGCGCGGTTGCCCGGTCGAGAGCTGTTCCACCGACGCTGGCGATGACGTCCTCCCAACCGGTAGGCGGCACGACCGAGGCGGGTGACGTTCGGGTGTCGACCTTCTTCCACGGCCAGAGGTTCCAGCCGATGCCGTGCCCCTCGTAGAGTCTGAAGGCCGCGTACAGCCACTCGAGGTTGTGTTCGCCGCCCTCGCCCATGTAGATCGGCAGCTGCAGGCGGTCGCGAGTCTCGAGGAAGGCGGCGATACTCGCACGGTCGGCTGGGGACCAGTACTTGTGGAACTGGAGCGCGGAGTTCTCGTCCCAGACTTCGGTGAAGATGGACCAGTTCGTCGCCCAATGCGAGCCCTCGTACACGATCAGGTGGTAGGGATCGATCTCGCGGATCGCGGCAGTGAGGTCGCGGTAGAGGTCGGCGAGTTCGTCCGCATACCGGTGCTGCCACTCGTTCGGGATCGGTTCGTTCAGCAGGTCGTAGCCGAGCACCACCGGCTCGTCACGGTAGCGTCGGGCGATCTCACGCCACAGCTCGATCGCGCGGTCGCGGTACTCGTCGACCATGAACAATTCAGGTTTCCCGTTCGGGGAGTCGTCGATGTTCGTGCCGGTCTGCCCGCCGGGCGCGCCGTGCAGGTCGAGCAGGATCCAGAGGCGATGCGTGCGGCACCACTCGATGAGTCGGTCGATCAACGCGTACCCCGCTTCGATCGGCGTGCCCGACGCGTCTTGGATGATGCGGGCGTTGATCGGCAGGCGCACGTGGTCGAAGCCCGCCGCGGCGATCTCTGCGATGTCCTGCTCGGTGATGAACCGCTCACGGAACTCGCGCCAGAATCGCTCGGCAGCATCGGCACCGATGAGGCGCGCGAAGAGCGCCTCGATCTCACGCGGGGACTCGGCGCCCGGGCCGAAGCGCCACATGTACCCCTCGGGGAGGAGCCAGTTGCCGAGCCCGACTCCCCTCAGTTGCAGCACGTTGCCGGTGCCGTCGACCAGCTCGGTGCCTTCGCGGCGGACGAATCCGTCGAGCACGGCCGGCCGGCGGGCGAATGTGCGTCGGGGGCTGGTCTGGGTGATGGTCACGGTGCTCCTTACGTGGGTCACTTGAGTCCGGAGAGGGCGAAGCCCTGAACGATGTAGCGCTGGAAGACGATGAAGACGATGAGGATAGGCACGACCATGACCGACGCGGCGGCCATCTGCAGGGATGGATTCACTGCGATCTGCTCGTTGAGCAGTGCCAGCCCGACGGAGAGGGTGTAGAGCTTCTGGTCGCTGGCGACGATCAGCGGGAAGAGGAAGCTGTTCCATCCGCCGATGAAGACGAGCACCGCTTGAACGGCGAGGATGGGTTTCGAGATCGGCAGCACGATGGTGAGGAAGATGCGGAACTCGCGCGCCCCGTCGAGTCGAGCCGCCTCCAGCAGCTCGGTCGGGATGGTCGACATGAACTGGCGGAACAGGAAGATGCCGAAGCCGCTGACGAGGGTCGGCAGTGCGATGCCGACGAGGGTGTTGGTCAGCTTCATCCCGTTGAGGATGAGGTACGTCGGGATCATCGTGACCTGGACGGGGATCATCATGGTCGAGAGAACCAGGAAGAAGAGCCCGCTCTTGCCGCGGAAGTCGAATTTGGCGAATGCGTAACCGGCCATCGCCATGAGCAGCAGCCCGACGCCGCCGATCAGCACCACGATGAGGGTGTTCGCGAGGTACCGCCCGAAGTCGAGTTCGGTGAACAGTCGGATGTAGTACTCGAAAGTCGGGTCTTGGGGAAGAAGCGTCGGCGGGTAGTCGATGGACTCGCTCTGCGGCTTCACCGAGGACAGCAGCATCCAGGGGAACGGGAATGCCGTGATGACCGCGCCGATCGCGAGTGCCGCCCCGATGAGAATCGTGAGCACGATACCGCGGCGCTTGCGTCGCGGAGGCGACAGTGACGGACGGAGTGGCATCGGCTGGGGCATCCGTCGTGGGGTCTCGGACGTCATGCGCGTCGGTGTCTCAGTACTCGACATCAGCTCTCCGGAAGCGCAGTTGGATGACCGTGACCACGGCGATCACAATGAAGAGAACGACGGAGCCGGCGCTGGCGTACCCGAACTGGTTGAGCTCGAAGCCCTCTTTGTACAGGAAGATCGGCATCGACGTGGTTGCGCCGAGCGGTCCGCCGCTGGTGAGGACGAACGGCTCGTCGAAGAACTGCAGCCAGAAGATCGCTGTGGTGACGGTGACGAAGAGGATGGCGAAGCGGAGCAACGGGATCACGACCGACCAGGTGGTGCGCCATGAGCTCGCCCCGTCGAGGGCCGCGGCTTCGCGATACTCCTTGGGAACGCCCTGGATCGCGGCAAGGAAGATGATGATGTTCAGGCCCGTCCCCCGCCAGATCGCGACGAAGGCGACCGAGAACTTGGCAAGAAGCGGGTCTGAGAGCCATCGCACGGGTGGCACCCCGACCAATGAGAGCAGCCAGTTGAATAAGCCGAACTGCGTGTTGTACAAGTACCCCCACACGAGTGCGATGGCGACGATGCCCGTGATGGCGGGGATGACGTAGAACGTGCGGAGCGCGCGGAAGAATCGGTTGTCGCTTCGGGTGAGCAGCAGTGCGACGGCAAGCGAGAGGATGACAACGGAGGGAACGCCGATGAGAGGAAAGAAGATGGTGTTGCCGAACGCCTGCCAGAAGTCGGGGTCGGCGAACAGCCGTTCGTAGTTCTCGGTGCCCGCGAAGCCGATATTGGCCCAGTTCGCGAGGCCCGAGATGTCCATGTCGGTGAAGCTGATGCCGAGGGCCACGACGAGCGGCAGGACGCCGAACGCGACCAGTAGCAGCATTGCGGGACCGACGAATGCAAAGGGAGTGGCCTTGGCGGCGATGCTCATGCGTCGCTCCTCTCTGTCGTGGGGTGTGGTGGCGATGGGACCGCGGATGGTGAGCGTTAGTGGGGGTTGTGGCGGTGGGATCGCACTCAGGGGAATCGCGCGATCCCACCGCCCGGCGGAATGGGTCAGTTGACCGAGATGCCCTCGGTCTTCGTGATGAGGGCCTGGATCGCGGCGTCACGATCCTCGCCGTTCAGCACGATGGAGTTGAGCGCGGTGAGCAGATCGGCGCCGACTCCGCCGTCCCAGTTCGGAACGAGTGGGAGGATGCGCGACTCCGCGAGCTGGTCGGCATACACCTGCACGAGCGGGTCGGCAAGCAGGGTCTCGTCGGCGAGCGCGTCGACGTTGGTCGGCAGTTCGCCGCTGACCTCGAACCACTCGAGTTGGGTCTCGGGCTCTGAGAGGTACTCGATGAGGACGAGCGACTGATCGACCTGGTCGCTGTTGTGCCAGACGCCGAGGTTCGACCCGGCGAACAGCGAGGTAGCCGAGTCGGAGCCGGCCGGTACCGGTGAGACGGCCCAGTTGCCTTCGAGCTCGGGCGCCGATTCGGCGATCGACTTGGCGAGGTAGGGTCCACTGATCAGCATCGGCGCGACACCCGAGATGAAGCCCTGTGCCTGGTCGAAGTCGGCGTTGGTGGGAACGCTGCCGTCGGCGTAGAGGCCGGTGTATGTGTCGACCGCCGCCTCGAACTCGGGGGTGTCGAAGTCGACGTTGCCGTCGGCATCGATGATGTCACCGCCGTTGGACCAGGTCATGACCACCGGCAGCGGGCTGTCCCACTGCGGAATGTAGTAGCCGAACTGCCCGTCGCCGCGAGCCGCGAGAGCCTTCGCGTCTGCCCGCACCTCGTCCCAGGTGGTGGGCGGAGCATCGATGCCGTTCTCGGCGAGGACGTCGGTGCGGGTGAACAGCACGCGGGTGTCGCCCACCCAGGGGATGCTGACGATCTCACCCCCGATCGCCGAGGCCTCGCCCCCGATCGCGTCGGGGAAGTTCTCGGCCGCGAGAGCCGGGCGATCCGCAATGTGGTCGTCGAGGGCAAGCAGCGCGCCGGCGTCGGCGAAGGTGCGGAGCTTCGAGAGCCCGATCTGCAGCACATCGGGGCCGGAGCCCGATGCGACCGCAGTCGTCAGACGCTCGTCGACGCCGTCCCAGGGAACGGCCACGACTTCGACCTCGGTTCCGGTCTCTTCAGACCAGGGGGCGACGAGTTGCTCGAAGTTCGTGCCCGAGTCGCCCATGATCCAGACCGTCAGCGGACCGTCTGCTTCGGCGTCGCCGCCGGATCCGCCGGAGGTGCAGCCGGCCAGGGCGCCGATTGCGGCGACCGCGGTGATTGCGGTCGCGATCCTTGTGATGCTCTTCATTGAGGTGCCTCTCTGTGCGGTGGGGTGCGATGGGGTGGGGTGTGCAGGTCGCGCTGCGGGGTGCTCGGGCCGGGTGCGTCAGCCTGCCTGGCCGACGAGTTCGAGGAGCGCATTGCGCTGGGCATTCAGGCGCTGGTACCAGAGGGCGCTGAGTTTCGGGGTGCGACGTTGGGTGGCGTAGTCGACGTGCACGACACCGAAACGTTTGCTGTACCCCTCGGCCCACTCGAAATTGTCGAGGAAGGACCAGGCGTAGTAGCCGCGGATGTCGGCGCCGTCGCGGACGGCGTCGATGAGCGCGGCGAGGTATCCGCGCAGGTACTCGACCCGATCGAGGTCGACGACATCGCCCTCGGGGTCGGCATAGTCGTCGAAGCTCGCGCCGTTCTCGGTCACGTAGACGGGGAGGTCGGTGAACTCCCGACTGACCCGACTGAGCACGACCCGAAGCGAGTCGGGGATCACCGACCAGCCGAATGACGTGGTCGCCGGCGTCGCGGGTTGCTCTCGCGCGGCCAGCGGACCGCCGATCGGGTCATAGCTGACGAGGATCCGCTGGTAGTGGTTGATGCCCGCGAAGTCGGTGGGCGCCGCGATCTTCGCGAGGTCGCCGTCGCGGATCACTCGCGCGAGCGCGCTACCGAGGGTGTCGCGAACCGACGCCGAGTAGTCGCCGAGATAGACCGGGTCGAGGAAGACGCGATTGCTCGCGGCATCGACCCGCACGACGGCGCCGCGATCGGCCTCGGTGTCGTTCATCGGGCGCAGTTCGGTCACGATGTTCGCGATGCCGACGCGAGCGTTCGGAGCCGTGAGGCGGATGCCCGCCACGGCGAGACCATGGGCCAGGTTGAGGTGGTGTGCCGCGGCGACGGCGGCATCGAAGTCGCGTCGACCGGGGGCGTGTGCACCGGTGTGGTACCCGAGGAATGCGGAGCACCACGGTTCGTTGAGCGTGATCCAGTCGTCGACGAGGTCGCCGAGCGCGGCGACCGTGCGCGTCGCATAGTCGGCGAAGCGTTCTGCGGTGCTGCGTTCGGGCCATCCGCCACGGTCTTCGAGCGGCTGCGGGAGATCCCAATGGTAGAGCGTGACGAGAGGTCGGATGCCTCGTTCTCTCATGCCGGTGAGCAGGTCACGGTAGAAGGCGACCGCCTCTGGGTTCAGCTCACCGGATCCGATCGGCTGCAGCCGGCTCCATGAGACCGACAGCCGGTAGTGCCGCACCTCGAGGGAGGCGAGCAGGTCGAGGTCCGACTCCCAGCGATGGTAGTGGTCGCAGGCCACATCGCCGTTGTCGTCGTTGCGGGTCAGGCCGGGGGTGTGCGCGAACGTGTCCCAAATGCTCGGCCCCCGTCCGCCCTCCGAGACGCCACCCTCGATCTGGTACGCGGCAGTCGAGAGGCCGAGGCGGAAGTCGCCGGGAAGCAGAGTGAGCAGCTCGTGCGAGAGCGACGGCTGTGCTTCGAGGCGGGCGACCTGCCGCGGCGACGGATTCGACATTGAAACGTGCTCCTGATCGTGAGTCCCGGATCGGGTTTATCTTGATCTTATTCTAAAACGTACTTTTATCGCTGGCAAGTAGTCGGCCGAGATTTCTTCACCGACCGACCACCTGCCGCAGCCACCAGGCCATCCTCGTCGCTGGGAGCGAGGGCGAAGCTACTGACGTAGCCGGTCGCCTGCGTGCCGACCTGAACCAGAGAGCCGGCGACCAGTTCCCAGAGGCTGTATGCCGGGTCACCGATGCTAGGTGCGGGCGACGGCTGCGGGAGACGGACGGCGGGACTGGGCATGTGATGCTCCTTGGTACGAAGGGTGATCGAGGTTGCTCTCAGCCTTTCCGGGCTCGGCTCCGATGGCGTCGTGCAACGGGACGAATCGCGCTCGTCCAAACGCAGTACGGATCCGTGTCACGACCGGCCGCCGTCGTGCCTGCTACTTCAATCGCAGTACCGCGGTCGATCCGTCCGGACGATTCCCTTGCAGCACGAACCCGGGAGAGTGGAACCACATCCCGTTGACGGGCGGTACGAAAGGAAACACTCGATGTCCAAGGGCAGGAAGATCGCGATCGGATTCACTGTGGCGAGCGCTATCGCCGCTGTCGGCACAGTAATCGGAATCCGCAAGGCCTCGCGAGCCGGGGCGTGACCGAGCAGGCGGCGCCGGCCGAGCAATCGGCCGGCGCCCCTGCGCTTCGGGCACGGGCGGCACGCGCTCTGCGCGACCCTGCTGGCGCGCCTTCCCCGCCTGTATTTCTTCGCCGGTGTCTCGATCGTCAGTGGAACATTTCTGCTCATCGCGAAGCTCGGCCTGTTCATCGCCGCTCCCGACTGGTTTCTGCTGGCGAACATCGTGTTCGCAACCGGTGCGGTCGCGACCAAGTTCGCCCTCCTCAGTCGGCGATCCGCGATCCTCCGCCTCGAGCCACCCCTCACACGAAACGCCGAGCAGCGTTGCTACCGGCGAACGGGCGCCACCATCGTCGTGCTGAGCGTGCTGTATCTGCTCACCTTGACGCCGGCACTTCTCGGAACCGACACCTTTCTCGGCCAGGACCTCTGGGCGGGCATCACCATCGCCGCTGTCGCCTTCAGCGAGCTGATCCTCTCGCTGGTCGCCACCATCGCCGGCCGGCACGACACCGAACCCCTCGCATCGGCCGTGCGCCGCATGAACCTCGCCTCCGCGCTCGTGCTGATTTCCCTCGCACAGGCGGCGCTCGTCTCGGCCCGCCAGCCCGAAAGCGTACTGACCAGTACCCTTGCTGCCGCGGGATTCGGGGTGGCCGCGGCGGTCGTCGGAGCGGAGATGCTCTGGCGAACCAGGCAAACCCGCCCCACCCGGCCAACCGCGCATCCTCACGGGATGCCGTGGACGTTCGAGCGCCGATGCCGGATGATGAGTCGATGAGTTCCGAGACCCCGTCACCCGCGTCTGCGGATGTCGCGTGGCCGAAGCAGTCCTGGTTCCTGCGCGGCCCGCTGCTGTCGACAGTGATGGTGATCATTAGCATCGGCGCGCTGGTCACGGAGTTCTCGGTGATGGCCCTCGGCGGTGAGACCGCCATCGGTTTCGTCGGGCTCCTGCTCTCGGCGCTCGGCCTGCTGGTCATCTTCCGCGCACGATGGGTCGGACTCGCACTGATGACAGTGGGAGCGGGCGTCAACATGCTCTTCGCCTCGGAGTACATCGGCATCTGGACGGTCACCGTCTTCGGAATGTTCCTGTTCGCCCGGCAGGGCCGCCACGTGCTGCCGACGGCGACGGCGGTCGCCGCTTTCCTCTACTTCGTGCTCTCCGCCCGTGAAGACGGCCAGGTCGACTCCCCCATCGCGCTGATCGCCGCGACCTCGTGTCTTGCCGCTGCGGCCGCGGGCAGCGTCGTGCGCCTGCAGACCGAATCCTGGGACGCGGCACGACACCGCGCCGCCGACCTCGCCGCCGCTCAGGCCGTCGAACTGCGGCAAGCCGTCAACGACGAGCGACTGCGGATCGCGCGAGACCTGCACGACGTGGTCGGGCACGAACTGGCCGTGGTGAACATCAACGTCGGGGTCGCCGAAGTCTCCCTCCCCAGCGAGGCCGACGATGCGCGGCGCGCACTCCAGTCAGCACGCGAGGGACTGCAGCGCACGCTGCACGAAACGCAGCAGATCCTCGACCTGCTGCGCGCGACCGACGCCGAATCCGATCAACGAACCGAACTCCCACGAGTCGAGCACATCCCTTCCCTGGTGGATCGCGTCAATACCACCGGCGTGCAGGTCGAGGCGAGCATCGAGGACGACCTGCCCGCGCTCGACGCGGATGTCTCGGCGGCCGCCTACCGCATCGTTCAAGAGGCGCTGACCAACGCGGAGCGACACGGCGTCGCCCCCGTGCGCCTGACCATCGGCTCGACCGGTGCGAGCCTCGTCATCGATGTCGTCAACCAGGTCGCCGCCGCTGCCGCGACCGAATCCAGCGCTCGCGCCGGCTACGGGCTCGTGGGAATGCGTGAGAGGACTCAGTCCGCGGGCGGAACCATCGAGATCGCCCGCACCGAGCATGAGTTCGGTGTGCACGTGGAACTACCGACGAAAGCGAGCGAGCGATGATCCGAGTGCTGATCGTGGACGACCAGGAGATGATTCGCGCCGGGCTGCGCACCATCATCTCCTCCAGCCCCGAGATCGAGGTCGTCGCCGACGTCGGCGACGCCTTCGCCGCACTGGAACTGCTCGAGACGACCTCGGTCGACGTGGTGCTCATGGACATCCGGATGCCGGGCATCGACGGGGTCGAAGCCACCGCGCGCATCCGCCGCGACCACACGGCCGAACAGGTACGGGTGATCATCCTCACGACGTTCGAACACGACGAGAACGTCGTCGCCGCGCTCAGCGCCGGCGCCAACGGATTCCTCGGCAAAGGAGTCGGACCCGCCGAGCTGATCGCGGGGATCAGCGACGTCATGAGCGGCGGCGGCGCCCTCTCGGCCGCCGCCGCCGCGACGGCGATCAGCCGCGTCGCCGAAACTCCCGTCCATCGGGTGGATGAGCACCTGGCACGCCGGTTCGAAGCGCTCACACCGCGGGAACACGACGTCGTCGTCGCGATCACCCGAGGACTGTCGAATGATGACATCGCCGGCGAGATGTTCGTCTCCCCCTTCACCGTCAAGACGCACGCCAATCGCGCCATGTCCAAAGTCGGCGCCCGCGACCGAGCCCAGCTCGTGGCGTTCGCCTATCAGGCCGGCATCGTCGCCGATCGCTGAGCACGCGCCGATCGGCGATTGAGACGGTGCGGTATCTTCGCACGGAGCGTCGAAGACCCGGCCAACGCTCGGCCGGGTCTTCTCGTGCGCGCGGGGTAGGCGCCTCGCAACATCAGCTGGTTGCCTCGTGTACGAAGACGGGCTCCGGTGCGTCATCGAACAGCGCAGCGACGCTCGCGTCGACGTGTTCAGTGACCACTTGACGGGCAGACAGCGCTTCGAGAAGCTTCGCCGCCGTCGGAGCGGCGTCGGTGGTGATCTCGAAGATGACCGCCGACTCGTTCTGCTTCAGCGATTCGCCGAGGCGCTTCAACTGCGCGTCCTTGAAGCCCATGTCGCGCAGCTTGCTGGCCAGGGCGCCGATGCCGCCGCCGGCGAGGACGCCGAGCGGGCCTCCGATGAGGCCGATGGCGCCGCCGAGGAGGGCGCCGCGGCCGGGACCCCAGTCCTTCGGCTCGACGAAGTGCGGGGTTCCGTCTGCCTTCACGTGGATGACGGCGGTGTTGGCGACCTTGTCGCCGTATGCTCCGAGCACCGACGTGGCCGCGCGGGTCGCGCCGTCGCTGGTCGCGAACGAGGCGGCGAGGATCTGTCGTGTGGTCGATACGTCATGATGGGTTCTCCTCCTTTTCCCTCCGAGAGACCTTCCCGGCTGGATACATCCATCGTGTCTCGCTGCGGCGATTCGGCTCGTCGTCCCGCTGAACCGATCCGACTCATCCATTCACAGCAGGCGGCATCCGCCCCACCAAGCGCCACGACGGGGCCGCTGCGTGGTTGGCAGCGGCCCCGTCGGTGCGGGTGGCGGCGTCAGCCGATCAGTGCCGGCTGACTCCGCGTCTCAGGCGCCCCTGGCGACGCGGGCGTCGCGGTCGAGTCGGGCGTCTTGACGTCGAGCGAGTGGCCTTCGACGTCGACGTCAGGCAGGATGCGGTCGAGCCATTTCGGGATCCACCACGCGGACTTGCCGAGCACCGAGAGCACCGCGGGCATCAGCACGAGGCGCACGATGAACGCGTCGGCGGCGACGCCGGCCATCAGGCCGAAGGCGATGGATGCCCCCACCGCGAAGTCACTCGTGGCGAACCCGGCGAACACGACGATCATGATCGTCGCGGCAGCGACCAACACGGGGCCCGAGCGGGCGAATCCTTCACGGATCGCCTGCTTCGGCGACATCCCCTTCCGATGCATCTCCTGGATTCTCGAGACGAGGAATACCTGGTAGTCCATGGCGAGGCCGAACAACACTCCGACGAGCAGCAGCGGCAGCAGGCTCATCATCGGATCTCCCTGCGGGGCTGCGATCAGCGGGTCGAGCCAGCCCCACTGGAACACGGCGACGCTGGCGCCGAAGGATGCACCGACCGAGAGCAGGAATCCGATCGTGGCGACCACCGGGATCAGCAGGGACCGGAACAGCAGGATCATCAGGAGAATCGAGATCACCACGATCACGATGACGTACTTGATCAGCGCCTGCATCAGCTGTTCGTCCTGATCGATGCCGATCGCCGTTTCACCGGTGACTTCGAGGTGCACGCCGGAAGCGGCATCCGCATCGTCTCTGATCTCATGAACGAGGTCCTTCGTCGCGTCGTCGATCGGGCCCGCCTCGGGCACCACGATGATGCGTGCGACGTCGCCGTCCATGCTGACCTCGGCGGGCATCACCTGCTGGGCGCCGTCGAGCGTCGCCAGGTCGCCTTCGATCGTCGCCGTCTCGGCGGCGATGCCCTCGCCCTCGGCGAGAACGATGAGCGGGCTCTGCACGCCGCCGAACTCGTCGAGTACCAGGTTGTACGCGGCGCGCTCGGTCGACGAAGGGTCGGCGCCGCCGGGCACATTGAATGCGGTCTTCATGCTCAGCATCGGCAGCGCGGCGACGACGAGGATCAGAACGCCGGCGAACAGGGAGACGATGGGGCGGTTCACGACGAAGCTTCCCCAGCCGCGCATGATTCCGCGCTTCTGCTTCTGACCCTCGGTCCACAGCTCACCGCGTTCGAGCGCCATACGCTGCTTCTTCGAGAGCACGCGGTAGCCGAGGAACCGCATGAGGGCGGGAAGCAACGTCAACGCGAGGAGCACGGAGACGAGCACGGCGAACGCGGCCGCGATACCCATTTCGGTGACGAAGCTCAGATTCGCCACCAGCAGCGCGACGAGCGCGACGATGACCGTGAGCCCGGCGAAGACCACCGCGGTGCCGGCTGTCCCAGTAGCACGGGCGACCGCGTCATTCACGGTCCTTCCGCTTCGGAGCTCGTTCTTGAAGCGGGAGAGGATGAACAGGCTGTAGTCGATGCCGACGGCGAGACCGAGCATCGAAGCCAGGATGATGCTGTTGTCATCGATCGGCACGAGCGAGCCGTAGGCGAGGATGCCCATCAGGCCGACGCCGACGCCGAGCACGGCGATGAGGAGGTTCGCGCCCGCGGCGAGCAGGGATCCGAACGTGAGTGCGAGCACGATGAAGGCGATGATCACGCCGATGCCTTCACCTGGCCCGGGTGCGGGCGCGCCGAGGGGCGCGAGGTTGCCGCCCAGTTCGACTCCGAGCGCGGGTGGTGCGTTCTCCTGAACGTTGAGCGCGGCGTCGTAGAACTCCTTCTGCTCGTCTTCGGTGAGCTCACCGTATGACAGCGTCGCGACTGCGAGCGTCAGATCTTCGGAGACGTACGGATGTGCCGGATCGAGCGGGTTGCTCGTCGACTGTACGCCGGGAAGATCTGCTGCTTCGCTGACCACCCTCGTGATCTCTGTCGTGATGCCCGGATCGGTGACGTCACCGCTCTCGGGGTGGAAGACCAGTTGCAGGGTGGCGCCGTCGGCATCGGCCGCGGCCGGGAACTCGTCGTTCATGCGCTCGAGCGCGAGCGACGCCCCCGTTTCGGGGATCGATGTTTCCGCCTTTGCGGATGACCCGGAGCTGCTGCCGGCGGCGAACACCGCGATGAGGGCGGCGAAGATCACCAGCCACGCGACGATCACCACCCATCGGAATCGGGCGCTGAAGCGCCCGACGTATGACAAGAACGTAGACATGTGGGTTCCCTCGTTGAGTGAGTTCGAAAGAAGTTCGAGTTCAAGGATTCCCCGGACCGGCATGCAGCGAACCGTGCGATCGGACCATCGTGCCTACTGTGTTTGCAGTAGTTCGGTGTTCGCAGTAGCCGCGGAGCGATCTACTGCAAACGGATGAGACGGGACGACCCGTTCGGACGATTCTGGTACGCCGTCACCGACGGATGCTGGAACCAATTACCCACTCCGAGCGAAAGGCACACCATGACCCGCAACCGAAAGACCTTCAGAGTCGTCACCGCACCAGTCCAGTGGACACTGCAGGCCGTGTTCGTGGCGATGACCGTGGGCGGCACCGTGCTTCACGTCCTCGGCATGCTGGCCGCCGCCGGTTCCCAGCGCCTGAGCAGTTCACGCATGCCCTCAGAATCGCAGACTGACGCCATCACCATCCTCGAGCCTCACCCCCGCGGTTTGGTCGCCGCATGAGCATCGACCGGAGAACACGCATCGCGGCCAGGACACCCCGAGACGATGTCCGTCGCATCGACCCGGCCCCCGTCGCCCTCCCACCGACCGAGCAGATCGACATGACGCCACTGATCGCGGACATGCCGAGACGCGAGAGGACGATCAGCACTCGCAGCTGACGTTCCCCAGGTACATCGACCACAACCACAGAACAGTCCGACCCCCGGACGAACAAGGAAAGGCAACTCATGACCACCCTCACTGCGAACTCCACCATCGGCGACTGGCTCGACAGCCAGAACGGCGGCCCGCTCATCCAGGGGCTGCTCGCTCAGGCCGGCGTACCGGTCGAGACGCTCGCCCCCGTACGCGGCCTCCCCTTGCAGCAGCTCGTCGCTCTCAGTCAGGGGAAGCTCTCGCAGAGCGTCATCGATGGGCTGGTGCTGCAGGCGAACGACGGCGTCGCTCCGGAGGAAGACGAAGGCGGCGCCTGGCAGGAGCAGGTAACGCCGGCCCGGTTCGCCGGGAAGACGGTGATCGTCACCGGCGCGGCCTCGGGAATCGGCCGTGCGACCGCCTCGCGCATCGCCCGCGAGGGCGGGCGGGTCGTGGCCGTCGATGTGTCGGCCGCCCGCCTGGACGATCTCGCGTCCTCGCTCCCCGACGCCGACGTCGTCGTCGTCGAAGCAGACATCACGAAACAGGAGTCGGTCGACGCGATCATCGCGGCGGCGGGATCGCGCGTCGACGCGCTTGCGAACATCGCCGGCATCAACGACGACTTCTCGCCGCTGCATGAGACCTCCGACGCTATGTGGGATCGCGTGATGGGCGTGAACCTCACCGGCACGTTCAAGCTCACCCGAGCCGCGCTTCCCGTCATGCTCGAAACCGGGCGGGGCTCGATCGTGAACGTCGCGAGCGAAGCGGCGCTGCGAGGCAACGCGTCGGGCAACGCCTACACGACGTCCAAGCACGCGGTCGTCGGCCTCACCAGGTCGGCTGCGTTCATGTACGGCCCGCAGGGCGTCCGGGTCAATGCCGTCGCGCCAGGCGGCGTCGCCACGGGCATCCCGTTCCCTCCGAACGTGTCTGCGGCGGGCTCGGCCCGGCTCAAGCCGTTCCAGGGTCAGATCCCCACCGTCGCCACCGCCGAGCAGCTCGCCGCGTCGATCACGTTCCTGCTGTCGGATGACGGCGTGAACCTCAACGGCGCCGTGCTCGCATCCGACGGCGGATGGTCGGTGCAGTAGAGGCGGGACATGACAGAGGGCCAGGTGCCGATGCGGCACCCCGCCCCTCTGCCTGTCACCGACTCTGTCTGGTGCCCTTCAGGCCCGGGAGTCTGCGCCGGCGCCCACGGCAGCGCCGACGAGCCGGTCCCCCTGCTCGGGTTCAGAGGCAGCGCCCACGAACCGATCGGGTTGCGCGGGTTCTTCACCCGAGGTCGGCAGCTCGGACTTCACGGCCGGGATGAGTGCCGCGACGGCCGCGGCCACGAGCGAGACGCCCGCTCCGATCACGAGCACCGTGCGGAACCCGGCCTCCGAGGGAACCTGCACAGAACCCATGGTCGTCGTCATCTGGGCGAGCACGACGCCGACGATCGCCGCGCCGATGGTCGTTCCCAGCGAACGCATGAGGGTATTGAAGCCGTTCGCCGCGGCGGTTTCGCTGCGCGGCACCGAGCTCATGATGAGCGCGGGCATCGCGCCGTATGCCAATGCGACGCCGCTGTTCACGACGATGCCGGTCGCGAGCAGACCCCACGTGCTGCCCATTCCCAGCAGCGCGACGCCATACCCGGTCGCGATGAGGACGACACCCAGGGTGAGGGTGAACTTCGGGCCGCGTGCATTCGACAGGCGCCCGCCGACGGGCGAGAGCAGCAGCATCATGAGCCCCGCCGGGGCCATCCAGAGCCCTGCTGCGAGCACCGACTGGCCCAGCCCGTACCCGGTCTGCGCCGGCATCTGCAGCACCTGCGGCATGACGAGCATGCTCGCGTACATCCCGAACCCGACGAAGATCGACGCCGCATTGGTGAGCAGCACTCGAGGACGCACTGCCGTGCGCAGATCGATGAGCGGATGCTTCTCACGCGTCTCCCAGACACCCCAGAGCACGAACGCTACGACGGCGAGGGAGATCAGGCCGAGCGTGAGGCCGGACGTCCACCCCCACTCCGACCCCTTCGAGATCGCGAGGATGAACGACACCAGTCCGACGGCCAGGCCGACCGCACCGACCCCGTCGAAGCGCTGGCCCGACGCGCCGGCCGGCAGGGCGGGGATGACCTTCCAGATGGCCGCTGCCGCGAGCACCGTCACCCCCGCGCCGCCCCAGAACAGCGTGCGCCAATCGGCGAACTCGATGACCCCAGAAGCCAACGGCATGCCGATCGCACCGCCGACTCCCAGCGTCGCACTCACGGTCGCGATGGCCGACGACAGCTTGGCACGCGCCACGGCGTCGCGCAGCAGGGCGATCCCCAACGGGGCCATGCCCATGCCGAGGCCCTGCAGGGCGCGGCCGGCGATCATGATCTCGACGTTGGGCGCGATGGCGCAGACGACGCCGCCCGCGATGAGCGGCACCGTCGAGATCAGAATCATCCGTCGCTTGCCGAACAGGTCGCCGAGCCTGCCCGCGATCGGCACGGCGACTGCCGCGGCGAGCAGGGTCGCAGTGACGATCCACGCGGCGTTCGCGGGCGAGGTCTCGAAGATGGCAGGCAACTGCGGGATGAGCGGGGTGATCATCGTCTGCGTGACGGATGCGGCGATCCCCGCGAAGGCGAGCGTCGCGACGAGGAGCCCAGAACGAGCGGCGGGCACGGGTGCGGACATCTGGTCCCTTCAGCTCAAATGTGTGTAGTGCACGTTATATGTACTCTACATATGTACTCTACATATGTGCTTTGCATATGCACTATACATGCACGAGATAGGATCAAGTTGATCGAGCGCGGCGAACTGCCGGGCATCTGAGAAGGAGGCGACATGGATCGGCGGATCGCAGACATCGAGTACGAGCAGATGCTGCTGAGCCGCCACGCTGTCGCTCAGCACCGCCCCGACCGCATCGATCGAAGCGTCTACCTGCTGCTCAGCCGGCTGCACCTGCAAGGCCCGATGTCGATCGGAGAGCTGAGCGACGCCTTCCGGCTCGACGCCTCCACCCTGCAGCGACAGACGAGCTCGGCGATGCGCGCCGGCCTGGTCGAACGCATCCCCGACCCTGATGGCGGCATCGCCCGCAAGTTCGCCGTCACGACTGAAGGCCAAGCGCGTCTCGATGCGGCTCGGGAACGTTCCATCCGCACGCTCGACCGCATTCTCGCCGAGTGGTCGCTCGATGACGTGAACCGCTTCGCCGACCTCCTGCACCGTTTCAACCTCGACATCGAGAGCTACAGCGACGCCGCCACATCCCGCCCCCGAGAACCACGCCCGATCGCGTGATCAGGCGCGCGGAGTGCGTGGGCGCTGTCAGTGCGCGAGCAGCAACTCCGCCCCCGCGAGCAGGACTCCGAGCAGGGCCAGCACGACGCCCGCGGTCTGCGTGCGCCATGAACTCGACTCGCCGCGCAATCGCCCGATGATCGCTCCGAGAAAGAGGAACCGGGCGATCACCGAGGCGATGGCGAGAATGAACCCCGCCGTGAACGGAACCGCACCCGCGGCAGCCATCCAGAGTACGAGAACCGGGAAGATCCCCGAACTGACGATCGGCAGGCTGTCTCGCCCCGAATGCACGATGCTCGATCGATCGGGCCGCCGCCCTGATCTCACCCGGTTGGCGTACGCCTCCGCCACGACATGTGCGGCGAACGTGACGAGCACGGTGCAGGCCAGAAGCAGCACGCCGTCTGCGAGGTGCTCCGAATCGCGTCCAACAACGACCACGGTCGCGAGCACCGCGATGTTGCCGAGGATGTAGGCCTGCGTGCGAGCAGCCGCGTCCTCGACCGCCAGGCGGAGATGGAGGAGTCGTTGCCACACCGATCGATCGACCGTCGACTCATCGCCCTCCGGCGCAGATCGATCGCCGCTCATGAATGACGGCGCAGCGCTCGCTTCGACTCGAGGAGCACGAGCGCCACGCCTTCGCATGACAGTCATGGTTCTGGCACGAACAGTTTCGATAGGTCCGCCGTCATCGGCACGACGACGATGCTCGTCGTGCCCAGCGACCTCAGCAGCTCGGTCGCGGCCATGGTCACGGATGCATCGATCTCGACGACGAGGGCGGAGCGCCCGGGGTTCAGCGAGGATCCGAGCTGGCGGAGCTGGTCGTTGCGGAACCCGGTGTCGCGCAGACGGGTCGCGAGTGCGCCGATGCCGCTGCCGGCGAGCACACCCAACGGACCGCCGATGAGGCCGATGATTCCACCAACCAGTGCGCCTCGGCCCATACCCCAGTCGCTCGATTCGATGAACTTCGGGGTGCCGTCGGGCCTGACCGTCAGCACTGCGGCGTTCTCGATCTTCTCGAAGTACGCTCCCGCCAGCGAGGCCGCCGCGCGCGAGGCACCGTCGGGCGTCGCGAACGCCACAGCGACTATCTCGCGCTGTGCCGTGCCGTTGCGTGTCTGGGTGGTCATGATCTCTCCCCTTCTCTCGTGAGGTGGTATCCGTTCCACCTGTTGAAACCACCCTCCCGCGAGCGGTGCGACCGCGCATCGTCTCGACGAAGCGGGTCATGTACTCCAATCGAAGCGAACGGTGACCTCGCTACAGGGCCGCGTGACCGCCCTCGGCGATGCGGTCGCCGAGGACACGATGTCACCCGGTTCGATCAGCAGTTGACGAATTGCGACCCCCGACTCCGTTTGCTCATGCCGGTCGATTTCTCGGTGGTTGACGTCGCGAAATCCTTCTTCATGCGATACTCTTCGGCTTCTCCGTGATGGGTGGAACGGATGCCGCGGCTAGGCGCCCAGGGCAGCACATCCGCCCTGCGGATGGTCCTCGATCCTGAGGCTGGCGCCCTCGATGCTGCTTCACCTGTCGCTGAAGGAGTCGACCTCCTCCTCGGCGGAGTCCTCTCGGAACCCGATCCGACGAATCCACTGCAAGGGTAAGCGTGCGCTCTACAATCGGCCTCAAGCAGGGAACGGGGAATCACATGTCCACCACTGCGCCCGATGGAGTCGCCTCGACGAGCCGGACCACGTTCAGTCGCTCCACCCGCATCGCCCGGCACATCGATGCCGACGCCGCCACGGTGTGGCGACTGCTGACCACTGCAGCAGGGTGGCCGAGGTGGAACTCGACGGTCGTCTCGCTGGATGGCCAGATCGCTCCCGGCTCGAGGATCAAGCTCGTCTCGACCCTCGCCCCGAGCCGTACGTTTCGCTTGAAGGTCAAGGAGTTCGAGCCGAACGCGCGCCTGACGTTCGGCGATGCGATGTCCACTCACACGTACTCGCTCAGCGGCGACGCCGGCGGCACGCGAGTGGAGGTCGTCGAGCGCATCGGCGGTCCGCTCTACCCGTTCGTCGCCCGGATGATCCCGCCGTTCGACGAGAACTTCGAGCAGTTCACGGCGGACCTGAAGAGGGCAGCGGAAGCCGCGGCGTCCTATGGCCGCTGACGAGATCAGGGTCGCAGTCCGAGTGGCGACAGCGGCATGCTCCTCATTCTTTCGGGACGATCAGAGCCTCCATCAAATCAGGGGCGAGACAGGATGTTCCCGCCGCTGCGTGACGGGGGTGACGCTCTCTGCAGACGTCTATCGACCGGACGGCGCGGATGGCCCGATGCCGACCATCCTGATCTGCACGCCTTATGGCAAACGCGGCGGCTACTGGAACGCGAACTGCAGCGTCATGCGCACCGGTATCGACGCGAGCGACCTCTCCGGCCTGAAAGTGTTCGAGGCAGTCGACCCGGGCTAGTGGACGGCACACGGGTACGCCGTGGCCGTCGTCATGGGCCGAGTGCTGTGATGGGTACCACGTGGACCCCGTCAGCACGTTTGCCTGCGCCGCCGGTGGCCGTGATCACGACCAGTGCGGAAGGTGCACCGTGCCGTCGCGTGTCGATCTCCGCGGCGAAGTCGATGAGCCGCCGGGCCGCTTCATCGATGACGCGCTCGTTGCCGGTGAGTTTCACCTCGAATGCCGCCCAGGAGTTCGGGGTCTCCACGATCGCGTCGACCTCCTTTCGCCCGCGCACCTCACGCCAGGTCGAGAGCGTCCCGCCCAACGGCTGCGCATAGATACGAAGATCGCGCACGGCAAGGGCCTCGAAGTGGAACCCGGCCGCATTCAGATCGGCGAGGAGATCCGTCGACCCGACTCCGAGTGCTGCGGTGCCCAGCGACGGGTCGACGAAGTATCGTGTCGGCGCCTCGCGAAGCTGGGTCCGAGTCCGCATGTGCGGGCGCCACGACGGCGAGTCGTCGGTCAGCTTCAGCCGATCAAGAGCGTCGAGGTATGCGTGCACCGTCTCATCCGCGGGACGTTGTCCTTGGCCGCCGATATCCGCGGCGAGCTCGGTCAGCTTGATCGGCTGGCCGACATTGCGACCCAGGGATGCGAGCGCCCGGCGGAGCCGTTCCGGGGCACGCCGAGTCGTGCCGAGGCTGGGCACGTCGACCTCGACGATCTGGCTCAGGTAGTCGGCAAGCCATCAGCGTGCCGACCGTTCGTCTTCGCCGAGGAGGGCAGGCCATCCGCCGATCACGATCCGCTCCAGGAGCTCCGGGACGGATACCTCGGTACGCTTCGCGCGCTGCTCCTCGCCCGCCATGAGCGCCGCCAATGAAACCTCACCGGTCGAGTGACCGGACTCGCTGAGGCTCATCGGCCGCATCCGAAGGGTGCCGATCCGACCGGCACCCGAGTGCAGCTCTCGCGCATCGGTCGGCGTGGCCGATCCGGTGAGGATGTAGAGACCGCGCTGCCGCAAGTCGTCGACGTGACGACGGACCTGATCCCAGATCTCCGGCACCCGCTGCCACTCGTCGAAGAGCACCGGTGCTTCCTGATCGAAGAGCGACTCCGGGTTCAACCCGACGAGCGCCCTCGCGCCGGCGTCCGTGTCGAGTCTGACAACGCTCCTGGCAAGACGTGACGCGGTCTCGGTCTTGCCGCACCCCTTCGGACCGTCGATGAGCACGGCACCGATCGAGCGAAGCCGGTCGGCGAGCTCGTTGTCGGCGATGCGGGGGTAGTAGTCGGGCATGCTGGAAGTCTACGCTTTTGACAACTCGAAATCGGCCTTATTTCCTTGTTCAGATCGGGTTTTTTGACACCCACTGAATGGAACTTCTGACACCTCCACCCGGTCCTCCAGGTTTGACCAGCTCATCCGCGGTTCCCGTCGCCGGCCACCCGAGCCCGCACGGCATGGTCGCCGGCTGATGCCACCCCGCTCGTTCGCGGGTTCTTGGACAGCAGTGTCTCGGCGGCGGTGCGGCCGCCATCTTCTGCACCGTGGGATGCCTCGTTGCCGACGATCTCGTAGTTGCCGCCGCTGTAGTTGCCAGTGGGTTTCTCGTCGCCTTTCACCGCAGGGTCGGCGAGGTCGATGCCGAGTCCGTCGAGGAATCCCTGGTTGCGGTTGACGTCGACCGAGACGACCTTGTCGTCGAACAGGTCGACGAGTGCGATGGTGGCCCTCTGCCCGCCGAGCTTCGCGGCGGTCCACTCGCCGATCTCCTGCCCGGCGAGGAAGTTGTCGGTGGCGAACGTGATGTCGACCGAATCGGGGTCGGCTGGCGGGGTGTCGAGCGCGATCGCCGGATCCCGCGGGCCCTAATCGCACGTCACGCGAAGACTGTGGTCGCCGTGTCGACGCGTTGGTTCGCGATCGGGGCGGGCAGAGCGGCCATGGCCGCCACCCGTTCGGGCGAACCGAGGTAGTCGCGCTCGGCCGACGCGAATGCCTCTGGCCCGCCCGGCACGGATACGACCCAGAGGAACTCACCCGTCGCCGGGATGGCGTAGGCGAACTCGATCTCGAAGCCCGCCGCGCGCCGTGCCGGGACGAGGTGCTCGCGCCACCAGGCGACGAACGCCTCGAGCCGGTCGGCCCCGACCTCGTACCGGCGCAACTGTACGGTCATCGGCCTGCGCGGTCCGCCGCCGGTCGCGCACTGAGGCTCGGCCGATCATTCAGCAGAGACGGATCGAAGCCCGCGGCCTGTTTGTATTCGGCCGCGATGCGCTGCCGTTCGGCGAGCGGCACGACCTGCTCGATGTCGTCGAAGCCGTGCGGGGCGCGTTCGTAGGCGAGCTGCATCACCCGCTCGGGCCCGAGCGATCGGTTGCTGAGCGTGAGCGCTGCCGTGACCGGCCGCCGGGCGTTCTCATAGGCGGTGAGCGCAGTCGGCACATCGCCCGCGGTGGCCAGTTCGTGCGCGATCGTGCGGGCGTCGAGGATCGCCTGCGAGGCGCCGTTCGACCCGATCGGGTACATGGCGTGCGCGGCGTCGCCGAGCAGGGTCTGCGTGCCCCAGGTCCAGCGGTCGACCGGGTCGCGGTCGACCATGGGGTATTCGAGCACCTGGTCGGATGCCGCGATGAGGGCGGGCACGTCGAGCCAGTCGAAGCGCCAGTCGGCGAACATGTCGATCACCCGCGACGGGTCCACGGACCGGTTCCAGTCCGAGACGCCCGAGTCGCCGTCGCCTGCGCGGTACTCGGCGATGAAGTTGATGCGCGCGAGTCCGTCCGGCCCGGGGGTCTCGAGCGGGTACGCGACGAACTTCTGCATCCCGTCGCCGGCCATGATCATCGTGCGGCCGTCGAGGTACGCCGGCGCGATCGCGGTGCCGCGCCAGAGGATCAGGCGGTTCCAGACCGGGGCTCCCTCGTATGGGTACCGCTGCTTCCGCAGTGCGCTATGGATGCCGTCCGCCGCGACGACGACGTCGCCGGTCAGCACCTGGTCGGCGCCCGCTGCGTCGCGCACCGTCACGGACGTGGCATCCGTTCGCGCGTCGCACGACACCGCGGCGAGGCCGAGGAGCACCCGGTCGGCACCGAGCCGATCGCGCGCCGCGTCGAGCAGCAGCATCTGCAGTTCCCCGCGGTGCACCGAGTACTGCGGCCAGTGATAGCCGGCGGCGAGGCCTCGCGGCTCTGACCAGATCTCCTGGCCGAACCGGTTCGTGTAGGTCAGCCGGCTCGTGGCCATGCCGATGCCGGCAAGCTCTTCACCGAGACCGAGTTCGGTGAGCTCGCGGACCGCGTGCGGCAGCAGGTTGATGCCGACACCGAGGGGTCGCAGCTCGGGCACCTGCTCGATGATCGAGATGTCGCGGATTCCGGCGTCGTGGAGCGAGAGGGCGGTGGCGAGCCCGCCGATGCCGGCGCCGACGATGAGGACCTTCATGGTGATGAACTCCCGTTGTCGTTATGTGTGTGGGTTTGCAGCGAGATGTTGCGTGTCTGAGCGGTCGAGGCGCTGCGCGGCGCGATCATTCGACTGGTGAAGACGGCGAGGTCAGTTCGCGTGCACGACCGCCCCGCCGACCACGGTCACCGCGGTCTTCAGCGAAGCGATCTCATGAGCCGGCAGTTCGAACGGGTCACCGGTCGCCACGGCGAGATCGGCCCGTTCACCGACCCGGACCCGGCCCGATCGGCCGAGCACGAGTCCGCTCGATCCGCTCGTGTAGGCGCCGAGCGCCTGCTCGAGGGTGAGGGCCTGGTGCTCCGCGTCGAGGTTCGGTGGCTCGGCCCCGTCGGGGAGGGAAGGCACGGGAGCACCGGGAGGGGGCGGCGCCCACCGGTTCACGACCACGTGGATCGCCAGCCACGGGTCGGCCGGTGACACCGGCCAGTCGGAGCCCATGGCGAGGTCTGCGCCGCCCTCGGCGATGGTGCGGAACGGGTAGCCCCGAAGCATCCGTTCTTCGCCGATCTGGTCGATGACGAACGGGTCGGGTGCGGCCCACAGGCCTTGGATGTTCGCGGTGATCCCGAGCGGCCCGAATCGGCGGGCGTCCTCGTGCTGCACCATGGAGAGGTGTGCGATGTGGTGGCGCGGGCCCGAGCCGTTCGCCGATCGTGCGGCTTCGATCGCATCGAGCGCCACGCGGATGCCGCGATCGCCCATGACGTGCACGTGCAGTGCGAAGCCGGCTGCGTCGAGCGCGGCGACGAATTCCCGGATCGTCGGCTCATCGAAGTGCAGCTCACCGGCGAAACCGTCGCCGTGGTTGCAGTACGGCTCGAGGAGCGCCGCCGTCTCGCCGTGCGGCACGCCGTCGATCATCGCCTTCGCGGTCGTCGTGACCATGCCGGCCGCGGCGTTCCGTTCGCGCAGCGCGATGAAGCGGTCGACGAGCGCGGGCACGTCCTGTTCGCGCAGGCCCGGTGCGATCCAGAGCGCGCCCGATGTCTCGCTCTTCAGGGTTCCCTCGCCGATGGCGCGGAGATAGGCCGGCGTGCAGTCGGCCTTGCCGTTGTATTCGCCGAGGATCGCTTCGTGCCACCCGGTGACGCCGATCGACCAGAGGTACTCCTGCGCGTTCAGCAGGCCGGCGTAGATCTCGTCCTCGGTCGCCGGCGGGATGATCCGTCCGACCAGTTCCGCTGCGGTCTCGTTGAGGTATCCGCTGGGGTCGCCGTGTTCGTCGAGGTGGATGCGTCCGTTGTGCGGCTGAGGCGTGTTGCGATCCACGCCGGCGAGTTCGAGCGCCTTGGAGTTCACCCAGAGCGTGTGATGGCCCGCGTCGCTGAGGGCGACGGGGCGGTCGGGGACGATCGCGTCGAGCTGCTGTCGCGTCGGCATCGGGAAGAGTTCGTGGCTCCATCCCCCGCCCGTGAGCCATTCGGCGTCGCTGCGCTCGGCACCGGCGCGGATCAGTTCGAGCGTCTCCTCGACGCTGGATGCCGGCGTGAGGTCGATGCTCAACCGTTCGACGCCGGCGAAGGCCGCGTGCGTGTGCGCGTCGACGAAGCCGGGGTGGATGACTCCGCCTGCGGCGTCGATCACTCGCGTTCCCTCGCCGCGCATCTCGAGGACCCGTGCGTCGGATCCGACCCGGGCGATGCGACCCGCGGTGACGGCGACCGCGGTGCTCGGGGTGCGCACGCGGCCGTCGAACACTCGGCCGTTGACGATGAGGAGATCTGCGGGTTCGGACATATGGGTGGGCTCTCCGTTCATTCGGGGATCATGGCGCTGCTGCGGGTGACCGTCGGCAGCGACCGCGTGCGGCCGAGCCGACGGCGGGGCTTCCAACCCTCTCGCGGAATCGAGTCGAGCAGCAGGCGGGTGTATTCCGCGGTCGGTGCATCGAGGATCTTCGCGGCGGTGCCGCGCTCCTCGATGCGCCCGTGCCGCATCACCACCACCTGGTCGCACAGCCGTCGGATGACCGTGAGGTCATGCGTGATCATCAGCAGCGCGACCCCCGTCTGCCGGCGGATGGTATCGAGGAGGGAGAGGATCTCGACCCGGGTCGTGACGTCGAGCGCCGAAACGGCCTCGTCGAGCACCAGCAGGGCCGGGTCGGCGGCAAGCGCTCGTGCGATCGCCACCCGTTGGCGCTGGCCGCCCGACAGGGCGCGCGGTCGACTGCCGGCCAGGCTCTCATCGAGGCGGACCTGCGACATGAGCTCGCGGACGCGGTCGTCGATGGCAGACGACGGATGCCGCGGCCGGTGGCGGCGGGTACGCCGTCACGGGCGGTCTGGCTCGCGCTCGCCGTCTCGTCGGGGGTAACCGTCCAGCAGTTTCCGGATCACGCGCCAGTCGTCGTCGGTGTCGGTCCAGTTCGTCTCGGGCTCGCGCAGGCGTTTCACCCGGATCCCGTCGAGCAGCAGTCGGAGCACCCGCGCGACCTCGTCGCCGTTCTCGAACTCGCGCTCGATCTGCGGTCGGATGCGTTCGAAGGTGCGCTCGTT